>NZ_JBSGZV010000122.1:0-1017 GCF_053611185.1 Streptomyces sp. NPDC054834 | reverse complement strand
CCCACTCAGGCGCACACGCACGATGTGACCGAGACGCTCACTCATACACACCAGAACGCGCCCACGCACTGTCACTCTGCAGCAGTTCCCAACCCTGGTGCAGCCCGAACAGGTTCCGGAGGAAGGGACGTTGGAGGCGAGACTGGCCGCGCTGATCTCCTTCTATCGCTGGCAGGAGGCGGTCTTCTCGGTGCCGGTCGCGGGACGGCTCATGCGCGGGACACCGCGCCAGGCTCCGGCCCGGGGCCTACTCGCGCACCTGGACGCCCGCACCGCGCCGGCCCCGTCCTCGCTGGTCAGGGTCCGTCGCCAGCGGCATCGTGGGCGCCCGCCGCTGCTGCTGCCCTCCGAGATCCAGGCGATCCTGGACGGCTGCGCGATGCCGGACGCCACGGTCGGCGAGTGGGCGGGCAACCTGCGCGACCGGCTGCTGTTCGCCCTGCTCGCGGAGACCGGCATGCGCCTGGGCGAGGCCCTGGGCCTGCGGATCTGCGACTTCGTCATGGGCCGCGGTTCCACTCCCTATGTCGAGATCGTGCCGCGCGAGGACAACACGAACGGGGCCAGGGTGAAGATGATGCGCCCCCGACGGGTCTATGTCGGCTGCGACCTGGAGCGACTGTTCGCCGACTACCTCACCCACCTCGCCTGCCGGGCCGCCGAGGTCGGCATCGAGATCGATACCGGCTCGCCGTTGCTGGTGAACCTGGAGCGGCAGCCGCTGCTGGCCGCCCTGCGCGAGGGCACGGTGCGGGACAAGGTGTCCGCCCTGCGCAAGAAGAGCATCGGCCCGGCCTCCTGGACGCCGCACTGGTTCCGCCACAGCCACGCGACCGCGCTGCTGCTGGCCGGGACACCGGAGTGGGTTGTCTCCCGCCGACTCGGTCACGCACACGTGCAGACCACGCTCGACCTCTATGGCAACCCTCAGGAATTGCATCAGACGGGCGAGAAACCGCAGGTCGCGAGGTCAGGGAAGGGCCTGACGAGGACTTCATCCTCCTGCAACCTGGCGGC
>NZ_JBSGZV010000121.1:0-1103 GCF_053611185.1 Streptomyces sp. NPDC054834 | reverse complement strand
CTAGGGCCTGTGTGACGTTGTGATCAGCCAGTTGCCTTCAGCAGGTCGTTGATCCAGATCATTGAGGCACGGAGGTGGAGGCCGGCGAGGTAGCTCTCGGGCGACTTGTCGTATCGAGTGGCGATGCCCCGCCAGGCCTTCAGCTTGTTGATGAGCCGCTCGACCGTGTTCCGCTCCTTGTAAAGATCACTGTCGTGGCACGTGGGGCGGCCGCCTCGGCGGCCCTTCTTCTTCCGGTTGGCGGCCTGGTCCTTCTTCTCCGGAATGACTGCCTTGATGCTGCGTTTGCGCAGGTAAGAGCGGTTGGCGCGGGACGAGTAGGCCTTGTCCGCGGCGACAGCGCCGGGCCGGGTTCGAGGCCGGCCCGCAGGCAGACGGACCCGAATCTTCTGCAACACAGGGACGAACTGCGGGCTGTCGCCGGCCTGTCCTGCGGTCAGCACGAGGGACAGCGGACGGCACCTGCGGTCCGCGGCGAGATGAATCTTGCTCGTCAGTCCGCCACGGGATCTGCCGAGCAGGGCTTGGTTCAGCCGGAACTTGCGCCGTCGCCTGATACGCCGTCGCTCTTCCTGCTCGGGGTCGTCCCCGCCGTCCTGCCCGTTCTGTCCCGGCGGGCCGCCCCTTTTTGCCGGGCCCGCTCCTGTTCGGCGGCGGCTTCCTCAAGGGCGTCCATGACGTCCTTGCCGAGGTGCATCCCGGCTGCGTCGTGGTGGGCGCGGGCAGTAGTGGAGTCCACGCTGACCAGGGATAAGTCCGTCTGTCCCCGGCGAGCGGCCTCGGCGATCATGCCTTCCAGAAGAGCGGAGAAGACTCCGGCGTCCCGCCAGACGCGAAAGCGCCCGTAGACCGTCGGCCACGGTCCGAACTCGGAGGGCATCTCGCGCCACTGGGCGCTGGACCGAAACCGCCAGATCACCCCCTCGAACTGCTCCCGCAGCCGCTCGGGGTACGGACCGTACTCGCCTATCGGCAGGTACGGCTCGATGAACTCCCACTGCTCGTCCGTGAGTTGCATACGTGTCACACTCAGCGTCCTACCAGGTCCCACCCCCGCACGGGACCAGAACCCGAGAATGATCACGACCTCACACAGGCCCTAG
>NZ_JBSGZV010000120.1:0-1328 GCF_053611185.1 Streptomyces sp. NPDC054834 | reverse complement strand
AATGAGCCCTTTCCAACCTGATCAGTGAGCCTGCCCCGTACTGCTCGCACCGAGTGGCAGGCCACCTTCAACGACGCGGCTGAACAGGGGCCTGGCCTACCATCGGGCCCACGCAGCGGCTGCCAGGCACCAACTTGCACCGGCATTCCGAGGTGGCCGATCTCATCCGGTTGGGTGCGCCTATCCCTCAAGCCAGGCCATGAAGCGCGTGCGCTCTTCGCCGCACCGGCCGCTGCCGGAGGTGTGGGAGCTGTTTGGGGTGAAGGTGGAGCCATACGGTCCGGAGGTAAGCGTGCAAGCTTCCCGTACGGGCTGCAGAGCGTAGTAGCCGAATGCGGCCAGTCCCACGACCAGCAGGGCAGTCAGCAAGGAGCGGCGGGCTATCGGGGAAGGCATACTCGGATTCTATGGCGCGTCACATGCACGGGGCGCACTGAGGTCTTGCCAACCTACCGGGCGAGACGAGCAGTTGGGCTGACAGACAGGTGAAGCCCCTGATAGATGGGTTTTCGACCAAGAAATCCGTCTCCACCAGAGGCTTCCTATGCTTGTCTACCCGTCCGGTGTTGATGTGTCCAGTTCTGCCCTGCGCTTCCTGTCCACCAAGCTCCGTCAGCGCCGCCGGGAGCTCGGTACCCGCTGGCGGCGGCTGAGTGCCGGCCGACAGACCCTGCTCACGCTCGCCCATCTCCGCAACGGCCACCCGTATGCCCACCTCGCGGCCGGGTTCGGCATCGGGACCACGACCGCGTACCGGTACATCACCGAGGCCGTCGAGGTCCTGGCCGCTCTCGCGCCGACCCTTGCGGAAGCGGTCCGGACAGCATCGTCCAAGGCGTTCGTGCTGCTGGATGGGACCCTGCTGCCAATCGACCGGATCGCTGCGGACCGGCCTTACTACTCGGGGAAACACAAGAGGCACGGGATGAACGTGCAGGTCTTCGCCGATCCCTTCGGCCGGCTGTTGTGGGTCTCACCGGCCTTGCCCGGCGCCGTCCACGACGTCCGCGCGGCTCGCGAGCACGGCATCGTCGACGCTCTCGCCGAGGCCGGCATCACGTGCTGGGCCGACAAGGGCTACCGGGGTGCCGGCGGCACGGTCCGTACCCCGTACTGGGGGCGGTGGGAGACTCTTTCCACCGGTCAGCAGGCGGTGAACCGGTCCCATGCGAAGATCCGCGCCCTCGTCGAGCAGGCCATGGCCACCCTCAAGTCCTGGCGGCTCCTTCGCAAGCTCCGGTGCTCGACCACCCGGATCACCTGCCTCGTCCAGGCCGTCCTCACCCTGCATTTGGCCAGCTCAGACCGATGATGAAAAAGCCTCAATG
>NZ_JBSGZV010000119.1:0-1381 GCF_053611185.1 Streptomyces sp. NPDC054834 | reverse complement strand
ACTGTGTGGACGCACATGAAGTGAACCGGGTGCGGGCGTCGTTGGCGTTATTCGTGGCGGATGTGTTCGCCTCGGTGCCGCGTAAGGACCAGCGGGCCAAGGGCGACTGCTATCTGCGGGGACTGATGGTGAACGGTCGCCGCAAGTCCATCCAGGCCATGGCCTCGCGGCTGTCGGACGGCAACGAGCAGAACCTGCAGCAGTTCGTGAACCAGTCCACCTGGGATCCGGTGCCGGTGCGCCGGCGGATCGCCGAGCGGCTGGTGCCGCGGGTCGGCCCGGACGCCTGGGCGGTCGATGACGTGTCGTTCCCGAAGGACGGCAGGATGTCGGTCGGTGTCGCGCACCAGTACTGCGGTGCGCTGGGCAAGCAGGCCAACTGCCAGGTCGCGGTCAGCGTGCACGCGGTCTCCGATGCGGCCTCGTGCCCGCTGAACTGGCGGCTGTTCCTGCCCCAGGAGTGGGCGGATGATGCTGTCCGGCGCCGGCGGACCGGCGTGCCCGAGGACGTCGGGCACCGGGAGAAGTGGCGCCTGGCACTGGACGCCCTGGATGAACTGGCCGGATGGGCACTGGTGCCGCCGGTGGTGGTGGCCGATGCCGGCTACGGGCAGAACGCCGACTTCCGCGCCGGCCTGGCCGAGCGGGGACACGCCTACGTGGTCGGCATCCGCGGCGATGTCACCGTCCAGCCGCATGACGCGCACCCCGATGCCCCGGCCTGGTCCGGCAACGGCCGCCCGCCGGTTCCCCGCTACCGGCAGCCACCGGTGCCGGTAGCGGAACTGGCAGCGGCCGCCGGATGGGAAGCCTTCAACGAGGTGACCTGGCGGGAAGGCTCCCGGGGCCCGATGACCTCCCGCTTCCTCGCGATTCCGGTCAGGCCGGCCGGGGTGCGCCCGCGTCGGCTGGCCCAGGCAGCCGCGGTGGCCCGGCAGGGCCGGTGGGACGGTGTCCTGCCCGAGGTGCGACTGCTGGCCGAGTGGCCCGACGGCGAGGACGAACCGACCCGCTTCTGGCTGTCCGACCTGGCCGACGACACCCCGCTCCCGGAACTGGTCCGCCTGGCGAAGATCCGCTGGCGCATCGAGCACGACTACCGCGAACTCAAGCACGGCCTCGGCCTGGACCACTTCGAAGGCCGCTCCTGGCCGGGCTGGCACCACCACGCCACCCTGGTCACCGCCGCCCATGCCTTCCTCACCGAGCAGCGGCTGGCCCCAAAAGCCGACACAGCGGACTCACCCTCTACCAGATCCTCGACGCCCTCCAGGACCTGCTGAACTGCTGGACCGGCACCTGCACCACCTGCCACCAACCCCTGCCCAGCGGCATACACACGGCACCAAGATCGAGACAGACCTAACGGAGTCCTACTAGT
>NZ_JBSGZV010000118.1:0-1567 GCF_053611185.1 Streptomyces sp. NPDC054834 | reverse complement strand
TAGCTGAGTTGACCGAGCAGCGGGACGAGTCGGGCCGCCGCATGGTGGTTCGCAACGGCTACCACCAGCCGCGGAAGGTGGCCACCGCTGCCGGGACGGTCGAGGTGAGGGCACCGCGCGTCAACGACAAGCGCATCGACGAGGCCACGGGCGAACGTCGGCGGTTCTCCTCGGCGATCCTGCCGCCCTGGTGCCGCAAGTCCCCGAAGATCGCAGAGGTGTTGCCGCTGCTCTATCTGCACGGCCTGTCCACCGGCGACTTCGTGCCTGCGCTGGAGCAGTTCCTCGGCTCAGCCGCCGGCCTCTCGCCGGCGACGGTGACCCGGCTGACCACCCAGTGGCAGGCTGATCACGCTGCCTTCCAGGACCGTGACCTGTCGGGCACCGACTACGTCTACGTCTGGGCCGACGGCGTCCACCTGCGGATCCGCCTGGAGGAAGCGAAGGCAGCCGTGCTGGTGCTGATGGGCGTGCGGGCGGACGGCACGAAGGAGCTCATCGCGATGACCGATGGCTACCGCGAATCATCCGAGGCATGGGCCGGGCTGCTGCGGGACTGCGCGCGGCGCGGCATGCGCGCCCCGGTCCTGGCCGTCGGTGACGGCGCACTCGGCTTCTGGAACGCGTTGAACGAGGTCTTCCCCACCACCCGCCACCAGCGGTGTTGGGTTCACAAGACCGCCAATTGCCTGGACGCCCTACCGAAGGCCGCGCAGCCTGCGGCCAAGCGCGCGATCCAGGAGATCTGCAACGCCGAGGACAAGGACCACGCGGTAAAGGCGGTGGCAGCCTTCGCCAAGCAGTACGGCGCAAAGTACCCCAAGGTGGTCAAGCGGATCACGGACGACGAGGACGAGCTGCTGGCGTTCTTTGACTACCCGGCCGAGCATTGGATCCATCTGCGTACGACAAATCCTATCGAATCGACCTTCGCCACCGTGCGACTCCGAACGAAGGTCACCAAGGGTGCCGGGAGCCGGGCCGCCGCCCTCGCGATGGTCTTCAAGCTCATCGAGTCCGCCCAGGCCCGCTGGCGAGCCGTGAACGCACCTCACCTCGTTGCCCTGGTCCGAGCCGGCGCCCGCTTCGAACGCGGCCACCTCGTCGAACGCCCCGAGCGCAGCGCGGCCTGAGCCACCGATCAGGCAGGACGAGTACTGTCCGGGGTCAACAGCGTGTCGTAGTGGGCGGCCCGCTGATCGAATCGGGCCAGGACGGCCCTTGCCTCGGCCGGCACGTGGGCTACTTCGTAGTCCGGGCCGGCGAGTTCTCGGACGGGATCGATGGAGTCGAACAGCATGACCGTGGAGAACTCGACTTCGCCGTCGGCGAGGGTGCGCCGAAGCAGGTAGGCGCCGTGGTAACCGTCGAGCTCTCGGGCAGCGATGTCCGGCAAGACCCTCGTACTGACGATCGACTGGTATGCGTCGGCGTTCTCGGGCGTTGTCCAGCCCCGCCAGATACGGACGATCATCCGCGCACTCTACTGGTCCTGGTCAACGAGCGGGAGGCCCTCGCTGCATGGGCCACGACCTCTACGTCATCCACAGGTCTTGACTATTACTCG
>NZ_JBSGZV010000116.1:0-1745 GCF_053611185.1 Streptomyces sp. NPDC054834 | reverse complement strand
GGGGCCCGTATTTCAATAACTGTCAGCGACGGGTTTGCGCGGGGGTTGTTCGGGTGTGTAGCTGTGCCAATGTGCGGGCGGGCGATCCGGGTATCGGCGTGACGAGGATCCGGTGCAGGTCCAGGAGCCGTTTTCCGTCCTGGTACTGGATGGACAGGTTGGTGCGGTTGACGCCGAGTAGTTGGGCCAGGAATGTCATGGTCACCGCTCGGCGGCCGCGCAGGATGGCTGCCAGGAGCCGGTGGGTGTGGTCCACGCTGCTGGTCTGTGGGTGGCGGTAGCTGCGCGGGCGGTGGAAGCGTCGCTGGAATGCTGCCTCGGCCATGGCGTCCCAGAATGGCTCCGAGACCGCCACCAAATGCTCGAAGGCGGTTCGTGACATGCCGGTCAGGGCCGGATCGGTGAGCATCGCGGTCAGGGCCGGGTCGATCCGGTGTGTCGTTGCCGGCGCGTCGGGCGCTCGCGGTGGAACGGGAGACAGTGTGTAGTTCCAGTCACCGTGGAAGGTGTTGGGTGTGATCGGAAGGGCGTGGAACTCGGCGGGTGTGACGCTGATGCCGAGGCAGTAGCTGCTTGTGTCCAGTTCGGCCCCGATGGTCAGTCCGGTCTTGGTTGTTGTGGCGGCGATGGTCTCGAGGACGACCTGGTAGCTGGTCAGCGGCCGCCCCCGCCAGTTCGCGGTGATGTGACAGAACATCCGGTGCTCTATCTTGTTCCACTTCGAAGTTCCGGGCGGTAGGTGACAGACCGATATCTCCAGACCGCTTTCCCGTGCGAAGGCGGCCAGGTTGTTCTTCCAGGTCCAGCGGCGAGGGTCGTTGGAGCCGCCGGAGTCGGCGGTGATCAGGAGCCTGCAAGCATTCGGGTGGTCCGCCCGTCCGCGGTGCTGCCACCAGCGTCGGATGGACTCCACCGCGAACTCGGCGGTGTCGTGGTCGGTGCCGACGTTGACCCATCCGCTGTTGTTGGCGATGTCGTAGATCCCGTAGGGGATCGCCATGGGCTGGTCGTTGGTGGTGAACGTGTGGCAGTCCACCTTGATCGCGTTCTTGCCCGGCCGCCAAGTGCGACCGGGCCGGTCACGGTTGCCGAGCCACTCCTTGGCCTTGGTGTCGACGCTGATCACCGGCTGGGCGTCGTTGAGGAACTCGGTAGCGGTGGCATTGAGGTGGGTGAACTGGGCATCGCGGTCTGGATGGCTGATGCCCTCTGTCGTCTTCGCGGTTCCCTGCAGGCTGTAGCCCAGGGTGTGCAGCAGGTGTCCGACGGTTGAAGCGCTGATCGGGTGGCCCTGTGTGGTGAGGGTTGAGGCCAGGGCCCGTAACGACAGCGTGGTCCACCGCAGCGGGGAGACGGGGTCGCCTCGGGTGTGTGGCTCGATCAGCGACTCCAGCGCGGGCAGCAGACCAGGGTCGGTTTCTGTCAGCCTCTTGCGGCCGGCGCCTGGAGCCCGGACCCGCAGGGTCGGTGAGGAGCGACCGGCCAACTCGGCCATACCTCGCGCGATGGTGGCAGTGCTGGTGCCGGAGGCGGCGGCGACCCGGACGATCCCGCCGCGGCCGAGGGCCGTAGCCTCACTGGCCAGGTACAGCCGACGGCGGCGCTCATCGAAGTGCGGCAGGATCTGATCGATCTTGGCCCGCAGAGCACGAGCGGCAACGCGGTCTGACAGACGCGGGGTCATATCTCAGACTCCCACCAACACCCCTCTGCCGAGCACTTATTGAAATACGGGCCCCCGGACG
>NZ_JBSGZV010000115.1:0-1835 GCF_053611185.1 Streptomyces sp. NPDC054834 | reverse complement strand
GGCATTCGTCGCCGCCGGACCGGAAGTCGCCGAAGTAGTCGACGACGTCCTCCGGCCACTGGTTCGCCTCCGCCAGCAGCACGGTGTCCGGGTACATCGCGTCGATCTCGCGGCGGACGCGCTGGAGGAACTCGTGCGTGGCGGGCAGGTTCTCGCAGTTCGTCCCCTCGCTCGCGTACAGGTAGGGCACGGCGTCCAGCCGGAACCCGTCGATGCCCAGGTCCAGCCAGAAGCGGAGGGCGGCGAGAATCTCCTCCTGCACGGCCGGGTTCTCGTAGTTGAGGTCCGGCTGGTGGGAGAAGAAGCGGTGGAAGTAGTACTGGCCGCGGACCGGGTCATGGGTCCAGTTGGAGGTCTCGGTGTCGACGAAGATGATCCGCGCGTCCTGGTACTGCTTGTCGTCGTCGCCCCACATGTAGTAGTCCCCGTACGGCCCGTCGGGGTTCTTGCGGGACTCCTGGAACCACGGGTGCTGGTCGCTGGTGTGGTTCATGACGAAGTCGATGATCACGCGCATGCCGCGCTGGTGGGAGGCGTCGACGAACTCCACGAAGTCGGCGAGGTCACCGAACTCGGGCAGGACGGCGGTGTAGTCGGAGACGTCGTAGCCGCCGTCCCTGAGCGGTGACTTGAAGAACGGCGGCAGCCACAGGCAGTCCACGCCCAGCCACTGGAGATAGTCGAGCTTGGCGGTCAGGCCCTTGAGGTCGCCGACACCGTCGCCGTCGCTGTCCTGGAAGGAGCGGACGAGAACCTCGTAGAAGACCGCGCGTTTGAACCACTCCGGGTCCCGGTCCTTGGCGGGAGTGTCCTCGAAGGTGTCCGGGACGGGGCTGTTGACTGTCATGACGCGCTGGGCCCTCCGATCTGGGGCGAGGCGGACGATCGCCGGACATGGAGTACATGCGCCGGCGCCCGGCCGGGTTCGAGGCGCACGTAGTTGGTCCTGCCCCAGTGGTAGGTCTCACCCGTCAGTTCGTCGTGCACGGACACGGTTGCGTGCTGGTCCAGGCCGAGTTGCGGCATGTCCAACGAGACCGTCGCCTCCTGGGTGCGGTGCGGGTCGAGGTTGGCGACCACCAGAACCGTGTCCGAGCCCGAGCGTTTGCTGTACGCGATGACGGCGTCGTTGTCGGTCGGGTGGAAGCGCAGGTTCCTGAGGCGCCGCAGCGCCGGATGCCGGCGCCGGATGGTGTTGAGGCGGGTGATGAGGGGGGCGATGGTGTTGCCCTCGCGTGCGGCGGTGGCCCAGTCGCGGGGTTTGAGCTGGTACTTCTCCGAGTCGAGGTATTCCTCGGAGCCTGCGCGCAGGGGGGTGTTCTCGCACAGTTCGTAGCCGCTGTAGATGCCCCAGGTGGGGGAGAGGGTGGCGGCGAGCACGGCGCGGATCTCGAAGGCGGGGCGGTGGCCGTGCTGGAGGTAGGCGTGCAGGATGTCGGGGGTGTTGGTGAAGAAGTTCGGCCGCATGTAGGCCGCCGCCTCACCGCTGAGTTCGGTCAGGTACTCGGTGAGTTCCTGCTTGGTGTTGCGCCAGGTGAAGTACGTGTAGGACTGCTGGAAGCCGATCTGGGCGAGGGTGTGCATCATGGCCGGGCGGGTGAACGCCTCGGCGAGGAAGATCACGTCCGGGTCGGTGCGGTTGATCTCGGCGATGACGCGTTCCCAGAACACGACCGGTTTGGTGTGGGGGTTGTCCACGCGGAAGATCCGCACGCCGTGGGCCATCCAGTGCCGCAGGATGCGGACGGTCTCGGTGATGAGGCCGTCCATGTCGGCGTCGAAGGCGATGGGGTAGATGTCCTGGTACTTCTTCGGGGGGTTCTCGGCGTAGGCGA
>NZ_JBSGZV010000114.1:0-2279 GCF_053611185.1 Streptomyces sp. NPDC054834 | reverse complement strand
GTGTTAGTGGAAGCGTCTGGAAAGTCGCAGGGTACAGGGTGATACTCCCGTACACTAAAACACACAGGCTGTGAACTCGAAGAGTAGGGCGGGACACGTGGTATCCTGTCTGAATATGGGGGGACCATCCTCCAAGGCTAAATACTCCCTAGTGACCGATAGTGAACCAGTACCGTGAGGGAAAGGTGAAAAGCACCCCGGAAGGGGAGTGAAAGAGATCCTGAAACCGTGTGCCTACAAGTAGTCAGAGCCCGTTAACGGGTGATGGCGTGCCTTTTGTAGAATGAACCGGCGAGTTACGATCCCGTGCAAGGTTAAGCAGAAGATGCGGAGCCGCAGCGAAAGCGAGTCTGAATAGGGCGAATTGAGTACGTGGTCGTAGACCCGAAACCAGGTGATCTACCCATGTCCAGGGTGAAGTTCAGGTAACACTGAATGGAGGCCCGAACCCACGCACGTTGAAAAGTGCGGGGATGAGGTGTGGGTAGGGGTGAAATGCCAATCGAACCTGGAGATAGCTGGTTCTCTCCGAAATAGCTTTAGGGCTAGCCTCAAGGTAAGAGTCTTGGAGGTAGAGCACTGATTGGACTAGGGGCCCCTACCGGGTTACCGAATTCAGTCAAACTCCGAATGCCGATGACTTATCCTTGGGAGTCAGACTGCGAGTGATAAGATCCGTAGTCGAAAGGGAAACAGCCCAGACCGCCAGCTAAGGTCCCAAAGTATACGTTAAGTGGAAAAGGATGTGGAGTTGCTTAGACAACCAGGATGTTGGCTTAGAAGCAGCCACCATTTAAAGAGTGCGTAATAGCTCACTGGTCGAGTGACTCTGCGCCGAAAATGTACCGGGGCTAAACGTATCACCGAAGCTGCGGACTGTTCTTCGAACAGTGGTAGGAGAGCGTTCTAAGGGCTGTGAAGCCAGACCGGAAGGACTGGTGGAGCGCTTAGAAGTGAGAATGCCGGTATGAGTAGCGAAAGAGGGGTGAGAATCCCCTCCACCGAATGCCTAAGGTTTCCTGAGGAAGGCTCGTCCGCTCAGGGTTAGTCGGGACCTAAGCCGAGGCCGAAAGGCGTAGGCGATGGACAACAGGTTGATATTCCTGTACCACCTCCTCACCATTTGAGCAATGGGGGGACGCAGGAGGATAGGGTAAGCGCGGTATTGGATATCCGCGTCCAAGCAGTTAGGCTGGGAAATAGGCAAATCCGTTTCCCGTGAAGGCTGAGCTGTGATGGCGAGCGAAATATAGTAGCGAAGTTCCTGATTCCACACTGCCAAGAAAAGCCTCTAGCGAGGTGAGAGGTGCCCGTACCGCAAACCGACACAGGTAGGCGAGGAGAGAATCCTAAGGTGATCGAGAGAACTCTCGTTAAGGAACTCGGCAAAATGACCCCGTAACTTCGGGAGAAGGGGTGCTCTGTTAGGGTGCAAGCCCGAGAGAGCCGCAGTGAATAGGCCCAGGCGACTGTTTAGCAAAAACACAGGTCTCTGCGAAGCCGTAAGGCGAAGTATAGGGGCTGACGCCTGCCCGGTGCTGGAAGGTTAAGAGGAGCGCTTAGCGTATGCGAAGGTGCGAATTGAAGCCCCAGTAAACGGCGGCCGTAACTATAACGGTCCTAAGGTAGCGAAATTCCTTGTCGGGTAAGTTCCGACCCGCACGAAAGGCGCAACGATCTGGGCACTGTCTCAACGAGAGACTCGGTGAAATTATAGTACCTGTGAAGATGCAGGTTACCCGCGACAGGACGGAAAGACCCCGTGGAGCTTTACTGCAGCCTGATATTGAATGTTGGTACAGCTTGTACAGGATAGGTAGGAGCCTTGGAAACCGGAGCGCCAGCTTCGGTGGAGGCATCGGTGGGATACTACCCTGGCTGTATTGACCTTCTAACCCGCCGCCCTTATCGGGCGGGGAGACAGTGTCAGGTGGGCAGTTTGACTGGGGCGGTCGCCTCCTAAAAAGTAACGGAGGCGCCCAAAGGTTCCCTCAGAATGGTTGGAAATCATTCGCAGAGTGTAAAGGCACAAGGGAGCTTGACTGCGAGACCTACAAGTCGAGCAGGGACGAAAGTCGGGCTTAGTGATCCGGTGGTTCCGCATGGAAGGGCCATCGCTCAACGGATAAAAGCTACCCCGGGGATAACAGGCTTATCTCCCCCAAGAGTCCACATCGACGGGGAGGTTTGGCACCTCGATGTCGGCTCATCGCATCCTGGGGCTGTAGTCGGTCCCAAGGGTTGGGCTGTTCGCCCATTAAAGCGGTACGCGAGCTGGG
>NZ_JBSGZV010000113.1:0-2419 GCF_053611185.1 Streptomyces sp. NPDC054834 | reverse complement strand
CGCTGGAACAGCTCCCACAATTCGTCTGGCACCATGCGCTCGACCATCACCACGCGGTGCAGAATACCCAGCGCTCCAAATGAGACGGCGTCTTATAGGTTCGGTAAAGCTGCTCGTGCTCGCTGTGCGTCTTCGCCTCCCGCCACGACGTGCTGCTCTCCATCGGCCGGCGGCTGCGGCTGGCCGACCTGTACGCCGAGGTCGAACAGGTCCCAGGCGACAGCTTCCGCGCTGACTGGCGCATCGCCGATCTGATCCGGCACGCAGCGGCCTGCGGAGCGCCCGCCGTCACTCCTGGGCATGACGCGACCGCCAGAACGCACGCCTGTGTGGGGCTCAGGCCCGGATGGATGAGGTCGGCGAGCTCCTGGTCGACCATGCCGGGCAGCTCGCCGCCGTGCAGTCATCACGGCCCGTTCATTCAGCCTGGTAGCCGCCACTGACAACCGGACCCCGTCGCGTCAGCGGCCCGGCACGCGACGAACACAAATCTGTCCAGGCCGAGGAACGCAACGTGCACGCTTCAGCTTGGGCTGGTGGTAGAACCGGGCATGACCTTCATAACGCCGGGCGTTGCAGCTGCCGGCATCAAGGCCACGGGCAGCGTGGCCAGCGCCCTGATCGGACGGTACCGGCCGACGGGTGTGCCACGACTGCGCACACGGATCGCTGTACGGCGGTGGTGTCCCGGACGCGTGGATGCGGCTCAAGGCGGTTTGTGGCTCAGCCCGGGCAGGCGTTCGGTCCCATCTTGGCGAAGGCTTCCTTGGTGCAGTAGGTGACGGTCGGGTAGTACGCGCCCATCACCTTCGCCGGATCGTCCCCCTTCTTGACGTCCTGGACCGCGTTGTGGAAGGTCTGCGCCGGGAGCATGTTCCGCAGGAACAGGACGCTCTTGACGTTGGTGGGACCCCAGTCGATCCAGGTAACCCCCTTCGATGTCGTCGCGTTGCCGGGACGGTCCTGTGAGGTGGACACCACATAGGTGTACTGCCCGTCCTTACCCACGGCCGTCTGGAAGTCGCCGGCACAGGAACTCACCGGGTAGGGAAGCTGGATCTGGTTCTGACAGAGCGACCAGTACCGGAGTTGAGTCTTGGTGAGCACCGACTGACCGTTGGTGGTGTCGGGGAACGTAGGCGCCTTGCCGCGTATGACGGCGATGCGCCCCGACTTGTACTCCAGTGGCGTGCACAAGTACTTGTTGTACGGGTTGGGGAAAAGGCCGCCGGTCTTGTTCGGCACTGCGAAGCCCGGAGCACTCGCCGTGGACTTCCCGCAGCCTTCGAACCCTCCAGGCGGCGCGTATTTCTTCACCAAGGCCTTGAGTTCGGTGGCGAGTGGGCCCGTGGGGCCCTGGGCCGAACCGGCCCGGGGGCAGGTGGTTATCGACTTGGGGCTGCTGCCCTGACGCTGCATCGACAAAGTGGGCAACGGGACTCCGCCTGTTGGGTCGGATTCCTTGTCCGGGACGTAGATCCGCAGCACCAGCCACCCCGACCCCGACCCGGCACCGTTCGCAGTGGCGGCCATGGTGTTGTTACTGGCGCCGGCCGTAATGCCGGGCTTGAGCGTGACCTGGTAGTGGTGCTGCGCCGGGTTCGACCCCGCGTCCGGGACGGCGAAGGGGTTCTTGCTACCGGCACTCGGAGCAATCTGGTAGTCGGCGAGGGAATCGATGGGTGAGCCCGTGGCGTCGTAGACCGTCAGTGAGGTAAACCGGGCAAACGGATATGTCCCCTCTGCCACGATGCGGTCTCCCTGGCTCAGCCGGTAGGGCATCAGCCAGTACGTCGCGTTGGCCTCGGGAAAGGCAAAGTTCAGCCTGCCCGGTCTGACGACGGCTGGCCACGCGCAGGAATTCTCTGGCACTGCTACGGCGGTCCCGGCCGGATTCGGGGCATTCGCGGCGGCCGACGGAGCCACGAGCAGGGTCACGACTCCAAACCACGCCAGAGCAGAGATTTTCAGAGTTCGCCAAGGCGCACGCGTCATCGAGGCCCCTCCGTCCATCCGTAGTGAGAACGGCGGAGAGGAGACGTCCCCGCGGTGAAAACACGCTTCAAGGGGAAGACGCGAGCCCCGGACGGAAACCATGGGCCCAACGCCTTGGGATGCAACCGCCCGCCAGCATCAGTCTCACTCCCCTCCGACTCTCCTGCAACGCGGCCACCTGCCCACGTCGGCCCGCTGCGGTGGCCGGCGTCTGGGTATCGAACACAAAATCGAGGCGCGACAAGCTCAGCGCGTAGCAGCTTGCCTCGCTGCGAGAGCTGGGCGTCGACTGGGCGTAGCGGTAGACGTCGATGGGCCAACCGTAAGAGTGAGGTTGATCCCCGGGAGTGGACACCGGGTTTCATGCGACGAGTGACAGCGTACGTGGCGTGATCAGTTGCTGTTCGAACTCGGCTGGTGTGAG
>NZ_JBSGZV010000112.1:0-2534 GCF_053611185.1 Streptomyces sp. NPDC054834 | reverse complement strand
GGCGAAGACACCACCACCGTGGTCGACGACGCCTGATTCACCGTCTGCGTGTCAGAGCCAGTGGAGGAGGTGAAGTTGCCGTCCCCACCATAGGAGGCAGTGACGGAGAACGGGCTACCAGAGGTGCTGGCGTAGGCGTGCGTCACCGTCGCCGTGCCACCCACCAGGCTGCCGCTGAGGGTCGGCGACCCGTCACCGAAGTCGAACGTGACCGACCCCGACGGCGTGCCCGCACCCGGCGCCACCGCCGCCACCGTCGCGGTGAACGTCACCGACTGACCCACCACCGACGGATCCGGCGAAGACACCACCACCGTGGTCGACGACGCCTGATTCACCGTCTGCGTGTCCGTGCCCGAAGAGCCGGCGAAGCTGGCGTTCCCGCCGTAGGTGGCCGTCACCGTGAACGGACTGCCCGCCGTGGTCGTGTAGGCGTGCGTCACCGTCGCAGTACCACCCACCAGGTTCACTACCTGGGACGGGCTGCCGTCACCGAAGTTGAAGATGACCGTGCCCGACGGCGTGCCCGCACCCGGCGCCACGGCAGCGACGGTCGCGGTGAACGTCACCGGCTGACCCACCACCGACGGATCCGGCGAAGACACCACCACCGTGGTCGACGACGCCTGATTCACCGTCTGCGTGTCAGAGCCAGTGGAGGAGGTGAAGTTGCCGTCCCCACCATAGGAAGCAGTGACAGCGAACGGACTCCCGGTCGTGGACGTGTAGGTGTGGTTGACCGTCGCAGTACCACCCACCAGGGTGCCGCTCACGGTCGGCGACCCGTCACCGAAGTTGAACGTGACCGACCCCGTAGGAGTCCCCGCCCCCGGCGCCACGGCAGCGACGGTCGCGGTGAACGTCACCGGCTGACCCACCACCGATGGGTCCGGCGAAGACGCCACCACCGTGGTCGTCGACGCCTGGTTAACCGTCTGCGTGTCCGTGCCCGAAGAGCCGGCGAAGCTGGCGTTCCCGCCGTAGGTGGCCGTCACCGTGAACGGACTGCCCGCCGTGGTCGTGTAGGCGTGCGTCACCGTCGCCGTGCCGCCCACCAGGTTCGCCACCTGGGACGGGCTGCCGTCACCGAAGTTGAAGGTGACCGTCCCCGACGGCGTGCCCGCACCCGGCGCCACGGCAGCGACGGTCGCGGTGAACGTCACCGGCTGACCCACCACCGACGGATCCGGCGAAGACGCCACCACCGTGGTCGTCGCCGCCTGGTTCACCGTCTGCGTGTCCGTGCCCGAAGAGCCGGCGAAGTTGGCGTTCCCGCCGTAGGTGGCCGTCACCGTGAACGGACTGCCCGCCGTGGTCGTGTAGGCGTGCGTCACCGTCGCACTACCACCCACCAGGGTGCCGCTCACGGTCGGCGACCCGTCACCGAAGTTGAACGTGACCGTCCCCGACGGCGTGCCCGCACCCGGCGCCACCGCCGCCACCGTCGCCGTGAACGTCACCGACTGACCCACCACCGACGGATCCGGCGAAGACACCACCACCGTGGTCGTCGCCGCCTGGTTCACCGTCTGCGTGTCCGTGCCCGAAGAGCCGGCAAAGTTGGCGTTCCCGCTGTAGGTGGCCGTCACCGTGAACGGACTGCCCGTGGTGCTGGTGTAGGTGTGGGGGATCGTCGCCGTGCCGCCCACCAGGTTCACCACCTGAGACGGGCTGCCGTCACCGAAGTTGAAGGTGACCGTCCCCGACGGCGTGCCCGCACCCGGCGCCACCGCCGCCACCGTCGCGGTGAAGGTCACCGACTGCCCCACCACCGACGGATCCGGCGAGGAAGCGACCGCCGTAGTGGTCGCCGCCTGGTTCACCGTCTGCGTGTCGATGCCGATGGAGGAGGTGAAGTTGCCGTTCCCGCCGTATGAGGCGGTGATGGTGTACGGGCTGCCCGTGGTGCTGGTGTAGGTGTGGGGGATCGTCGCCGTGCCGCCCACCAGGTTCACCACCTGGGACGGGCTGCCGTCACCGAAGCTGATGGTGACCGTTCCCGTGGGCGTGCCCGCGCCCGGCGCCACCGGCGCCACCGTCGCGGTGATGGTCACCGGCTGCCCCACCACCGACGGATCCGGCGAAGACACCACCACCGTAGTGGTCGCCGCCTGGTTAACCGTCTGCGTGTCCGTGCCCGAAGAGCCGGCGAAGCTGGCGTTCCCGCCGTAGGTGGCCGTCACCGTGAACGGACTGCCCGTCGTCGTCGTGTAGGCGTGCGTCACCGTCGCAGTACCACCCACCAGGGTGCCGCTCACGGTCGGCGACCCGTCACCGAAGTTGAACGTGACCGTCCCCGACGGCGTGCCCGCACCCGGCGCCACCGCCGCCACCGTCGCGGTGAACGTCACCGGCTGCCCCACCACCGACGGATCCGGCGAAGACACCACCACCGTAGTGGTCGCCGCCTGATTCACCGTCTGCGTGTCCGTGCCCGAAGAGCCGGCGAAGCTGGCGTTCCCGCCGTAGGTGGCCGTCACCGTGAACGGACTGCCCGTCGTCGTCGTGTAGGCGTGCGTCACCGTCGCAGTACC
>NZ_JBSGZV010000111.1:0-3088 GCF_053611185.1 Streptomyces sp. NPDC054834 | reverse complement strand
GCGGCGAGGCCGTGCCCCGCCTCCGTCGTACCCGGACCGAACATGGCGGGCCGGGGCCTTCGCGAGGCCGTCCGGGCAGCCCGACGGCGGACGGGGAACCGCGGCCGTACGCGTGACTGGAAAGCCGGCCGAGCAAGGCAGAGACGCCCGCGCAAGCGGGCCGGCGGCAGGGGCACGGGCTCGTACGCGGGGGCGGAGTGCGCGGCTGAGCGGGATCGCCCGGGCCGGCCCTCGGACGCCGGAAACACCGCTGCCGCCGGGGCATCGGGTCGGCGGCAGCGGGGGTCTGGGCTCGGTGGTTCAGCCGGCGGCGGGGAGCTGGTCGGTGAGGCGGGCGGACCAGGCCTCGATGGTGGGGGTGGCGGCGAGTTCGCCGAACTTCACGGTGTGGCCCGCGCGTCGCCAGCCGTTGATGAGCTGCATCAGGTGCAGGGACTTCAGGCCGTGCTGGACGAGATTGGCGTCGTCGGCCAGTTGGCCGGCCGGGACGCCGATGACGGCGGCCACCGCCTCGCGTATCTCCTGGCGGCTGAGTCCGTCGGTCGTTGCCATGGCTGCCTTCTCTCTTTCTTCGGACACGGTCAGGGGGCGGCGAGGATCTCCACGACGGCGGCGCCGACCTCCATGCCCACCGCGGCGGCCAGCAGCAGCACCCGGTCGCCGGGACCGGCCTGCCCCGTGGCCAGGAGCCACTCCAGGCCGGCGATCTGGTCGGTGCCCGCGGAGTGGCCGAGGGTGCGGTTGAACTCCCAGGTGCCGCGTGCCTCGTCGATGCCGAGGGGGTCCAGGAAGCCGTTGCGGATCTGGTCGAGGGCGACGGCGCTGTGCGCGACCTTGGCGATGTCGTCCATGCGCAGCCCGGCGTCGGCCAGGACCCGGTCGACGACCTCGGTCACCACGTCGCCGAGGTGGAACAGCGGCGGCGCCACCCCGGCCGCCCACTGGGCGCGGATGTACTCGCCGCGTTCCTCCAGGTCGAGGCGCTTGCCGACGGTGATGGAGGGCGGGAAGAGCGGCTCGCCGCCGCGGTGCAGTATCTCGGCCTCGGGGCAGGACACCGAGTGCACGGACAGCAGCCGGGCGAAGCCCTCGCGCCGGGAGAGCACGGCAGCCGAGCCGCCGTCGCCGAGCAGGTAGTGGCTGCTGACCCGCCATCGGTCGATGTTGGCGGTGGAGAAGTTGTCGCCCGCGGTGACCAGGACGGCGTCGGGGCCGGGGGTGCCGCCCAGCCAGAGGGCGGCCAGCCGCATCGAGGTGATCATGCCGAGGCAGCCCTGCCGGATCTCGATCGCGGGCACCGGCCGGTCCAGGGTGTTGTGCAGGACGTAGTGCGGCGCCGACCAGATTTCCGGGCCCTGGTGGTGGACCGGGGTGTGCAGCAGGGCCGCGAAGTCGTCGGGCGTGTGCTCGGCGCGTTTGAGGGCCTCCCGGGCGGCGGTGACGGCCATGTCGGGGGCCGGTGTCTCGCCCGCGACGCCCACCGCCACCATGCCGCTGGCCGCGCGCAGTTCCTCGTCGTACCAGCCGTTCTCGACGGCTTCGGCGGTGGTGACCCGGTCCGGCAGGTAGGTGCCGATGCCGGCCAGGAAGACATTGTCGACCTTCATGCCCAGCAGGGTCGTCCACCGCTCTTGCGGGCCTCTTTCGGCGGGCTTGCGGACGGCAAAAGCCCACGGCGTTCCGGCCGGGCTGATTTAAGTCAGCTTTAGGGCCCCGGAATAGCGTGACCGGGAATTAGTTTCGGGGATTTTTTCCAGCCAGGTGCCGAATATCCCGAGGCCGCGATCCGATCGAAGACCTCAGAGACCATCGAGGAGTACCCATCGTGACTGCTGTTCAGGAACTGCCGCGGCTTCCCTTTCCGCGGGACCCGGAGAACCCGGCCACCGCGATCGCGCCGCTCTTCCACCAGCTGCGTTCCCGCCATCCGGTGGCGCGGGTGGGGACGCCGGCCGGGGACGAGGGGTGGCTGATCACCCGGTACAAGGAGATCAAGGAACTCTTCAACGACCCGCGGCTGGGCCGGTCCCACCCGGATCCGGACAACGCGGCCCGCATCGCCAACGCCGCCGTGATCAGCGGCCCGCTGGGCAAGCCGGAGGACGAGGTCGCCAACCGCTCCCGGATGCGGCGGCTGTTCGCGCCGTCGTTCTCGGCGCGGCGGGTGGAGAAGCTGCGCCTGGAGGTCGCGGAGATCGTCCGGGAGCTCTTCGACGCCATGGAGGCCGGTCCGCAGCCCGCGGACTACCACGAGGCTCTGTCCTTCCCGCTGCCGGTGCTGGTCATCTGCCAGTTGCTGGGGGTGCCGGGCGAGGACCGCGAGGAGTTCCGCACGTACTCCAACGGCGCCACGAACCTGTACAACCGCGCGGAGTCGCAGGCGGCCTGGGACCGGCTGACGAGCTACATGTACAAGCTGATCGAGGTGAAGCGCAAGGAGCCCGGTCAGGACGTCTTCTCCGACCTCATCGAGGCGCAGGAGCGGGAGAACCTGACCGACGACGAGATCGCCGGGCTCGGCGCGGCGCTGCTGTTCGCCGGGCACGAGACGACGGTGACCCGCCTCGACATCGGCACGCTGCTGCTGCTCACCCACCCCGAGCAGCGGGCGAAGCTCCAGGCGGACCCGCAGGGCATGGTGAAGAACGCGGTGGAGGAGATCCTCCGTGCGGCGGCCCCCTCCACCCAGGACGTGCTGCCCCGCTACGCCCACGAGGACATCCAGGTGGGCGGGGCGACGATCCCGGCGGGCGACCTGGTGCTGCTGCCGTTCACCGCGGCCAACCGGGACCCGCAGATGTTCGACGACCCCGACGTCTTCGACATCACCCGACAGATCCCCCAGCACCTCGCCTTCGGCCACGGCCCGCGCTTCTGCATCGGTGCCAGCCTGGCCCGGGTGGAGCTCCAGATCGTCTTCTCCACCCTCTTCGAGCGCTTCCCCGGCCTCCAGCTGGCCGGCTCCCCCAACGACCTCGAGTTCCGCGACGACACCCTGACCGGCGGGCTGGCCCACCTGCCGGTGGTGTGGTGACCCGCTGACTTCACCCGACGCGAAGAACAGGCCGCCCCGACACCGGTGTCGGGG
>NZ_JBSGZV010000110.1:0-3705 GCF_053611185.1 Streptomyces sp. NPDC054834 | reverse complement strand
TCGCCGCCGATCATCAGCAGGGCCACCGGCAGCGCCATGATCCCGATGGTCGACGACTGGTAGAGGACCGTGGCCATCGAGCTGCCCTGACGGACAGTCGGCGCCATGACGAAGAAGAAGACGAACACGGCGACGGCGCCGAGGAAGACGCCGACCTCAGGGCGGGCCAGCAGCCGGAGCACCAGGGGGCGCTCCTGGGTACGGCCGTCGGCGTGCCGGGGGCCGGGAGCCGGCGGTGTGGCCACCGCCGGCTGGGCCTGCTGGGTCATGCTCATCACCGGGTTCCGTTCGCGGCGAACGTGGCGATCTGGTCGACGTTGGTCTTGTCGATGAAGGCGGGTCCGGTGAGGACGGGGGCGGTGCCGCCGCCGCTGAAGTTGCCGTTGTTCTTGTAGAGCCACAGGGAGTCGACGGCGAGGTAGCCCTGGAGGTAGGGCTGCTGGTCGACGGCGAACTCGACCTTGCCGGCCTGGACGGCGCTCACGAGGTCCTTGTTGAGGTCGAAGGTGGCGACCTTGGCCTTGCTGCTCGCGTCGCCGAGCGACTGAACGGCGGTCAGGGCGAAGGGGGCGCCGAGGGTGACGACCTGGTCGATGGAGTGGTCCTTTTGCAGCTTGGCGGTGATGGTGGACTTCACGGACGGCATGTCGGTGCCGTTGACGTAGAGGTTCTCCGTCTGTCCCTTGAAGCCCTTCTTCAGGCCGGCGCAGCGGGACTCCAGGGCGACCTGGCCCTGTTCCTGGATGACGCAGAGGGCGTGCTTGGCGCCGAGCTGGTTCAGGCGCTTGCCGAAGGCCTGGCCGGCGATGTTCTCGTCCTGGCCGAAGTACTCGAGCATGCCGAGCTGCTTCCAGTTGTCCAGGCCGGAGTTGAAGCCGACGACCGGGATGCCGGCCGCCTTGGCCTTGGCGACCACGGCCTTCATCGCGTCGGGCTTGGCGGCGGTCAGGGCGATGCCGTCGACCTTCTGGTCGATGGCGTTCTGGACCAGGTTGGCCTGGTTGCCGGCGTTGGGGTCGGAGGAGTAGACGAGCTTGATGTTGTCCTTGGCGGCCGCGGCCTGGGCGCCCTTGCGGATCAGGTCCCAGAAGGTGTCACCGGGTGCGGCGTGCGTGACCATGGCCACCGTCATCCGGGGCGTGGAGGCCTTGCCCGCGGAGGCCGCCGCGCCGCCTTCCTCGGCCTTCTTCCCGCCGGAACTGCTCGAACAGCCCGCGGCGAACAGGGCGCCGGCGAGAAACGTGGCGGTCAGAGCGGCGGCTCGGTGGTGTCTGTGCATGTCCCTTGCACCTCACTGTGCTGGTCAGGGTGGAAATGGAGAGTGGCCTTGACGAAGATTCCTCGCCCGGCCCGGGGAGGCGGGCGAGCGGTTCGGGAGTGCCGTCGTGCGGCCGGGGGAGTTGTCTGCGGCAGTCGAGGGTGTGTGCCGCGTACAGATCACTGGAGCGCATCACTAGCGCGCGCTAGGTGCACGTACTATGAAACGGCCCACCAGTGATGTCAATGGATTTGTCAGGACGTCTCAACAAGGCGTGACATGGGCGATCGGACTACGTCCCGGCCGATGTACAGGCGTGGGTGGGTCAGGCCGGGGCGCTGGGGCGGGAGCGGTCTTCAGGCGCTGCCTTGGTAGAAGGCGGGGCGGGGCTTCATGTCGACGGCGACGACGGTGCCGTCGGATTCCTGGGAGCGGACGGCGGCGTCGGTGATGACGGTGGCGGCGTAGCCGTCCCAGGCGGAGGGCCCGGTGGGTTCGGTGCCTGTCGCGATCGCGTTGATCCACTCGCGGAATTCGGTGTCGAAGGCCTCGGCGAAGCGGCCTTTCCAGTCCTGGAGGACGGCGGTGCCGTGCCGGCCGGCGGTGCGGAGGCCGACGGCGGCGGGATCGGGCAGGCGGACGAGGCCGTCCTCGCCGACGGTCTCGCACTGGATGTCGTAGCCGTACTGGCAGTTGACGAAGACTTCGAGGTCGATGCGGACGCCGTTCGCCGTCTCGAAGTACATGATCTGCGGGTCCTTCAGGTGCGCGAACCGCTTGCCGGTGGCGCGGGGGGTGATGACCTGGGCGGAGGTGATCTCGTCGTCGAGGAGCCAGCGCAGGACGTCGATCTCGTGGACGGCGGTGTCCTGGGCGGCCATGGCCGAGGAGTACGACTCGGGCACGGTGGGGTTGCGGTGGGCGCAGTGGACGATCAGGGGGGTGCCGATGGCGCCGGTGGTGATGATGTCCTTCATCTGGCGGTAGCCGGGGTCGAAGCGGCGCATGAAGCCGACCTGGACGAGGCGGCGGCCGTGGGCGCGTTCGGCGTCGACGATGCGCAGGCAGTCCTCGGCGGTGGTGGCGAGGGGTTTCTCGCAGAAGACGGGCTTGCCGGCCGCGATGGCGCCCAGGACGTGTTCGGCGTGGGTGGGGCCCCAGGAGGTGACGAGGACGGCGTCGACGTCGGGGGAGGCGATCAGGTCGGCCCCGGTGGGCAGGGTCGCGGCACCCACGCGGGCGGCGACCTCGGCGGCGCGGGCGGTGTCGAGGTCGGTCACGGCGGTGACGGTGGCGCCGGTGACGACCTCGGTGAGGCGCCGTATGTGGTCCTGGCCGATCATTCCGGCGCCGATGACACCTACACGTACGGTCATGGTCGATTCCTTAGGCGGGAGGGGCAGGACTGCTGTCGCGCTCCACTAGCGCGCTCTAGTCCGAGTACGATGCCCCCTGTCCAAATGTCATGTCAATAACGTGTTGCCGGGAGATTTCAGGAGCCGTCCGGGCAGTGCCGATCGGCCCGGCGAGCCGGTAATGGATCAGTGCGAGTCCTGGAGCGCCCGGGGGCGGCTGACCGGACGCCCTGATCTTCGCAGCTGCGAATAAATCGGCACAAGCGCGCCACCGGCATCCGCTTGCGCGAACTGCCCCTCACACCGGACCGGACACTGACGGGTCCGGCATGAGCGGCCCGTCCTCGCGGACCGCTCCGTAGGTGGTACCGCGGTACCACCGGCCCCTCTTCATTGACCTCCCGGGTACCACGGTCCGCGCCCGCCGCGTCCCTAGCGTGACGGTGAGCGGACCGGGCCGGACGCGGCCCCCCGGGGGCGAGGAAGAACGATGAGCGAATCGGGACGCGCGGCGCGGGCGGCAACCGGTCCGGTCACCGGCTGCCGGACCCCGTCCGCCCCCGGCCCCCTCGCCTCCTTCGTACGGTTGGTGCTGTGCGGCGGCGGAGTGGGGACCGCCGCCGCCGCGGCGGTGTCGCCACTGGCCGGGGTGGTGCCCTGGGCGGTGGCGAATGCGCTGGTCACCATCGCCTCCACGCTGCTGTGCACCGAGCTGCACGCGCTGTTCACCTTCGGGACCGGGCGGCGCGCCGGATGGCGCCGGCACCTTCAGTCCGCCGGATCGGCCACGGCCGCCTACGCGCTGACATCGGCCGCGGTCGCCGTCCTGTGGGCGGTACGGCCGACGGCCGGAGCCCTTCTGGAGCAGGCCGTCTACCTGGGGGCCGCCGCACTCGCCGGCATCGGACGGTTCCTGTTGCTGCGCGTGTGCGTCTTCGGCCCCGTCCGCACACCGACGGATCCGACGCCGGCTCCGGCCCGCCCCGCGCTCCAGTTGCCGGCGGCGGCCTCGTGACCGGGACCCCCGAGGCGCCGGCTCGGCCGGCCGCGGACCCGCCCTCCCGGCCGGGGAGGCGGAGCTGGCGGTGCCCG
>NZ_JBSGZV010000109.1:0-3860 GCF_053611185.1 Streptomyces sp. NPDC054834 | reverse complement strand
CCCAGCTTCGTACCCGTGCCGTGCGCCTCCACCGCGTCCACGTCCGCCGCCGTCAGCCGGGCGTTGGCCAGGGCCTGCCGGATCACCCGCTGCTGGGACGGACCGTTCGGCGCGGTCAGGCCGCTGCTCGCGCCGTCCTGGTTGACGGCGCTGCCGCGGACCACGGCGAGGACGGGGTGTCCCTTGCGCTGGGCGTCGGAGAGGCGCTCCAGCAGGACGAGGCCGACGCCCTCGCCCCAGCCGGTGCCGTCGGCGGACTCGGCGAAGGCCTTGCAGCGGCCGTCGGCGGAGAGTCCGCGCTGGCGGCTGAACTCCACGAAGGTGCTGGGGGTCGACATGACCGCGACCCCGCCGGCGAGGGCGAGGGAGCACTCGCCCTTGCGCAGCGCCTGCACCGCGAGGTGCAGGGCGACGAGGGAGGAGGAGCAGGCCGTGTCGACGGTGATCGCCGGGCCCTCCAGACCGAGGGTGTACGCGACGCGGCCGGAGGCGACGCTGCCGAGGCTGCCGCTGACGAGGTAGCCCTCGAAGCTCTCCGGTGCCGGGGTGAGGCGGGAGGCGTAGTCGTTGTACATGACGCCGGCGTAGACGCCGGTGTCGCTGCCGCGCAGGGTGCGCGGGTCGATGCCGGCCCGTTCCAGTGCCTCCCAGGAGGTCTCCAGGAGCAGCCGCTGCTGCGGATCCATGGCCAGGGCCTCGCGCGGGCTGATGCCGAAGAAGTCCGGGTCGAACTCGGCGGCGTCGTAGAGGAAACCGCCCTTCCGCGTGGTCGACTTGCCCTTCGCGTCCGGGTCGGGGTCGTACAGGTCCTCAGCCCATCCCCGGTCGGAGGGGAACTCCCCGACCGCGTCCACCCCGTCGGAGACCAGGTTCCACAGTCCCTCGGGCGAGTCGACGCCGCCGGGATAGCGGCACGCCATGGCCACGATCGCCAGCGGCTCGTGGTTCCTCGCGTCGAGCTCGGACAGCTGGCGGCGGGCCTGCCGCAGGTCGGCGGTCGCCCGCTTGAGGTACTCGCGGAACTTGTCTTCGTTGCTGGCCACTGCGGAGAACCTTTCGGGGCAGCCGGACGGGAGCGTCAGTGTGCGGAAAGGGGGCGGGTGACTCCTCGGGTCACTCCTCGGGTCACTCCTCGGTCAGTCCTCGATGACCCGGATGGCGAGCGAGGGGCAGCGGCGGGCCGCGTCGCGGGCCTCGTCGTGGTGCTCGGGACCCGGCTCCGGCTGGAGCGCGAAGGCGATGCCGTCCTCGTCGCGCTGGTCGAAGAGATCGGGCGCCACCAGGACACACATGGACGAGGCACAGCACTCGGCCTGATCGACGACGATGCGGAGCGTCACCAGGTCACCTCCAGGGTGTGGATGCCGTACACGGTCGAGTCCTTGTACGGGAGTCGGTCGACCGGGGTCACCAGACGCAGCCCCGGGATGCGGGCGAAGAGGGTGTTGAAGACGATCTCCAGCTCCGCGCGGGCCAGGTTCTGGCCGAGGCACGCGTGGACGCCGAAACCGAAGGCGACATGGCCGGCCGTGTTGCGGCGCAGGTCGAGCCGATCGGGGTCGGGGAAGACCTCGGGGTCGTGGTTGGCGGCGGCCCCCGACGCGATGAACCCCTCGTTCGCGCGAATGAGGACACCGCCGACCTCGGTGTCCTCCAGCAGGACGCGGGAGGTCGGATAGTCGACGATGCTCAGGTAACGCAGCAGTTCCTCGACGGCCTGCGGCATCAGGGACGGGTCGGCGACGAGCGCGGCGAGCTCGGCCGGGTCGCCGTCCAGCAGCGTGGCGACGCCCAGGGAGATCATGTTCGCCGTCGTCTCGTGCCCGGCGAGCAGGAGCAGCATCGCGAAGCCGGTCAGGTGCTCGTGGTCGTAGCGGCCCGCCTCGCGGTACTTCACCGCGAGCCGGCTCAGCAGCGCGTCGTCCGGTTGGGTGTCCTTACTGGTCACCAGCTCGCCGAGGAACGTGCGCAGCGCGGCGAACGCACCCTCGCGGTCCGCCGCCGTACTGGTGCGGTCGAGCAGCACCTCGGTGTTCTTCTGGAACAGGCTCCGTGACTCGTAAGGAACGCCGAGCAGTTCGCAGATCACCAGCGAGGGGACCGGCAGCGACAGCTCCTGCACCAGGTCGACGGGCCGGCCCGAGGCGCCGGCGGCCAGCACGCGGTCCACGCACTCGTCCGCGATCTCCTGGATGCGCGGCCGCAGCCTGCGGGTGCGGTTGGCCGTGAACTCGCCCGTCACCATGCGGCGGTGCAGCGCGTGCTCCGGGGCGTCCATGGACAGCAGGAACCCCTTCTGGGCGAAGGCCTGCGTGTTGGCGACGGTGGCGGGGAAGGCGGGGTGCGCCCGGTTGGAGCTGGTCGCGGAGTTGCTCAGCAGGTCCCGTACGTCCTGGTGCCGGGTGAGCAGCCAGGCCGTCCTGCCGTCCTGGAGACGCACCTGGGAGACCGGCCGCTCGGCCCGCAGCCGCGCGTATTCCGAAGGGGGGCCGAAAGGGCAGGAGCGGGGCATCGGAAAAGGCGGTGCCTCGTTATTCTCACCATCGGTCATGGGAACAGGCCTCCCGCTCGGACGTGTTACGGGCGTACGGTGGGCACGCGAAATTCCCGGGCAGGGTATGAATGATTCCTAAACTGCCACTAAAAGTCGGCCGTGGGCCCAAGAGGCCTGCGGAAAACCCCCGCCACCAGCCGCTTTAGTGCCGGAAAAGAAGAAACCAAGCCCCCTTGCGAAAGTTTGACGGTGCGTACGAGTGAGCGCATGTCAGCGACGCCTGCGGCACCGGCACCTGATCGTCCGAGGGGGATGGCTCTTACATGCCGAACGAAGAGAAGCTTCGCGAATACCTCAAGCGTGTAACGGCCGACCTCCAGCAGACCCGTCGCCGGCTGGCCGATGCCGAGGGGCGGGACCGCGAGCCGATCGCCATCGTCGGCATGGCATGCCGCTTTCCGGGCGGCGTGGAATCACCCGAAGAACTGTGGAAACTGGTCGCCGAAGGCGCCGACGCCATCGGTGAATTCCCCACCGACCGCGGCTGGGACCTGGAACGCGTCTACGACCCCGACCCCGAGTCGGCCGGCCACTCCTACACCCGGCACGGCGGTTTCCTCCACGACGCCCCCGAGTTCGACGCGGACTTCTTCGGCATCAGCCCGCGCGAGGCGCTGGCCATGGATCCGCAGCAGCGGCTGCTCCTGGAGACCTCCTGGGAGACCCTGGAACGCGCGGGACTGACCCCGGCCGCCCTGCGCGGATCCGACACCGGCGTCTTCGTGGGCGCCATCCCGCAGGACTACGCGCCCGGCGTGCACGACGTTCCCGCCGAGGTCGAGGGCTACGTCGGCTCCGGCGTGCTCACCAGCGTCGCCTCCGGCCGTGTCGCCTACACCCTGGGCCTCGAGGGCCCGGCGATCACCGTCGACACGGCCTGCTCCTCCTCCCTCGTCGCCCTGCACCTCGCGGTGCAGGCGCTGCGCAAGGGTGAGTGCTCCCTCGCCCTCGCCGGCGGCGTCACCGTCATGTCCGCCCCGCGCATCTACATCGAGTTCAGCCGCCAGCGCGGCCTGTCCCCCGACGGCCGCTGCCGCGCCTTCTCCTCCGACGCCGACGGCACCGGATTCTCCGAGGGCGTCGGCATGCTCCTCGTCGAACGCCTCTCCGACGCCCTGCGCAACGGCCACGACGTGCTGGCCGTCATCCGGGGCAGCGCGGTCAACCAGGACGGCGCGTCCAACGGCCTGACCGCGCCGAACGGTCCCTCGCAGCAGCGGGTGATCCGGCAGGCCCTGGCCAACGCCCGGCTGACGGCGGCGGACGTGGACGCGGTGGAGGCGCACGGCACGGGTACGAAGCTGGG
>NZ_JBSGZV010000108.1:0-4655 GCF_053611185.1 Streptomyces sp. NPDC054834 | reverse complement strand
AACCCTCAGGAATTGCATCAGACGGGCGAGAAACCGCAGGTCGCGAGGTCAGGGAAGGGCCTGACGAGGACTTCATCCTCCTGCAACCTGGCGGCCTGAGCTGGGAGTTTGGCGATCAGATCCCATCTGATGCAGGATTTGCCCTCTGAAGGGGAGGGTGAAAGTGGGTCTACAGCGACGTGCCGACCTGGCGGGGGCGGCTCATCTGGAGCTGGTCTCCGGGGTGGCCCAGCTGCGTCCGCAGGACGCGATGGTCGATGCGATGCTGCGGGGCTGGCGGGCCCAACAGGCCGCCCGTGGGCTCCGCGAGGACACGGTCACCGCCCGGGAACGGCTCATACGCCGGTTCCTTGAGTACACCAACGAATACCCGTGGGCCTGGACGCCCGGCCACGTGGACGAGTGGTCACTGTGGCTGACCAGCGAGAAGCACCTCGCGCCGTCCACGATCCGCAGCTATCAGGGCAGTCTGCGCCTATTCAGCGAGTTCTTGATCGACGGCCGTTACGGCTGGGCGGTGGCCTGCGAGGACGCGTTCGGTACTCACCCGGTGGCCATCTGCCATGAGTGGAACACCATCGCCCACCTCAACGACTACGAGGGGCGCCCCGAGGCGAGGCCGTTCACACGCGAGGAGATCCAGCGTTTCCTCGACTACGCCGACGACCAGGTCGAACGGGCGGTCCGGGCCAAGCGCAAGGGAGCCCTCGCCGCCTACCGGGATGCCACGCTCTTCAAGGTCATTTATGGGTGGGGACTTCGCCGGACCGAGGCATCGAAGCTGGATGTGGTGGACTTCGGGCGGAACGCGAAGGCACCGCAGTTCGGCCGGTACGGCACCCTCAACGTCCGCTACGGCAAAGCGAAGAAGGGCCAGCCACCGCGTCGTCGGAACGTATTGTCGGTGATGGACTGGGCGGTGGACGCGGTCGCCGACTACGTGGAGAACGTACGGCCGCGGTTCGGCTGCGAGGACCACCCCGCGTTGTGGGTGACCGAGCGGGGCGGCCGGGTCAAGCCGGCGGAGATCAATGCCCGGTTCGTCGCCTACCGCGACGCGCTGAAGCTCCCGAAGGCGCTGACGGTCCATTCCGCTCGCCACGCCTACGTCACCCACCTCACGGAGGACGGGGTTGACCGGCGGTTTCTGCAGCAGCAAGTCGGTCACGAGAATGACAGCTCCACCGCCATCTACACCCACGTCAGCGACGACTTCATGAACACGATGCTCCACAAGGCACTTGCTCCCGCGCTCGCCCCGATCCCCGCAGACAAGGACCGCTGATGGCCGCGAAGCTCGACTACCACTGGCACCTGCGCAAGGTCATGGCCGACCGCGGCCTCTTCTCCACCACCGACCTCATCCCGCTACTGGACGAACGCGGCATCACCCTGTCCTCCAGCCAGGTCTACCGGCTCGTCGTCGAGCGCCCCGAACGACTCAGCCTGAAGATCCTCATGGCCCTGCTCGACATCCTCAGCTGCACCATGGACGACCTCATCGAACCCACCGCCGCAGCAGGTGCCGGAACAACTGCCCGGACAAGGAAGGCCGTTGGCGCCGAGGCAGGCGTCGGTGACCTGCGACCCAAGCGAGCCCGCATCCGCGGTCTCGAGCGGCCGTGACCACACCCGGGCACCCCGATCGGGCCGTCACCGACCCGATCGGGCTCATCGTGGACCTGGTCGCGGCCGTCGAACATCACCTGGAGCCTGACCGGATCCGTGCCGCGGTCGCCAGCGTCGCGGGCGGCCGCTCGAAGTCACGCCGCCTCGCGGCACATCTCGCTGAGCATCCCCGCGTGCTGAACGACGGTCGCTCGCCGGCGCCCAGGGCCGTCGGCGACCTGCTCATCGCCCTGCGTGAGGCCGGAGCCCAGGCCATCTCGCCGCCGTGTTGCGCCGAATGTGGCAGGCAGATGCGAACTCTCCAGCGCCGCGGCCAGGACTGGTACTGCTGGAATTGCGGGCCGCAACCGGAGCTGTGTGCTGCCTGCGGAAACGCCCGCCGGGTCGCTTCACGCGACCGGGCCGGGCGGCCACGATGCGGCAAGTGCCCGGACACCGACGGACGCGACCCCGTCGCAGTGATCGGCGCCCTGATCGCTGAACTGGACCCGCAGGCCCGACGGGAGACGATCGCCGACGCGGTCCGTCGATCGGCGCCTCGTCCCTCCTACCAGCAGAAACTCGCCTGGGCCCTGGAATCCCACCCAGCCCTGCTGACCGGGGACGGTCACCTCACACCCCACCGCGCGATCCTCAAACTGATCGACCTGCTGCACGAGGCCGGCGTCACCGGGATCGTCCGGCCGTCCTGCCCCGGCTGCCACAGAGTCGTACGCATCGACAAGCCCCTCGATGGACGGCGGGTCTGCCGCATGTGCATCTCCCACTCCCGCATTGAGGAGTGCTCGGGATGCGGAGCCCGCCGAGAGCCCGCCACCCGCGACGCCCAAGGCCGGCCGGTGTGTCCGAACTGCCTGGTCAGCGACCCGGCGAACCTGGAGACCTGCATCAACTGCGGCCGACGAAAGGTCGTGAACACCCGCACGCCGGACGGCCCGCTCTGCTCGGGCTGCCCCTCCTTGCCCACTGCAACTTGCAGTATCTGCGGCGAGGAGAAGCCCTGCGGCACCTCCCGCACCACGGGCCGGCCGCGGTGCCTGGACTGCCAGCGTCGCTCAGCGCCGTGCTCGGCCTGCGGCGGCGTCGCGGCGGTTGTCTCCGGCACTCCCGACCAGCCCCTTTGCGCGGACTGCACCGCCCCTGAGGTCTGGCACACCTGCCCCACCTGCAGCGATCCCGACTACCCGCACCCCGGCCAGTGCGCTCGCTGTCTCATCAACCGGCGTCTCAACGAGCTCCTGGGCCCTCCGTCCGATGCCCTCCACCCCGGTCTCGAAGCCCTGCGAAACGACATCGCCACCGCCGAGCACCCCATCACCGCCAGGCGGTGGCTGAACAAGCCGTCCGTGTCTCCAGTCCTGGCCGATCTCGCGGCCGGCCGACGGGCCCTGACTCACGAGGCCCTCGACGAGCTGCCCGACAGCCCGCCCCTCGCCCACCTCCGCCAAGTCCTCGTCGGGGTTGGTGCCCTGCCCGAGCGGGACGAGTACATGGTCCGCCTCGAACGCTTCCTCAACGGCCTTCTCGCATCACAGCAAGACCCCGAACAGCGCAAAGTCCTGCACCGGTACGCGATATGGCACCTGGTCCGGCGACTACGCCGACGCACCAACGGCCGCCCCCTGACCCCGCAACAGTTCATATCCGCGCGTCAACGCACCCACGCGGCCGTCGCCTTCCTGACCTGGCTGAAGGCACACGACCTCGCCCTGGAGACCTGCCAACAGGCCGACCTCGACCAGTGGCTCACCGACGACTCCGCGACCTACCGCCACACGGCCGGACACTTCATCCGCTGGGCTCGCACCAACAAGCTCACCAACGTCCACGTCCCCGCCGTCCGCTGGAACGGCCCCACCCAGCCACTCGATGACGAGCACCGGTGGAACGTCGCACGCCGACTCCTGCACGACGACACCCTCAAACCAGAAGACCGCCTCGCAGGACTCCTTCTCCTCCTCTATGCCCAAGGACCGTCGGCGATCAGCCGGTTGACCATCGAGGACGTCGAGGCCGGCGCCCATGAAGTGCGTCTCCACCTCGGCGATGCACCTGTCCAGCTGCCCGACCCCGTCGCCGAACTGGCTCGCATGGTCGCCGCGAACCGCAAGGGCCACGCGACCATCGGGGCCTTGGCCCCATCTCCATGGCTCTTCCCCGGCGGTCAGCCTGGACGGCCGATCAGCACCACGCAGCTGACTCAGCGCCTGAACCAGCTCGGGATCCGACCCAATCAGGCCCGCAGCACCGCACTCTTCCAGCTCGCCACCGAGATCCCGGCCGCGATCCTCGCCCGCACCCTGGGCATCCACACCGACGTCGCAGTCGCCTGGCAACGGCTCTCCGCAGGCGACTGGGCCAATTACGCCGCCGAAGTCAGCCAGCGTCCTTGAAAGGCTCCTGCCCAACCATGATCTTCCAAGACCAGCTCCAGGCCCTGGCCACGCAAGCGATCACATCGATCACCGCCTCCGAGGCAAAGGACATCTACGCCATCTCCTTCCTCATCGACAACGAGGACGACGACCTGCGTCAGCCGACCCTGACGATCGGCTACAACACCGAAGCACAGGTTCGACGCAGCATCCGGGACGCTTCCGACCAGGCAGAAGCCCGCTGGAACTACGCCTTCTGGATCCAGAACCAACTGGTCGTAGTCGGTGGCCTCACCAGCGACCCCGCAGGAGCCACAGCTCGCCGAGAATGGATCAGCGAACTCGGACTTTGGTACGACGAGCCGGCAGACCCAGCAGACTGGATCACGACAGTCGGGTCGCTTGCCGCGCAGATCGAGGCCCACTTCAACCAAGCCTGCTGGCAGCTCGCCCGAACCCTTCACAAGACCGGCGTTATCGACAAGTCCCTCGGCAGACCCGTGCCGGTGATCGTCCACGAGTTGGAGTACTACGAGGGGGTCGCACGCCGAACCGAGCTGGCCAACCCGCCAGGACTCGCCGACGATTTCACCGCCTGGGTCCGCACCGGCTGAGGCATTCGGGCAGTTCCAATACCCGACGTCACCATTA
>NZ_JBSGZV010000107.1:0-4661 GCF_053611185.1 Streptomyces sp. NPDC054834 | reverse complement strand
CTACGAACGAAAGGCTGAACACTTCCTGGCCTTCACCGCCATCGCATGCAGCCTCATCTGCTACCGCAGACTCGCCAAATGAGACGACGTCTTAGCGTTGCCTCATGTCGATCACGCGGAGTCGAATCAGTCATCGGACAGTGACCGTGCTCGCTGTCGCCCTTCTGGCGTTATGCGTTCCGGCAGAATCCAGAGCGGCGGCCCCCGATCGCCTGTCCCAACTGCAGCGTGATGCCGACGCCCTGCGGGACGACGGCATCACAGGCGTATCGGTGAGACTGGAGACGCCCCACGGAGTGCGGACCGTCCGTAGCGGGGTCAGCGATCTCAGCACCGGGCAGCCTGTGGCCACGGACGGCTACCTGAGGATCGGCAGCACCACGAAGACGTTCGTCGCGGCCGTACTGCTCCAGCTCGCCGGCGAAGGCCACCTGTCGCTTGACGACACGGTGGATACGTGGCTGCCCGGCCTGGTCCGCGGCCACGGCAATGACGGGCACCGGGTCACTCTGCGCCAGCTTCTCCAGCACACCAGCGGGCTGCCCGACTACATCGGCGACGTCGTTCCTGATCTCAGCACGGCCGGGTATCGCGCGAACCGCTGGATCACCTACACCTCCCGGCAGCGTGTGGCCCTCGCGATGAAGCACCAGCCGTCCTTCGCACCCGGTGTCGGGTGGGAGTACTCCAACACCAACTATGTTCTCCTTGGCATGGTCATCAAGGCGGTCACGGGCCATTCATGGGAGTACGAGGTCCGGGGCAGGATTCTTCGTCCGCTGCGGCTCACCCGCACTCTCACACCCGGCAACTGGCCGTTCCTGCCCGGCCCTCATGCCCAGGACTACCAGCAGTTCGAGCCGGGTGGTGCCATGATCGACACCACGGTCGCCTACCTGCCCTTCGACGCCGACGCCGACGGGTCGATGATCAGTACAGCCGCGGACACCAACAGGTTCTTCACGGCACTTGTGCAAGGCAGGCTTCTGGCCCCCGCCCAGCTGGCTGAGATGCAGCGCACTGTCGAAGTCCCCGCCGACCACGGCTTTCCACCGGGCACGCGCGACGGGCTCGGCCTGTTCTGGACACCACTGTCCTGCGGCGGCGGGTACTGGGGGCACAGCGGCGACGGATTCGGATACCTGGTGTGGCCTGCCACTACTCCGGACGGCCGGACCATCGTCACGGTCTCCTTGCACAGCCGACCGGGCGATGAAAGCACCGCCACTCGGCAGATCCAAGACGTTACGGCTCTCGTCGACCGCGCACTGTGCTCCGCTCGTCGATCGCCGACGTCTACATGAACAGCACTCGCCAACCATGCTGAACGAAGTCGCTGCGACGAACCCGCACAGCGCGCCCTGTCCGCCGGCCAAGCCGAACAGCCGCACTTCGAACGATGCCCCGAACGTGACCGCTCGTACGAGGATTCCGGGGACGTGAACACGGCCTCCGTCTGATCCTGTGCTCCGACCAAAGAGGCACTGACCAGCACGAAGGCCCTGGGGGAGTGACTCTGCTATATCACGATGTCCGGCGGGAAGTGTTCGCGGTGGCGTCACACTTCCGGGACGACTTCTTCGATTGCCTGCCCGCGCGCGGGGACACATTGTTCGAGCTGACGGACGCCCTGCTGTGTGCGGACGGGCCGGTGAAGACACCGGTCGACCTCACGCTGACTGCCGAGCACCGGCGCGGGCACGGTGCGATGTACGAAGCCTTGAACGGCGGAGACGTCGATGTGCCACGGCTGCGGCGGGTGCTGGCCGGGCTGCCGCAGCCCGAGGCCGCCGACGGGCGCCTGGTCCTGCCCATTGACGTCACCCACTGGCTGCGGCCGGACGCGCCGACCAGCTCGGACCGCTTGTTCTGTCACGTCTATGGCCGCAGCGGACGCTCGTCGGACCAGTTCGTGCCTGGCTGGCCCTACTCCTTCGTCGCCGCGCTGGAATCCGGCCGGAGCTCGTGGTGCCAGATCCTGGACGCGCTGCGGCTGGGGCCAGCCGACGACGTCGCCGAGGTCACCGCCGTCCAGGTACGCCGGGTCGTCACCGACCTCATCGAGATGGGCCGCTGGAAGCCGGGTGACCGCGACATCCTGGTCGTCTTCGATGCCGGGTACGACGCTCCGCGCATGGCACATCTCCTGGCCGGGCTACCGGTGGAGGTCCTGGGGCGGATGCGCACGGACCGTGTGATGCGCAAGCCCGTTCCGGTCCCGTGGATCTCTCCGCCGCAGGGAGGACGCCCGCCGAAGCACGGCAAGGAATTCCGCTTCGCCAAGCCGGACTCATGGGGCGATCCCGACACGGAGACCGTGCAGGTCACCGACCCCTACGGCACCGCTCGCGTGATGGCCTGGGACCGCATCCACCCCCGGTTGACCACCCGCTGGGCATGGATCGACCACACCGGCGAACTCCCGGTCATCGCGGGCACGTTGATCCATCTGGAGGTCGACCGTCTGCCCGGCGGCCACGATCCGCTGCCGGTCTGGCTGTGGTCGTCGGTGACCGGCCTGTCGGGTGAAGACGTCGATCTGCGCCGGCAGGCGTTCTTGCGCAGGTTCGATCTTGAGCACACCTTTCGGATGATCAAGCAGACGCTGGGCTGGACCCGTCCGAAGCTCCGCACGCCCGCGGCGGCGGACCGGTGGACCTGACTGATCATCGCCGCACACACCCAACTCCGCCTCGCCCGGCCCCTGGTCGTCGATCTCCGTCGTCCTTGGGAGAAGCCGGCCGAGCCCGGCCGGCTCACCCCGGCCCGGGTCCGCCGGGGGTTCAGGAACCTCCGCCCCAACTTGCCCTGTCCGGCCCGTGCGCCGAAACCCAACCGGCCCGGCCCCGGACACCCGCCCGGCTCGAAGAACCGGCGCCCCGCCACCCACTATGACGTGGGCAAAACGACCAGACGCCCCGCCACCATCGTCGAACGTGACCAGGCCAGACCATAAAGAATAAGCTGAGTAGTTACGCACATACTCGTCACCTAGGGGGGCAGACCGGTCCTTCGACATCCTTGCCCTTGAGGTAAATCGTTCGCTCTTCCGGCGTGAAGTCGCGGTGAAGGGCACGGCAGATATCTCGGATTGCTGTGGCGGGGTCGGGCGAGCTCAGGCGCCACAGCCGGAGTGTGCCGTCGTCGCTGCCCGAGGCGAAGGTGCGGCCGTCCGGGCTCACGGTGAGGGCATAGACGCCGTACTCGTGGCCCGTGAGTATCTTCTGCAGCCGTGCTGTGGCCATGTCCCAGAGGTAGATCCAGCCGTTTCCCGTTCCGCTGATCAAAGTGCGGCCGTCGCGGCTGAACACGGCTGCTTGGACATACCCGTCGTGGTAGCCCAACGTGCGGCGGGGCGTCCCGGAAGCGGCGTCCCACAGATTCACGGCCGAGTTCACCCTGCTTGCGGTGGCGAGCGTGCGCCCATCTGGGGTGAAGGCCACTGACGCCACGCCGGGGGTGCGCACCATGATGGTCCGGCGCACCGCGCCGGAGCGCGGATCCCACAAACGGACGGTCGTACTTTCGGCGCCGCCGGTAGCGAGGGACCGGCCGTCGGGGCTGAAGGCGACTGAGAAGACACCGCCGGGAACGGGGAGAGACTTGCGGATACGCCACGTGGTGGTGTCCCACAACCGTACGGTGTCGTCGATGCCGCCCGTCGCGAGCGTCCGGCCGTCGGGAGAGAACGCTACTGCCGAAAGGTAGTCGCTGTGCCCCTTCAAAGTTCGCAGGGCTCTGCCCGTGGCCACGTCCCACAATCGGACTGTCCGGTCACTGCTGCCTGTGGCGAGCATCCTGCCGTCGGGGCTGAAGTCTACTGCGGCGATCAGGGCGGTATGCCCGGCCAGCCGTCGAACGGCCTTCCCGGTAGCCGGGTCCCATAGCCGGAGTAAGCCCTTTTCGCCGCCGGCGGCGAGCGTGCGCCCATCCGGACTGAACGCCGCCGCCCGCACCGCTCCGGCGGGCTCGCTCAGGACCTTTTCCGCCTCACCCGTCTTCGTGTCCCACAAGCGGGCGGAGTGGTCTTCGCTGCCCGTAAGCAGCGTCCGGCCGTCGGGGCCGAAGGTCACCGTCAGCACATAGTCCGTGTGCCCGGAGAAGGATTCGTGCTCGCTACCGGAGTCCGTGTTCCAGAGGGTAACGGCGTTTTCGTCACTTCCGACGGCCAGAAACCGGTCGTCCGCTCCGAAGTCGAGGGAATTGATGAAGATGAAGTTGGTGGTGATCGTCTTCTTCACCTTTCCGGTGGCCAGGTTCCACAAGATGATCTTTCCCCCATCGCCCGCTGCAGCCAGCGTCCGGCCGTCGGGGCTGAGAGTCGACGTGTAGAACTTGTCATCGCCGCGGAGCGTCCTGCGAGCCGCGGCCGTAGCTACCTCCCATACCTTCACCACCTTGTCCTCGCCGGCCGTGATGAGGGAAGCGCCGTCTGGGGTGAAAACTAGCGAGCGTACGGGGCCTGTGTGAGCTGCCATAACGGCCCGGACTCGCCCGGTCACCGGGTCCCACATGCGCGCGGTACCGTCCGCGCCCCCAGTTGCCAGCATGTGCCCGTCGGGACTATAAGGGGTGCTTTCAGAAAGCCGGATGCTTGCGGGCGAGGGTCATGCAGTGTGCGAGCTGGAGGAAGGCGTCGTGCATGTCGTCTCGGGTTTCCC
>NZ_JBSGZV010000106.1:0-5575 GCF_053611185.1 Streptomyces sp. NPDC054834 | reverse complement strand
CCCGCTGGAACAGTTCCCACAGCTCGTCCGGCACCATGCGCTCAACCATCACCACACGGTGCAGACTACCCAGCACACCAAATGAGACGACGTCTTAGCCGGCGAGGTGGAGGGTTGGTTTGGTCTGGGGTGTGGGGGTGGTGTTGTTGCCGTCTGGGTCGGGGTCGAAGTCGGTGTGGGTTCGGGGGTCGTTGCGCCTGGGTGGGCGGATGTCTGCGCTGGGGAAGTTGAGAGGCCAGATGTAGGTGTGGGGGGTCGTGGATGTGGTTGATCATGTGTGCTGGTGACTGGTAGCCGGCGAGTAGTGGGTGGATGAGGATGGTTCCTTGTCGTTGGCGGCCTTCGATGATGCCTTTGTCTTTGAGTCGGCTCATGGCTCGTGAGACAGAGGCTTGTGTGACGCCCAGGCGTGCGGCGATCTCATCCTGGCGGATGCGGACGGTGCCGCCGGGTTCTTGCCGGGCCGTGAGGATGTCGAAGACATCTCGGGCGGTACGGGAGAGGCGGGCGTTGGGCAGGATCTCGAAGGTCTCGGGGTTGAGGAAGCCGGGGGTGCTCATTGGGTGGCCTCGTTCCTGGCGGGCGGGATGACGATTTCGTGCTCGGCGAGTTTTGCGGGGCCCAGTGTGTTCAGCAGTTGGATGTGCTTGCGGCTGCCGAACCGGTAGGCGTACAGCGGATTGAGTCGGTACTGTCCTCGTTTCTCCTTCCACGTGAAGTGGTGGTGGACCAGCTGGCCGATTGCTCTGCTGACCTTCGCCTGTGAGCAGCCGAAGTATGTGGCGAGTTGGCTCTGCGTCACCTCCACCATGGCCTGATCGTCCTGGTGCACAGCCATGTGGTCCAGCACGTTGCGGGCTGTCGGTGACAGATCGAACCGCCACAGGTTCGCGTGGATCTTCTGCGAGAGGCTGAGGTGCTTCCCGCCAAGAAACCCGTATGGCTTGGACTGCGGGTCTGTAGTGAAGGTCCCGCCCTGTTTTGCGATCTTCCCCAGCGATCTGACCAGCTGACGCGCGGTCTCGACGCCGTCGACCGGCTCTTGTGAGGGCGGTGCGGGAGCCAGCTGTACGGTCGCCGGTGGCAAGGCGCTACACCTCGCGGCTTGGCCCACGGCTGCTCCTCGGGTTCTGTGAGTTGGGGGTGTGGTGGCGGTGGTTGGGTGTCACGGGATTGGAAGTTCCTGTGTGTGTGGTGTCCGGGCTGGGGTTGGCTGGCGTGTATGGCTGGTCGGCTCGGGCGTGGTGTATCTGATGGGGGAGTGCCGCTTGCTGCGGGTGCGGGCCGTGGCGCGGTGGTTCGGCGTCTGCTGGTGGTGGATGAGTCCGGGTCGGTGTCGCGGCTGCATGTGAGGGTGGCGGCTGAGTTGGCTGGGGTGTCGGAGCGGACGGTGTGGCGCTGGCTGGCGGAGGGGCGTGCGGGGCAGATCGAGGGGCGGTCGCGGCGGGGCGGGTTCGCGGTGAGTGATGCGCTGTGGGCGGTGCTGGCGGAGGAGGGCGGGAACGTCTCGGCGTTGCACCGCAGGCTGGAGCAGGCGCGGGCTGAAGGTTCGCTGGGAAAGTGCGGTGTGACGCGAGTGCCGTCGGCCTCGACGCTTCAGCGTGTGGTGCGCAGGGATCTGCTGGCGGGGCGGGTGTTGGAGGTTGCGCGGCCGGCGCGGGGCCGGGTCGTCGCGGATCGCTATGACCAGGTGCTGGCTGACCTTCGGCTGACGCGTTCGGCAGGCGGTCCGCCGGTTTTGGACGGCGTCGAGGACAGCGCGGTTCAGCCGGTTGTCGACCCGGATAGGGAAGGAGACGGCACGGGTCGTAGTGGGGTGCGGTTGTTCGTGCCGGGTGCCCGGTTGGTGTCGACGGCTGCAGTGGCTTCGGTGGCGGAGGCGGTCGGGCATACGGTCGCGGCACGGGGGATCGTTTGTGTGTTCGGTGATACGGGGTTGGGGAAGACGGTGGCGGTGCAGCAGGCGCTGCATCTGCTGCCGTCCCGGGTGCCGGTATGGCGGGCGGTGGTCGGAGTGAGACCCGGCTTGCCTCAGGTGCGTTCCTCGCTGCTGGAGGCGGTTGGGCTGTCGGCGGGATCGCTGGCACACCGGTCGAATGCGGCGGACAGCGCGCTGGCACAGGCACTGCGACAGCCTGGGGTGTTGTTCCTCGATGACGCGCAGCGCCTGTCTCCCCCGCTGCTGGACTACCTGCGGCTGCTGTGGGACGAGCCGGGCACGGCTGCGGCACTGGTGCTGTGCGGGGCGGGCGCGGAGCGGGTGATCGCCCGGGCGCCGGCGCTGCGGTCACGGGTGCTGACCTGGCATCAGACTCCCGCTTTGGAACAGGCCCGGCTGATCGAGACGCTGCGCCTGTTTCACGAGGTGTGGGAGACAGCCGACCCGGCGGATGTGGTGTGGGCGGACTCGACAGTGGCCCATGGGAACTTCCGCACCTGGGCAAAGATCACTTCTCACGTCTACGCCCCGGTCAGGCGTCAGAAGAGCCCGTTGGTGGACCGTTCATTGGTCGAGCAGGCCTGCGCACGGCTGGGCCCTTACCCGTGACCGGACCGCGGTGCGGCGCGAGAAGGGAGGCCGGTTTCATGATCAATTCTTCCGAGGCAGCCGCCCCGGCATGGCCTGACGAGCCCGTGCCGGTGCTGGAGGGGGCGGGGCTGGCCGCGCTGCGCGGGCCTGCGGTGCAGCAGCTGCTGCGGCTGCGGGGGCAGGGCCGGCTCTCGCGGGGGCATGTGCGGTTGGCGGGGGAGTGTCTGGGGGTGTCGGAGCGGACGGTGTGGCGGTGGCTCGCGCAGGCCGCAGCCGATCCCAGTGCGGCGGCTCACCCGGGTGCCAGATCAGGGGAGCGCTTCGAGGTCACGGCCGAGGTGCGGGTGCTGCTGACGTACTGGCACGGGAACGCGTCCGCGGTGCACCGGCAGTTGGTGGCCCGTGCCCGGGCGGCGGCGGGGGAGCCTGCCGTCGCTGTGCCGGGCGGGGCGCCAGCGGAGGCGGTGCCGGTGCTGGATCCGGTGCCGTCGTTGTCGACGTTCCTGCGCGCGGTGCGCCGGGACCTGACCGCCGGGGAACGCGCCGCCCATGCCATCGGTCCGGAGGCGGCCCGGGCCCATGACGTGTTCGGCAAGCGGCCCCGGCTGTGGCGGAACCACACCTGGGAGGCCGACCATGTCCAGGCGCCGCTCCTGGTGGACGCTGACGGGGATCTGGTGCGCCCGTGGGTGACGTGGTTCATCGACACCGCGACCAAGACGATCACCGGCACCGCTGTCACACCCGGTCAACCGTCCCGGGCCTCGATCCTGGCCGCGCTGCGCGCCGCCATCCTGCGCAGTGGCCCGTACGGGTCGGCGGGCGGCGCCCCGGAAGCAGTGCGCATCGACCGCGGCAAGGACTTCCTGTCCAGGACAGTCCTGGGTGTGTTCGGGACTCTCGGTGCCGAGGTCGATGACCTGCCCGCCTACAGCCCGCATCTGAAGGGCACGGTGGAGAACCTCAACCGGTCGGCCGACCGCATGCTCTTCGCCGCCCTGCCCGGCTACACCGTCACCCCCTCGCCCCGGCGCAGCAAGAAGGAGTCCGCCGACTGTGATGCGCCCCCGCCCCTGACCTTCACGGAGTTCACCGCCGAGGTCCTGGCCTGGACGATGTGGTGGAACACCGAGCACCGCCCTGACGGCCTGGCCGGCCAGACCCCCATCGAGGCATGGCAGGCGGATCCCACGCCGCTCTCCGACATCCCCGAGGCCGCTCTGTGGGCTCTGATGCTGGAGGACGACGGCCGGACGCGGAAGCTGACCAGCCACGGAGTGCGCTGGCGCGGCCGCGACTACATCGGCGCGTGGATGGCCGGCCAGGCCGGCCGCAGTGTCCGTATCCGGTACATGCCCCATCACGACCACGAGATCGAGGTCTTCGACCCCGCCGGGCGCCACCTCGGACCCGCCCACCTCGCCGACGCCGCCACCCCCGAGCAACTCGATGCCCTGCGCCGGACTCGCACCGCACGGGCGCGCCGCCTGCGGGAGGAAGCCAAGAAGGCTCAGGCTCTACGCCGGCAGCGTTTCGCCCCTGCCACCACCCCCACGGCCCCGCAGCGCCTGGGCGCCGTGACGGCAGCCGAAGCCGACCACGAGCTCGAAGCCGCGGCCCACAGCGACATGGCCACCCTCGCTCTGCCCGACCTGATCCCGCCCGCGCCACCGCCCGAGGACTGGAACACCCCCGCCTCCCCGCGCTCGGCAGGCGTCCGACGCTCCCACGGTCAAAAGGAGACGCGGTGACCAGCCAACTGCCGCCACGGGAGAGTGACCACTACACCCAGCTTCCCGACACCGCGGTCGTCACGACTCGCGCGCTCCTGGCCGCGAGGGAGAACATCGCCGACACAGTCCAGGCCAGGGCGATGATGTGCCTCCACGGTCCGGCCGGTGTCGGCAAAACCCTCGCCGTCAACGTCTGCCTGCGCGAGCTCGAGCGCACCCGGGGCGAGGAGGTCTGCCGGATCACCTTCGGTGCCCGCCCCACCGCCCGCGCGGTGCGCCACGAACTCTTCGCCACGCTCGGTCTGCCAGGCGAACCCCCGCGTCACCCGTCCGAGTTCGATCGGCTGCTTCTGGACTCCCTCGCAGCCCAGCCGCGTCCGCTTGTCGTGGACGAAGCACAGTGGCTCAATCGAGAGACGTTCGAGTACTTCCGGTTCGCCTGGGATAATCCGTACACGCAGATCGCGATCATCTTCGCCGGTGGTGAAGGCGCGCACAGTGTGTTGCGGAAGGAGCCGATGCTCTGCTCCCGCATCTTCATCTGGCAGCACGTCACCAAGCTCAGCCTGGAGGAAGTTCAGCAGGTCATCCCGCTCTACCATCCGATCTGGGCGAGAACCGATCCTGCGGTCATCGCCTTCGCCGACCGCCACGCGGCACATGGCAACTTCCGTAACTGGGCCCGGCTCACCGCTCACACGATGACCGCACTTGAACGAACAGGCCGAGACCACCCGGACCAGGAGGTGCTCCGCTGGGTCTTCAGCAGGCTGGGCAGCTGACACCCACGGCAAGCGAGCATCGCCGGTCGCTTGGGTGCTGTGCAGGTTCATCGGTCGGCGAGCGCGGTGACGCAGGGGCGGCAGGCAAGATGTGATCCAGAACTGATCTGAGTCTTATTTTGAAACACACCTCGGAGTGTTCAATGCGGAACTCCACAGTACCGAACGGACGCACCCTCGGCCTCTTCTCCCCGAAGCTACTCCTGACCCATCGTCACGTTCCCCACAGGCCAGCCCCCACCAGTCCCCTTGCTGCCCCGCACGGGCCGGAGGCCCGTTTGCCGCGCACAGCGCGGTCGAGGCTGGAGCGCAGCGGAAGCCTCTGGCTGGACGGAGTCCAGCATCGGACTGCAACGCAGGCCGGCTCACTCCCGGAGCGCAGCGGAGGGGGTGTCAGTTTGCTTGCGAAGCAAGCGAACTGTGCGGAGAGCGCAGCGAACCGCCAGTTGCTCCCGCGAAGCGGAAGCCATGCCTCGAAACCTAGCCCGAGCTCAAAACGCTCAAACGTTCCCGTCGGCCGTATGCGGAGC
>NZ_JBSGZV010000105.1:0-6816 GCF_053611185.1 Streptomyces sp. NPDC054834 | reverse complement strand
ATGGCCTACTTGATGCGCTGCTAGGTCGCAAGTCCGCCTAGCTGAATTGGGAACCCTGGGGCTACTCGGCTCCGGGGTTCCCTGCTGATTGGAGACCCTGTGGTGCGTATTCGTGTGGGCGCGTTCTATTACGTGTTCTGGGATGGTCGCCAGTACAACGGCGGGGATTTGTTGGATGTGCCCGAGCCTGTTGCGCTGAGGTACTTCCGCCTTGGTCATGCTGCGCCGGTGGATGGTGATTGGCGGGGTGTTATCCCGTCGCTGTCTGCTCCTCGTAAACCTAAGCGCTCGCCTGCTGCTGTTTGTCCGTGTGAGCCTGGCGATAAGCCAAATAGCCTGAGGCGCAGCACATACCAGCGCTGCCCGGTCGACGGGTGCCAGTGCCTTACCTGGCGGGGTAAGTGCCGTGCCCATACGCGTACGTCGACTGTGACCGGCCGCGAGTACGGGACTGGTCACCGCAATGTGTCGGCAGATCTGCGCCGGAAGTGGGAGAAGGTACGCCGTGCCTATCTCGCCGCTAACCCGTACTGCGAATGCGAGGAGTGCATGAGGCTGCCCGCGCTGCTGCGCCCGGACGCTATCGAGGTGGACCACAAAGACGGTTTGGGTTTGCTCGGGCCCAAGGCTTTCGAGTGGGACAACTTGCAGTCGATGACCAAGTCTCATCACGCGCGTAAGACGGCAGGTGAATCATTTGGTCATTAGGTCGCTCGATGTGTCTGAATTCGGTGACCCTGGGTGGCGGGCGACCCCCAGTCGGCTAGGGGGAAAGAGACGTGGGGGAGGGCCCTGTCAGGTTCGCCCGGTTCAGAGATTCGTAACTGACGCAGCGTCAGATGCAAGGGAAACCAAAATGGATGAGTCAATCAACCCGCCCGACTTCCCGCCGATTGGCAGCGGAATCGGCCAGCGCGAATGGCGGGACCTAACTGAGCCCGAGCGGCAACGAATCCGCGACATGTACGGGCTGGCCGATTAGACGTGTTCCGCTGACCACATACCAACTTTCGCAGGTGCCCTGAGTCACTGAGCCGGGGCACCTTTGCTATGCCCTGGAGTTCCCTTGCTGACTCGTCATTCAGTAGCCAACTGCGCCCGCTATGCCGCTCTGCTCGCTTCGATGTTCATCAGCTTTGCCACGCAGCAGCATCTAGCTCGCACGCACGGAGTGCCCGAACTGCCTTCCTATGCCGTGCCCGTGGCCGTCGACCTGTTCCTAGTCTGGGCCGTCCGGTCACGCCGTGATGTGACGCTGGCCGTAGCCGTTGCCGTGGCCGCAAATGTGGCCGGAGTGCTGACCGCTGACCCTCTGGGCGCAGTCGACACCTGGGTTTCCGCTGGGCTGCATGCCGTATTCCCGCTGACCGTCTGGCGAATGCATCGGACAGAAAGCCCTGAGCGGCCGTCTGAGCGCCTGGGAAAGCCTTCGGACGGAACTGGGACTCCTGAGCGGGCCGACCCCCCTCGGAATGGCGCATGGCTGGACGCTGACCTATGGCAGGACTTTGCCGAGACAGCGCCGGACAGCGATTTGGAAACCCCGGTCACTCCGCCTACTGCTGAGGATGTTCGGGCGGCCGTGGCCGTCCTTGAGTCTCGGCATGGCCGACCAGTGACCGGCCGCATGGTGGCTGACCACTTTGGTGTGTCCGAGCGGACCGGCCGTCGATATCTAGCCATGGCCGGTGAGGCCGTATGAGCCAGCGCAGCTATGCCGGATGGAGAGCATTCTTCGTTGCCAACCCTGACGCCGCTTCCGCCCCTTTGTGGACCATGGCCAGCGCAGACCAGCGAAATGCGGCTGTGTCCGCTCGTACGGGCCGTGCCTACCGGGCGCATATGCGGAATCTCGCCGAGGGAAACAGCGAGTGGATCGAGCCTCTGTCGCTGGCTCGCGTGACTGCGCTGACTGATCCGTATCTAGACGCTGAGCCGAGTGCATGAATGAACCCCGACCCTGGTTCCCTGTTTGGGAATCTGGGGCCGGGGCATTTCTCATTTCTGACGCTACGTCAGATGATCTGTTCCTGACTACCGCTTGACCTAACGGCGTTGCTCCGCTACAGCGTGTGCGTACCCTGGGTGTTGAGGTGGTGCTGATGTCCACAGGATTGGCCGACAACGTCCGCAAGTACAGGCGCACGGCGGGGCTCTCCCAAGAGGGGTTGGCCGACGCTGCCGCACTGTCGCTGAGCACCGTGCGCAAGGTCGAGCAGGGCGGGCACGTCAGCATGGACACCCTTGCCTCACTCGCTGGTGCGCTGGGGGTGTCGACTTCCGACCTGTTCGCCAGCGAGGCACCCGAGCCGGTACTAGGCCCGCAGGACGAAGCTAACCGGCGACACCTCGCAGAGCTGCGCCGTGCCCTCATGCCCCCTATCGGGCTCGCTGCGCCCCTCGCCGAGCCGGGTGAGGCCGCGCAGCCATCGGACATCCGGCAGGGCGTACAGGACAGCCACGCGCTCTACCAGGCGGACCGGTACACCTCGGTGGCCCGGAAGCTGCCCGGCTTGCTGCGTTCCTCCGAAGCGGCCGTGGCGATCCTTGAGGGCGAGGAGCGGCAGCACGCCATGATCGCGCGTGCCCATGCGCTGTTGCTCACGGGGAAGTACCTCACTCAGGTACGGCAGTACGACATGGCCTATTACGCGCTCGCTGAGGCGATCCGGCTTGCCCGCGAGACTGGCCAAACTCAGTTGGCAGCAACGGGAGTTGGGGGGTTGTGCTGGCTGCTGCTGAGGCAGGACCGATTCGACGAGAGCGAACAGCTCGCAGCGCAGACGGCATCGGAAATCGAGCCGCGCATGTCCGAGGCGACTCCCGCGCACCTCGCTGTGTGGGGTGAGCTGTGGCTCAGGGTTGCGGCTGCTGCGCGGCGGAACAACAGGCCGGATGTGGCGAAGCATGCCCGCCGGATGGCAGGTACCGCCGGGGGCGCGCTGGAACGAGAACACACCGACTTCCCGACCCATTGGAGCGCGTTTGGCCCTGTGACGGCTGAGGCGAAAGCCGTTGAGGATCTTGCCCTGGTCGGTGACGCGCGGGGTGTTCTGCGTCGGGCCGACGACGGGCCCTTGAGCCCCAGCGCTGCGAAGAGCTTGGGCCGGTTGAGCACAAACAACTGGGGTCGTCACCGGCTCGACGTCGCGCGGGCTCACGTCCTGCTCGGGTCCCACCAGGACGCCATGGACGAACTGATCAACCTGCGCGGCACCGCTGACGTCTGGCTGACCCACCAGCCCATGGCACGGCGCGTGATGGCGGACATCCTGAAGACGCGCAAGCGGACGCTGACGGAAGACATGCGCAGCATGGCCACGCACCTCGGGGTTGCTGGCTGAGCTACTGCGGAGCGTGGTAGTTCGGCGCGCTGGCTACCTGAACTACCGCTCTGCGCACGTGGATTGAGCCCCGGCCGGCCCATACGGTCCCCTTACCGATCAGCGGCGAAGGGGGCCGAAGCGATGCAGAGGACGGACGCCGACCGGCAGCACCTCGCGGACGTGTCAACGGGACACCGGCGACGGCTGCTGCCCTGGACCACCGGCGACGGCAAACCGTGCATGCTCAGCACCGACGATGACGGCGGATTCCTGTCCCGGCTCGCTGACGACTTTGAAGCCGCTCAGCTTGCGACGGCGGCGGATCTACTCAAGGCAGCGTCCAAGGTGCTGGCCAACCCGCTGGCGCCGCACGTTGAGGTGAGATACGCGGCCGTGCGCCTGTCCGAGTGTCTCACTGACACGCTGCGGATCGCTGAGAGCCGGGGGCTGCGCCTGGCTGCGCCCGATACCGAAGAGGACGACAGCGAGAGCGCCACAGAGAGCCCCTGATGACGTTCCCGACAAAGCGCGTCAGCGTCCGCCTGGGCGCCTTGCCTGACCCGGAGCTAGTCAGCCTCGCCGATGACCCGCTAGGGCCGTACGCGAACTCTCCGGATGGCTGGTGGACGGAATACGGCGGGGCGCTGGACACAGCCTCAGGGGTGATCCACTTCCCCCGGCCGTCACGGCTTCCCCCGTGTCCGTTCCCCTGTACGAACTGCGAGCGGAGTACGGGCAGTGCTTATTGACCTGTGGACACCTCGCCCCGGGAATGTAGACCCGGATACCTGCGGGGTCTGTGCGCTGCTGCGAGACAGCGTGAGCGGCGCCGTTTCCTCGGGCCACCCGCAGATGGCTGTATCGGTGGTGCGCGCCATGCATACACACATGATCCACGGCCACCCGAACGACCCCCGGAACGTTCGTTCCGCCCCCGTAGCCCCGACCTGCTGAGGACGGCCCTAGTAGGGCTCAGCGAGTCGGCTGCCCCGTCCGTGCGTCCCTCCCCCGAGGTGCATGGGCGGGGTCCCTCGCGCACGTACCGCAGATCAGCGCTGATTGGCATTCACACAGGTCAAGGTCATGTGCGTAGCTTGACACTCTCATTGATCTTGACTACGCTCATGACCCCATCCTGCCCCTTCATCCGTCCCCGTCGGGGCGCCGCACCGTATCGGCCCCCTCACCGCGCTCCCGGACACGCTCGTGCCGTCCACGGCCGGGTTCGTCGTGCCGGTGTCGCGGCTCCGCCCGGGTGCGCTCGCCGCCGTGGTCGGCGGCCGGGGCGATGCGGCCGGGGAAGTCGAGCAGCCGGCCCATGGCGGACAGGGGGTCGGGATCGGCCGGGTGTCCCGCCGGAGTGGCGGGATCACGCGCGCCGGACGGGCCGGCGGCCCCGTGGCCGGGCGGCTCGGGCTCGCGGGGCGGGCGGACCGCTCGTGCGCGCTCCTCCCAGCCCGTGCGGTACCACTGGAGGTTGGCCCGCTGCACCTCGTCGTCGGTGAGGATGCGGACCCCTTCCGGTCCCACCTCCCGGACTTTCTCACCCAGTGCGATCAGCAGGCCGCCCAGCAGCCGGGTAACCCGCTCCGCCTCGGCGGACGGCGCCTCGCCGTCAGTACCGCCCCTGTCATTTTCCCGGCGTCCCCCGTCACCCATGTGTGCACTCCTTGCACTCCCGCACGCCGCCGTCCCGCGTCTCTTTCCCTAAGGCCCCTCCGCCAGAAACTGCCGGACCACCTTCACGAACAGACAGCGCAGGTCCTCCGGTACGCCCATGCGCCGCGCCGCCTCCTCCGGGCTCAGCCGCCGACCCTCTCCCGGGTCCGCGCCGGGGCCGGGTTCGAGCGGCAGATCGTCCTCGGACAGCCGCCCGGAGCGGATCAGCATGTCCCGCAGCGGCACGCCGAGCACCACGGCCAGACGCCGCATGGTCTCGAGGTCCGGCATGCTCTGCCGCTGCAACAGCCGGGTCACCGCGGCCCGGTGGACGCCGGAGTCGTCGGCCAGCCGCGACTTGCCACCGCCGCGCGGACCGTCGATCACATAACCGCGATCCCGCATCAGGCCCTCGACCCAGGCGGCGAACTCCTCCAGCGCGTCGATGCGTTCCGTTCGCTCTGTTCGTTCCGTGCTCGCGGCACGTTGGCTGGGCCCCATGTTCCCGCTCTCCCCTCGTGTCGGGAGCAGCGTACCGATCGCGCACGCACCGGGAGTGCGCGCGCACGCGCGTAAGGGAACGCACTCTTACCCACCTCGCTACGGACGGCCTCTCAACAGTCTTTCGAACTTATGTTCGCATGCAGAGTCGTCGATCGCATCCGACTCCCGCCACCCCTGCCACCCCGGCCATCCCTCAAGTCACTTGCGCTCGCGCTCGCACGGTGCCACGCTGGCCGTCGTTCGCATGTGTCGAACAAATATTCCAATATCTAGGGGAGGTACGCCCTTGACCAGCGAACTCGACTGGCGCAGGGCCGCAGCCTGCGCCAACCTTCCACCACGTTACGTGTTCACCCGTAATCGCTCCGATGCCAAGCATACGTTGCGCGCGTGCAACCAATGCCCGATCCGGCGGCAGTGCGAGGCCGTCGTCGACCCCTCGCACACGTGGTTCGACGGCGTCAGCGGCGGCCGGCTGTGGCGCAACGGACGCGAGGTCGCCGTATGAACCCGGTGAACCCGGCCGTCTGGATCTCCTCCCTGCTGCGGCGGTATCCCGAACTCGTCGCCGAGCTGGTGCCCGCCGCCCACGGGGGGCTGCGGGAACGGCGCGGCGGCGGGCCCGTCGGCGGCACCGGCCTCCCCGTACGGCTGCACGTCTCCGACGCCCTGCGCGACATCACCGACGGCGTCGTCGAACTGGAGGAGGCCGTACGGGAACGGCTCGGCCTGCGTCCCGTACCCGCCGCCCCCGTACCGGTGCGGCTGCGCCGGATCGCCGGGCTGCTGGAACGGATCGCCGCCGACCCGGTGCTGGCCGCGCACGTCGAGGACGAGACCCGGCGCATGGCCGCGCGCTGCGCCCGCGCGCTCGGCGACCCGGAACAGATGGTCCGCCTGCCCGGTCGCTGCCCGGCCTGTGACTCGGTGTCGCTGCGGGGGTTCCCGGAGCGGGCCGAGGTGCGGTGCGTGAACCCGCCCTGCGGGCAGGTGGCCGACCCGGCAGACGGCCCGGCAGACGGCCCGGCAAACAAGGAGAACCCGTGAACTCCCCCATGGTCACGTCCGAGCTGGCCGCCACCGAGGCCGGCGTCACCCCCGCCACCATCCGCAAGTGGGTGCAGCGCGGCCATCTGCGGCCCGCCGGCGCCCAGGGCCGCCGGCAGCTGTACCGGCTGGAGGACGTGTTCGCCGCCGAGCGCACCACGAACCGCTTACGCGGCAACCGATGATCCACCCGCCCGCCAGTGGGGCCCCCAGCCGGACCCCCTCCGGGGCCCCCGGGCGGGCCCTTGGCGCCAAAAGTCTTTTGCTAAAGGGGGTTGGG
>NZ_JBSGZV010000104.1:0-7015 GCF_053611185.1 Streptomyces sp. NPDC054834 | reverse complement strand
TGGGCGACCCGATCGAGGCGCAGGCGCTCATCGCGACGTACGGCCAGGAACGTGACGCCGAACAGCCCCTGTGGCTGGGCTCGTTGAAGTCCAACATCGGCCACACGCAGGCGGCGGCGGGCGTCGGCAGCGTCATCAAGATGGTGCAGGCGATGCGGCACGGAGTGCTGCCGCGCACCCTGCACGTCGATACGCCCACGTCCCATGTCGACTGGTCCGCCGGTACGGTCTCGCTGCTGACGGACGAGCGGGACTGGCCGGAGGCGACAGATCGGCCCCGGCGGGCGGCGGTGTCGTCCTTCGGGATCAGCGGGACCAACGCGCACGTCGTGCTGGAGCAGGCGCCGCCGGAGGAGGCGGTTGCCGAGGCCGCGCCGGAGACGGTGGGTGTGCTGCCGTGGGTGCTGTCGGCTCGTTCGGCGGAGGCGTTGCGGGAGCAGGCGGGGCGGCTGGGGGAGTTCGTGGCCGCGGATCCGTCGGTCGGGGTGCGAGATGTGGCGTTCTCCCTGGCTACGACGCGAACGGTGTTCGAGCACCGGACGGTGGTGCTCGGTGGTGACCGTACGGAGCTGGTGGCGGGGCTGGGCGCGCTGGCGTCCGGTGACTCGCCGGTTGGAGTGGCTGACTCGGGTCGTACGGCGTTCTTGTTCACGGGGCAGGGCAGTCAGCGGGCCGGGATGGGGCGGGAGTTGTACGCCTCGCAGCCGGTGTTCGCGGAGGCTTTCGACGCGGTGTGCGCTGCGGTGGATCCGCATCTGGAGCGGCCGCTCAAGGAGGTCGTCTTCGGCGAGTCCGAGTTGCTGCACCAGACCCAGTACACGCAGGTCGCGCTCTTCGCCGTCGAGACCGCGTTGTTCCGGCTGGTGGAGTCCTTCGGGCTGCGCCCGGACATTCTGATCGGGCACTCGATCGGTGAGCTGACGGCCGCGCATGTGGCCGGGGTGCTGTCCCTGGCCGACGCGGGCGCGCTGGTGGCGGCGCGGGGACGGCTGATGCAGGCCGCGCGGTCGGGCGGGGCGATGCTCGCGGTCGCCGCTCGCGAGGCCGAAGTCGTCCCCGGGCTGGCGGAGTTCGCGGGCCGGGTGGACCTGGCGGCCGTGAACGGGCCGGCGGCCGTTGTCGTCTCCGGGGACGCGGACGCGGTGGAGGAGATCGCCGAGCGGTTCGCCGGCCAGGGCATCAAGGTCAAGCGGCTGACGGTCAGCCACGCTTTCCACTCCCCGCACATGGACGAGGCGCTGGAGGAGTTCACGCGCATCGCCTCCACCCTGACCTTCAACCCGCCGGCGATCCCGGTCGTCTCCAATGTCACCGGACAACTCGCCACGGCCGAGGAACTGACCGACCCCGTCTACTGGGCCCGCCACATCCGCGGCACGGTCCGCTTCCACGACGGTATTCAGACCCTGCACGCCCAGGGCGTGAGCCGCTTCATCGAGCTCGGCCCGGACCCGGTGCTGACCGCAATGGTCCAAAGTTCCCTGGAGTCGGGTGAGTTCACCGCAGCCGCCGCTCTCCGCAAGGACAGGGACGAGGAACATACGTTCCTGTCGGCGCTGGCATCGGCCTACGAGTCCGGAGCCGAGGTCGACTTCGGCCCCCTGCTCTCCGGCGGACGCCGGATCACCCTGCCCACCTACGCCTTCCAGCGTCAGCGGTACTGGCTTCAGGGCACCGCCCGCGCGGACGTCACCACCGCAGGCCTGGAAACGGCGGGACACCCACTGCTGGGCGCACAGGTCGAGTTGGCCGACTCCGCTCACCTACTGCTCACCGGCCGCCTCTCCCTGACAGCGCAGCCCTGGCTGGCCGACCACGCCATCGCCGGCACCGTGCTCCTGCCCGGCACCGCACTGGTCGACCTCGCCCTGCACACCGCCACCCACACCGGCCACACCACCGTCGACGACCTCACCCTCCACGCGCCCGTGGTCCTGGACGAGAACACGCACCTGACGCTTCAGGTCACCGCCCAGCCCCCCGCCGAGGACGGCACCCGCGCCCTGACCATCCACACCCGCCCCGACGGCGACGACACCACCTGGACCCTGCACGCCACCGCCACCCTCACCACCACCGAAGCCAGCCCCGCCCCCACACCCGCAGCCTGGCCCCCGCCCGGCACCCACCCCGTCGACCTCACCGGCCTCTACGACCGCCTGACCGACCACGGCTACCACTACGGCCCCGCCTTCCAGAACCTCACCCACCTCACCCAGAACCCCACCACGGGCGAGCTCCACGCAACCGTCACCCTCCCCGAGTCCCTCACCCCCACCGGCCACACCCTCCACCCCGCCCTCCTCGACGCAGCCCTCCACGCCCTCCTCGCCACCACCGACCCCGACCAGACCCTGATCCCGCACACCTGGACCGGCATCACCGCCCACACCGCAACCGAAGCAACCACCGTCCACGTCACCCTCACCCCCACCACCGACACCACCGTCACGATCACCACCCCCGACCTCACCATCGCCCAACTCACCCTCCACCCCATCAGCGCGGACCAACTCCGCACGACGAACAACCCACTCCACCTGGTCGAGTGGCAACCCCTGGACGCGGGAGGGCCGCAGGCGGACCCGGGTGCGGTGGGCGTCGTGGGTCCCGACCCGCTCGGGCTCGGTCAGGCGCTGAGCGGTGCCGTGGTGTTCGCGGACCTCGACGAACTGCGCACCGCCGAGGCCGGGATCCCGGCGCGGATCCTCGTCACCTGCGTCGGCGACCGGGAGACGGACGATGTTCCCGCGGCCACGCACGCCCTCGTCGGTGAGGTCGCCGCTCTGGCCCAACGGTGGCTCGAGGACGAGGTGTTCGCCGCGTCGGAGCTGGTGGTCGTCACCCGGCGGGCGGTGGCCGTGCGGACCGGCCCGGAGGTGCGGGATCTGCCCGCGTCGGCGATCTGGGGGCTCGTACGGTCGGCGCGGACCGAGAATCCGGAGCGGTTCGCGCTGCTGGATCTCGACGATTCCGGTGCGGACGGCGACGCGATCACGACGGTCCTGGCCGCGCGTGCCCCGGAGGCGGCCGTACGGGACGGGGCCGCGTATGTGCCCCGGCTGGTGCGGGCCGACGAGGCGCGTGGTGTGCTCACTCCGCCCGAGGGCGAGGGGGCATGGCGGCTGGACGTGACGCGTCGGGGCACGCTCGAGAATCTCGCGTTCGTGTCCCACCCCGAGGGGGACGCGTCGTTGCGGGACGGCGAGGTGCGGGTGGCGATGCGGGCCGGTGGTCTCAACTTCCGGGACGTGATGATCGGTCTCGGCATGTATCCGGGCGACGATGCCCGGATCGGCGGCGAGGGTGCCGGTGTCGTGGTCGAGACCGGGCCCGGGGTGAGCCGGTTCGCGCCCGGGGACCGGGTGTTCGGGATGTTCCCCTCCGGTGGGCTCGGGCCCGTGGCCGTGACCGACGAGCGGCTGTTGGGCCGGGTGCCGGTGGGGATGTCGTTCCAGCAGGCGGCGGTCGTTCCGGTGGTGTACCTGACGGCGTACTACGGGCTGGTGGACCTGGCCGGCCTGCGGGCCGGGGAGCGGCTGCTGGTGCACGCGGCGGCCGGCGGTGTCGGCATGGCCGCCGTGCAGATCGCCCGCCACCTGGGTGCCGAGGTCTACGGCACCGCCTCACCCGGCAAGCAGGACACCCTGCGCACCCTCGGCCTGGACGACGCCCACCTCGCCAACTCCCGCACCACCGACTTCGAACAGCACTTCCTCACCACCACCGACGGCCGGGGCATGGATGTCGTCCTCGACGCGCTCGCCCGCGAGTTCGTGGACGCCTCGCTGCGGCTGCTGCCGCGCGGCGGACGCTTCCTCGAGATCGGCAAGACCGACATCCGGGACCCGGACGAGGTGGCGGCGGCCCATCCCGGCGTGCGGTACGCGGCCTACGACGTACAGGACGCCGGTCCGGACCGTATCCGGGAGATGCTGGACGAACTGCTGGCCCTGTTCGAGGCCGGGGCGCTGACGCCGCCGCCGGTCACCGCCTGGGGCCTCGCGAACGCGCCGGAGGCGCTGCGTTTCCTGAGCCAGGCCCAGCATGTCGGCAAGACCCTGCTGACGGTGGGGCGGGAGCTGGACCCGGAGGGCACCGTTCTGATCACCGGTGCCACCGGTTCCCTCGGCCGCCTCCTCGCCCACCACCTCGCCACCACCCACGGCACCCGCCACCTCCTGCTCACCAGCCGCCGCGGACCCCACGCCGACGGCGCCACCGACCTCCTCGACGACCTCCGCGAAGCCGGAGCCGAAGCGACGCTCGTCGCCTGCGACACCGCCGACCCCCACGCCCTCGCCCACCTCATCGACACCATCGACCCCGACCACCCCCTCACCGCCGTCATCCACACCGCCGGCGTCCTCGACGACACCCTCCTCACCCACCTCACCCCCACCCAGCTCACCACCGTCCTGCGCCCCAAGGTCGACGCCGCCTGGCACCTGCACCACCTCACCCGCCACCACGACCTCGCCGCCTTCGTCCTGTACTCCTCCGCCGCCGGCCTCCTCGGCAACCCGGGACAGGCCAACTACGCCGCCGCCAACACCTTCCTCGACGCCCTCGCCCACCACCGCCACGCCCACGGCCTGCCCGCCACCTCCCTCGCCTGGGGCCTGTGGCACACCACCCACGGCATGGGCGGGCGGCTCGACGAGCGGGCGCTGGACCGGCTGGCGCAGTCGGGCGTGGTGGCGCTGTCGCCGGAGGAGGGGCTCAGGCAGTTCGACGCGGCGCTGGCGCTGCGTCAGCCGCTGACGGTGGCGCTGGGGGTCGACACCGGCGTCCTCGCGGACCGCGCGGCGGCCGGGCTGCTCGACCCGCTCTTCGACCGCCTCGTACGGGCCCGGGCGCCGCGGCGCGGCGGGGCGGGGCGGCGCGGTGCGGCCGGCGGGCCGTCGTCGGCGGAGCGGATCGCCGTGCTGCCGGCCGCGGAACGCCGGGAGCTGCTGGGTGAGCTGGTGCGCGGCAGCGTGGCCACCGTGCTGGGGCACGCGTCGGCCTCCGGTGTGGACCCGGAGCGGCCGTTCTCGCTGCTGGGCTTCGACTCGCTGTCGGCGTACGAGCTGCGCAACCAGCTGGGTACGGCCACCGGGCAGCGCCTGTCGCCGACTCTGATCTTCGACCACCCCACCCCGGCCGCGCTCACCGCCCACCTGGACGAGTTGCTCGCCCCGGCGGAGCAGGACCCGTTCGCGGCGCTGCTGGCCGAGCTGGACCGGGCCCAGGAGCGGCTCGGTGACCCGGCGGCCTCGCCGGGCGGGGTGGGCCGGCTCGCCGCACGGGTGCAGGACTTCCTGGTGCGGCTGGAGGAGAGCCGCGGTCCGGCCGACGCGGGCCTGACGGCGAGCGAGCTGTCCGTCGCCTCCGACGACGAGATCTTCGACCTCATCGACAACGAACTCGGCATCGCCTGAGCCGCCTTCACGGGGCGTCGGGCAGGAAGGGAACCGCGCATGTCCGGTCCGGTCATCATCGCGGGCGCTGGGCCCGCAGGGCTCATGCTCGCCCATGAACTGGCGTTGTGGGACATCGACACCGTCGTACTCGACCGGCTCGCCGAGCCCAGTGGGCGGGTGCCCGGGCAGGCGCTGAACCTGTCGGCGGCCGAACTGCTTCAGCAGCGCGGCCTGCTGACCGGTCTGCTGGAGCACAGCAAACCGGTGCAGGGCACGCACTTCTCGCTGATCTGGCTGGACGACAGCGCGCTCGAGGGGCGGCACCAGCCCGCGCTGCTGCTGGGCCAGCAGCATGTGGAGCGGCGGCTCGCGGAGGCGGTCGTGGAGCGGGGCGCCCGGCTGCGGCGCGGCCACGAGCTGGTCGGCTTCTCCCAGGACGCGTCCGGGGTGACGGCGGGGGTGCGCGGGCCCGAGGGCGAGTACGAGCTGCGTGGCAGTCATCTGGTGGGCGCGGACGGTGAGTCGAGCCGGGTGCGGGAGCTGGCCGGGATCGGCTTTCCCGGGTCCGGGTCGCCCAACTGCGGGCTGGTCGCGGACGTGGAGGTGACGCTCGGGGAGCTGCCCGAGGTGCACCGGGGCTCCAAGGTCTCGCCCGGCGGCGGGATCTACTCGGCGGTGCCCACGGACACCGGTGTCACCCGGATCATCACCGCCGAGTTCGACACCGAGTTGCCGGACGCGGACGTCGTGCCGGACGCGGCGGAGCTGCGGGAGGCGATCGCGCGGATCAACGGCAGCCCGTTCCCGGACGTGCCGGTGCGGTGGGTGGAGCGGTACGGCGGGCCGACCAGGATCGCCGACCGTTACCGGGAGGGCCGGGTGTTCCTCGTCGGTGACGCGGCGCACACCTTCTACCCGCTGGCCGGGCTGCGGCTGAACCTGTGCTTCCAGGACGCGCTCAATCTGGGCTGGAAACTCGCCGCCGAGCTGCTGGGCTGGGCGCCGGAGGGCCTGCTGGACACCTACGAGGCCGAGCGGCGCCCGCAGGGTGTGCGCGCCGCGGCGGCCACGGACGCGCAGCTGGCGCTGATCCATCCGGCGCGGCGGGTGGCGCCGGTGCGGGAGCTGGTGACGGAGCTGCTGAAGTACCCGGACGTCAACCGGCACCTGCTGGAGCTGTCGACCGGCCTGGACGTCGGCTACGCGCCGGAGGGCTCGGCGCCGCCGCTGGGCCGCCGGCTGCCGCATGTGCCGCTGGTGGGCGCGGACGGCACGACCAGCGTCCCGCGCCTGCTGCACGCGGGCCGGGGCCTGCTGCTGACCCTGACCGGTCCGGCCGACGGCGTTCCCGCGGCCACGGCGGGCCGCACGGACCGCCTCCGCGCGGCCGCGGTGAAACCGGCCCCCGAGATCCCCGCGGACGCGGTCCTGGTCCGCCCCGACGGCCACGTGGCCTGGGCCGGCGACCCGGCCGCCGACGCGGCGGCCCTGACGGAGGCCGTGGAACGGTGGTTCGGCCCGGCGGGGTCCGGGTCCTGACGCCGGTACGGCCGGTACGACCGCTACGACGACGGAGGCGGGGCACGGCGAGGCCGGTCTCTTATACACAT
>NZ_JBSGZV010000103.1:0-7322 GCF_053611185.1 Streptomyces sp. NPDC054834 | reverse complement strand
GGCGGCCCACCGTCTTGGTGGGCCGCCCGACCACAGATGGTGCGGCAGAGACGGGCGGCGTCCAGCGTCGCGGCGCGGACATTCCTGCTTGCCACCGCGTCCCCTGTGCGAAACGGCTGGAACGAACCCTCCTCCTTGCGCACCGGGGAGCGCTCGCTCGGGCGTGACGATCTCGACGGTGGCGTCTGCTCGCGCGAGGGCCTTCACGGTGTCGAGTGCCTGGTGTCGCCGTGGTCGTCGTAGGCCGCCGCGCCGGTCGAACGAGTACTCGCGTCACGGACTCTCGGCGTGCTTTCCGTTCCAGGCGGTCTCGAGTGCCTGGACGAACGCTTCGGCCGGCTGGGCACCGGAGACGTGCGTGCTGCCCGTCGAGGAGGAAGAACGGGGCACCGGCAAACCGACTTCCTGTCGGGGCGGCGGTGCGGGGCTTCGGCTCGCTGTCAGGACCACGAATCCGGACGCTGCTAAAGGGCGAGCTCGAGCAGTAGTCCGCTCAGTTCTGTCGGCATGGTGATCATGCAGTCGTGCCCGGTCGGCAGTTCCCACACCTGTGCCGGGGAACCATTGGGCTGTATCGCGGGGACGGGCCGCCGTGTGATGCCGTCCGGCGTCGCACCGACGCAGTGAATGTGCGTGCGGGGAATCGCGTTCACGGCCGGGTTGTCCAGCCGGACCGGTTGCTGGAGGCAGCGCACCGGCTGATCCGAGAGCATCGCGCGCAGCCACGCGACGTCCGCCGGGTCGGTGACCCCGAACAGACCAAGAGGCGCGGGCATCTCGGGCAACGGCGGAATACGCCAGCCGCTGCCGGACGTCGCGGCCAGGTCGATCAGGTTCTGAGTCATGGGTTGAACGTCGACGGCGGTCTCGCCGTGCTGCGGGACCATCGCATCCAGGTACACCAGATGTGCGATCCGGTCCGGGACCTGGTTGGCCGCCGAGGAGACGACCAGCCCCGCGTAGCTGTGGCCCACGAGTACCACCTCGGTCAGGTCCTCCTCGTGGATCCGCCTGACGACGTCCTCGACGTGCGTGTCGAGCCCCACCTCGGGACTGAGCAGGTGCGTCTTGTCGCCGTAGCCGGTCAGCGAGGGTGCGAACACGCGATGTCCGGCCGACTCCAGCAGCGGGGCCACCCGCTCCCAACACCGGCCGCTGTGCCAAGCGCCGTGTACCAGCAGGAACGTTGACATGATTGGAACGATCTCCCTCTTCGGGGCGGAGAGGCACGGAAACTCGGTGGTTCCTGTTCGTGCCTCAGTACTCTTTGGGAACCAAGGTCATCGTGGTGCAGCTGCCACGCCTTGAGCAATAAGGCACATTTCGGTGCCCCGGTTCTCTGGAGGTAACCATGAACACACCGGGAAGCGAGTCGCGGCCTGCGCGGCAGGAGGACCCGTGCCGGACGCGCGAAGTGCTCGACATCGTCGGGGACAAATGGTCGCTGCTGGTCGTGCGCAACCTCAGCCAGGGACCGCGCCGCTTCACCGAACTCAAGCGAGCCATCGACGGAATCAGCCAGCGCATGCTCACCGTCACCCTGCGCAGCCTGGAACGCGACGGAATCCTCACGCGGACCGTACGCAACGTCATGCCGCCGCACGTCAGCTACGAACTCACCCCGATGGGCAAGACTCTCCGCGAAGCCACCGCACCCCTGCTGGAGTGGAGCACCGCGCACCTGGCACACATTGACGCCGCCCGCGTTGCGTACGACGCCCGCCCCGACACCCCGCGCGCGTAGCCTCCGCCTCGGGTCCTTCGCGTGGGCGATCGGCGTCCGGTGCGCGGCCATGCCGACTTCCGGCGTCAGGGACCACGGTGCCGGTCATGGCCACGGACGACTGGTTGACCGACACCCGAACCTCTTACGACGCGGTCGCGGTCAGCTGTGCCGGCCAAGTGCGCGCCGCCATCGACGGACACCGGTGCCTATGCCGATGCCGAAGGCGTCGACGCCGAGTCTGTCCAGGTGGGCGGTGACGTGTCCGGGACCGCAGCCGACATCCGCCACCGGTCCGCCGCCCGTGGCCCGCACGCTGTCCGCGAACAGTGCCAGAGCCGTGACAGGGCTACGGCGGCCACCCGATGAGGATCCATGTCCATCGCCGCCGGCCGGACCAGGTGGCGACCTGGCCGTGTGCCGCCGGATTTGAGGTCGAGGCGCTGATGCTGCTCGCCCCGGACCGACACCATCGAGCGCGCGATCGTCCGCTGCGGGCCGGCCCAACCCGCCCCGAGGTGACGGTCGTCCGGGTCGCCGACCACGTGGAGCACGCCCGCGAGGTGGCCGGCATGGACCACATCGGTCCCGGCGGCGACTACGACGGCGTGGACCACCAGCCGACCGGCCTCGCCGACGTCTCGGGCTACCCCGTCCTGCTGCGTGAACCCGCCGACCGCGGCTGGCCCCGGCCCAAGCCGGAGGCCCTGACCGGCCGCAACGTCCTCCGCGTCCTGCGCGGGGCCGAGGAGCGGGCCACCGAGCCCCTGTGGCCCGCGGTCCCGCTGCGGTGACGGACCGATGTCACGTGGACGGCATGGGGCCGGCCTGCTGGTGCGACCCACACCCAACTGGCTCGCGGTGGCTGCCGCTTGTGGGGACTGCCCGCACCCGAGGTCACCGCAGGCCGCGTGACAGCCGTCATTGACAAGGCGAATCCGGCCGAGTTGTCATGAACACATGATCTTGCGTCCTGGCGCCCGCCGCACTCGCCGTACCGATGGTTCCGCCCTCGGTGCCGGATGTAAAGCCTGTAGCGGGCTGGTGCGGAGAACGGTATGAAGCCCCGGAACTGGGCCGTCGCAGCGGGCATTTCGTTCCTCTCCTTGATGCTGATGTACGGATACGGCGCGTCGCGGATGTTCTCGCTGGACAAGCAGGAGGAATGCACCGTGGTCCTCCACCAGCCGTACGACTCGAAGTACGCCCTTGCGAAAGAGCAGTTCTTTCCGCTGACGCAGAAATGCAACGCGTCGTACGACATGGTGCCTTTCTTCGTCAATCCGTCCGTCGTTCTCCTCGTGGGTGTGACGTCGCTGTGCACGGTCGCGGCCGTGGCCGCGACCGTCCGGAGCCGGCGTGCCGTGCCGCTCCGCGCGAACTCACCGCGCCCTTCTCATCTCCAGGAGAACCGATCATGACCGAAACCACCGTCCGCCCCACTCGCCGTACCGTCCTGGGCGCCGGCCCGGCCTCGCGGGCGGACTCGCCCTGCGGGGCGCCGACATCCCGGCCGTGAGCGCCGCGCCCGCGTCACTCGGGTGCGTTCGGGCGGGCGAGTCCGAGGTCGTAAGCGAAGATCACGGCCTGGATGCGGTCGCGGGCTCCGATCTTGGCCAGGACGCGGCCGACGTAGGTCTTCACCGTGGACTCCGACAGGACCAGGCGCTCGGCGATCTCGCCGTTGGTCCAGCCCTGGCCGATGGCGACCAGGATCTCGTGCTCGCGTTCGGTCAGGGCGCGCACTCTCGGGTCGTCCACCGCTCCGACGGCCAGGGACGGCAGGTGCAGGGCGTGGGCGTCCAGCAGGCGGCGGGTGAGGGCCGGGGCGATGACGGCGTCGCCGCCCGCGACCGCGCGGATACCGGCCAGGAGTTCCTCGGGGTGTGCGTCCTTGAGGAGGAATCCGCTGGCTCCGGCGCGCAGGGCCGCGTGCGCGTACTCGTCCAGGTCGAAGGTGGTCAGGACGAGGACGCGGGAGCGGCCGCCGGAGGCGACGATGTGGCGGGTGGCTTCGATGCCGTCCATGCCGGGCATCCGGACGTCCATGAGGATCACGTCCGGGCGGAGTTCCGCGGCCATGCGGACGGCCTCGCCGCCGTGCGCCGCCTCACCGACGACCTCCGTCTCGGGGGAGCTCTCCAGGAGCATGCGGAAGCCGAAGCGCTGCAAGGGCTGGTCGTCCGCGATGAGCACGGTGGTCACACCGCACCTCCCGGACCGGACGGACCGGGAAGGTCGGCGAGCGGGGTGAGGTCGAGCGTGGCCCGTACCGTCCATCCGCCGTCCGGGGCGGGTTCCGCGGTGACGGTCCCGTTGTAGAGGGCTGCGCGTTCCTTCATGCCTGCCAGTCCGTGTCCTTCCTCGGCCGGTCCCGGCCGGCCGGGCCCTGCGCCTGGGCCGGTGTCGTGGACGTCGATCCGCACCCGGGTGTCCTCGACGGCCACCGTGAGCCGGATCCGGGTGTCGTGGCCCGCGTGTTTGAGGGCGTTGGTGAGGGCCTCCTGGACGATGCGGTAGACCGCCAGCTGGACACCGCGGTCCAGGACGTCCAGTTCGCCGCGGGTGCGGTGATCGACCTGGGGGCCGGCGGAGCGGATCCGGGCGCACAGGGCGTCGATGTCCGCGAGGCCCGGCTGGGGGCTGAGCTCAGGGGCCTGGCTCTGTTCGCGCAGGACGCCGAGGGTGCGGCGGAGTTCGCCGAGGGCCTGCCGTCCGGTGTCTCCGATCATGAGGAGGGCCTGCTTGCCGCGTTCCGGGGCGATGTCGGCCGCGTACGCGCCTCCGTCGGCGAGCGTGATGATGACGGACAGGTTGTGGCCGACGATGTCGTGCATCTCACGGGCCACCCGGGTGCGTTCGGTGACGACGGCCAGCCGGCTGCGCTGGTCGCGCTCGATCTCCAGACGGGCCGCGCGGTCGCGCAGGCCGGCGAGCTGGGCACGCCGGATGCGTACCGCGAGACCCAGCGCGACCGCGGCGATGATGGTGGTGCTCAGGAAGAACAGTCCGTCCACGATGGACACGTCCGCCCGCATCCGCACGGCGAGCAGCGCCAGCCCGCCCGCCGTCACGGCACAGGCGGCGGGCAGATGACGCAGCCGCCCGTGCAGGGCCAGGCTGTAGAGCGCGATCAGCACGGCGACGCCGGCGCGCAGCCAGGCACCCAGCGCGCACTGGACGAGGAACACCGCGGCGATCAGCGCGAACGCCGGCGAGGGCCGTCTGCGCCGCCACAGCAGGGGCAGCACCTGCCCGGCCTGCAAGGCGATGGTGGCCGCCAGGGACAGGTGGGTGAAGGCGCGGGCGAGGTCGTGCCGGTCGTGGTGGTGGGGCACCAGGTCCGGCACGCACAGCAGCGGGACCATGAGGAGGACCACCCCCGCGTCCAGCATCCACGGGTGGCCCCGGTCGGCCTGGCGCAGCCGCTGGCCGAGGCTGGACACCCGGTTGACCAGGGGGTGGTTCCAGACGGGATCCGCCCAGGCCTGGTAAGCCGCCCCGGCCTGGGCAGCGGGCCCGACCTGGGCGGAGTCGTCGCCGCTCATGGGTGTCACCCGTCCATCGTGGCGTACGGCGGCCGGGAGGTGCGTACCGGGCCGGGCCGGGTGCGCGCCGCCTGCGAGAGTGCGCCGCATCAGGCGTCGGTGCGCACCAGGCGGTACGCGGCCCCCGCGAGCGCGAGCGCGGTCCAGCAGAGGAAGACCAGGAGCCCGGCGGTCGGCGACAGGGTCGTCGAGTCGTGGGTCAGCGCGAACACCGACTCACCGGCGTTGCTGGGCAGGTACTTGCTGATGTCGTCCTGCCACGAGCCGGGCAGCAGCGTGACGAGGCCGGGCACCAGCATCAGCGAGGCGACCAGCACGGCGATGCCGCCCGCGACCGAGCGCAGCAGCGCGCCCAGGGCCACGCCGATCACGGCGACCAGGCCGAGGTAGAGGCCCGCGCCCAGCAGGGCGCGTACGACACCCGCGTGGGACAGCGACAGCGCCGCGGGCGTGCCGGAGACCACACCGGCGCCGATCGGGAACGCGACGAACACGCCGACGGTGGCGACGACCAGCGCCACCAGGCCGAACACCGCGGCCTTCGACCACAGCACGGGCAGGCGGCGCGGGACCGCGGCGAGCGTCGAGCGGATCATGCCCGTGGAGTACTCGCCGGCGGTGACCAGTACGCCCAGGACGCCCAGGGCGAGTTGCGCGAAGTTGGTGCCGAACAGGGACAGGCTCAGCGCGGTCGCGTTCGCGTCGTCCGGGCGCAGCTGTCGGCCCGAGGTGTACTCGGAGTGGTAGTGCACGGCGGCGATGACACCGAAGCCGATCAGGAACAGCAGGCCCAGGCCCAGGGTGATCCAGGTGGAGCGCAGGGACCACAGTTTGGCCCACTCCGAGCGCAGCACCCGGCGCGCGGTGACCTTGTAGGGCGGGCGCGGGCTGTGCCCGGGTGCCGGTACGGGCGTCACGCTCCCGCTCAGGGTCGTCTGGCTCATGCGGCGCTCCGGGGTGTCTCGACGGTGGTGGTGCCGTGGTATTCGACGGCGTCGCTGGTCAGGTCCATGAACGCCTGTTCCAGGGAGACGGTCCTGGAGCTGAGCTCGTACAGGGGGATGCCGTGCTCGGCGGCCTTGAGGCCGATGGCACGTGCCGTCAGGCCGGTTACCTGGAGTTCCTCGGAACCGATCGCGCCGGTGATCTCCACGCCGGGGCCGGCCAGGACCTCGCGCAGGCGGTTCGCCCGGTCGGAGGCGACCGTCACGGTGTCACCGCCGGCCTGGCGCACCAGTTCCTGCACCGTGGTGTCGGCCAGCAGGCGTCCGCGCCCGACGACGATCAGGTGGTCGGCGACCAGCGCCATCTCGCTCATCAGGTGCGAGGAGACGAAGACGGTACGGCCCTCGGACGCGAGCCCGGTGAGCAGGTTGCGGATCCACAGCACGCCCTCGGGGTCGAGCCCGTTGACCGGCTCGTCGAGCATGAGGGTGGCCGGGTCGCCCAGCAGGGCCGCGGCGATGCCCAGGCGCTGGCCCATGCCGAGCGAGAAGGCGCCGGCACGCCGCCTGGCCACGGACTGGAGTCCGGTCAGCTCGACGACCTCCTCCACCCGGCGGCGCGGGATGCCGTGGGTGTGGGCCTGCGCCATCAGATGGGCGAAGGCGGAGCGGCCCGGGTGGATCGACTTGGCCTCCAGCAGGGCGCCGACCTCCTGCAACGGAGCGCTGTGCCCGGCGTACCGCCTGCCGTTCACGGTCACGCTGCCGCTGGTGGGCGCGTCCAGCCCGACGATCATGCGCATGGTGGTGGACTTGCCCGCGCCGTTGGGGCCCAGGAAGCCGGTGACCGTGCCCGGCTTGACCACGAAGTCCAGGTGGTCGACCGCCGTCTTCTCGCCGTACCGCTTGGTCAGCTGCCGCGCCTCGATCATCGCCGCTCCCTTGCCTCGGGTGGTCGGACCCTTGCGGTCCCGTCACCGGCAACGCTAGGAGCGGCGGGGCCCGAAACCGTGGTACCGCGGTCATCAATGGCACGGGCGGGGTGGTACCGCGGTACTACCCCCAACGGGGCGCCGGCTCGGCCGGCCGCGGAAGGGAGGGCGGGTC
>NZ_JBSGZV010000102.1:0-7872 GCF_053611185.1 Streptomyces sp. NPDC054834 | reverse complement strand
GGCAACCCGGTCGGCGAACCGCGCAGGTTCGACTACGACCTGACCGGCAGCGCACCGCACCGGGACGCCCAGGTCCGGCACGCCCTCGTCCGCCTCCTGCACTGGGCCGAACGCCACCACCTGGCGATCGCGATCGAGGATTTGGACTTCCAGGCGGAGAAGACCCGGGAGAAGCACGGGCGGCGCAAGCGGTTCCGCCGGCTGATCTCCGGGATGCCCACGGCGAAGCTGCGCGCCAGGCTGGTGTCCATGGCCGCCGAACTCGGCATCCCCCTGGTCGCCGTCGATCCTGCCTACACCAGCCGCTGGGGCGCCCAGCACTGGCAACGGCCCCTGACCACCACAACCCGCACCACGACACGCCACGAGGCTGCCGCCGTGGCGATCGGAAGGCGCGCCCTGGGACACCCGATCCGGCGACGGACGGCACCGCCCCCACCACACCGGAGTGATGCGGTGGGGCATCGGACCGTCCAGGCCGCATCAGGTGTTCCGGGGCGTGAGGGAACCCGCCCCCGCATTCCCGGACCACGGACACGATCCGCTGGCGCCGGACGCGGAGCGAAAGCGGGGGACCAGCGTGCCCACAACCGTTCGGGACACGCGGCTGAGCACGAGTCCTGGCACCAGGACTCACTCCCGCTCAGTCTCTAGGAACGGTGTGCTCGACGGTGCGGCCGTTGCGCAGCCAGGACAGGAACCCGGCGACCGCCGGGACGCCGAGATCGCCCCACCTTCCGGTCTCGTCACGCTGTTCCAGGAACGTCCACCACTGGGCCAGCGAGGTCGCATAGCCGCGGACCGTGTTCGGTGACCACAACTGCCGATGGGCCTCCAACCAGTCCTCGACCGGCACGACGGTCCGGTACTTCTCGTCGATCACGGTCCACGTCCGCTGCCCGTTCGCGGGCCGGACCGCCAAGCTGTGCGCCACTGATGCCGTTCCGTCTCGTTGAAGAACTCCCGTTGATAGCAATGCATCAACGACACAGAACGCTCACGGTGACGCTCGTCGCAGACAGTGAAGAGAGGGGCTCAGGACCCGTTGATAACGGGCGGCCCCAGCAGGGCCGCGTTGGCCTTGGCCTCGATGAAGGAGAGGGTGGCCAGGTCCTTGACCTTGCGCGGATCGAGCTCGGGCTGGAAGGAGAAGTCGTACTCATCCAGCGTCTTGTGATGCGGCAGCCGGGACAGCCGCAGGCCCTGGCGGAAGCGGCGGTCGTCGCGGACGGCGAGTTCCTCGGACAGCACCAGGTCGAGGAAGTCGAGGTAGCCCAACTTGGCCTCGTCCGCCCGGCGGGTGTAGTCGTTGATGGTCTCCGCCAGGTGCGGCAGGCCGAGCTTGCCGGCCGTGGTGCGGATGCGGTTGCCGGTCAGCTCGCTCAAGAGGATTCCTTCGTCGCTCGATTGGTGGTGAAGGGCCGGGTCCCGGTCAGCTCGTCATAGACCGACAGCGGTCGGCGGCCGACCTCGATCTGGGTGGCGGCGGCCCGGTTCAGCAGGGCCTGCAGCGGCCCGGCCGCCTCGCCCGGGGGCCGTTGGTGCCGGGGCCGGGGCGGGACGTCACCCGTGGTGGTCCGGCGGCCCTTTCCGGTGGGCAGGCCGTCCCAGTGACTCTCTTCGACGACACGCGTCCCGCGGCCGACCGCCCGCGGGTGCATGGCCAGCAGCGTCTCGCCGCTGACGTCGGGAGCGGTCGAGTGAAGCATGACCTGCGACTTCGTGGCCCGGATCTCGACCAGCTGGCGGGGGCGGACGCGGCGGGCGGGCACCGAGTAGAGGTTGCCGCCGAAGGCGACCAGACAGTCCTTGCCGACCGGCCGCAGGTGCCGCTCGGCCACCAGATAAGGCGTCGGCGGCAGCGGCTTGAGGGCCGCGTGGTCACGGGCGGCCCGCTCGCCGATGACCTCCCGGTGGGTCTTGTGGATCTGGGCTCGCCGCTGCGGCACCCAGGACAGGAAGGCGGCGTCCATCTCCTCGATGGAGGAGAAGGCCCGTCCGGACAGCACGTGGTCGCGGACGATCAGCACCTGCCGTTCGACACGGCCCTTGCCGGTGGGCCGGTAGGCGGCCAGCACGTCGATATCGAAGTCGTAGTGTCCGGCGAAGCCGACCGCCTCCGGGTGCAGCGGGACGGCCTCGCCGGGGGCGACGTGGCGGCGGACGACGGTCTTGGTGCGGTCGTAGACGATCGTCATCGGCACCCCGCCGAAGTGGGCAAACGCCCGGCGGTGGCAGTCGAAGAAGGTCTGCAGGTCCTGACTGGTGGTGAAGCAGCAGAATGGGTCGCGCGAGTACGACAGCGTCATGTGGAACGAGTAGACCTTCGCGATGCCCATGTGGGCGAGCGTCTTGCCCTCGTCGCCCCAGTCCACCTGAGCCTGGGCCCCGGGGATCACCTCGAACCGGCGGTGCATGCCCGCCAACTCCTTCGGCGTGATGCCGAGTTCCTCGGCGATCCGCGGGCGGGCTTCCTGAACGTAGAGCTTGGTCCGCTGGTAGTTGCCGGTGAACCCGTACTCCGTGGCCAGCCGCTCGTGGATGACGGCGGCCTTCATCAGGATCTCCGCCCGCAGCATCGAGTCGACCAGCGGCGCGAACTCGTCGATCACCCTCGCCCGGGACCGCCCGCTCGGTGACCGGCGTGGCGGTGACACAGGCCCGTCGGGAGACAAGTACTTGCTGACCGTCCGCCAGTTGAGTCCGGTCTCCTTGGCGACCTCCGACAGGCTCATGGAACCGGACTCGACCAGACCGCGAAAGCGCCGCAATTCCAGCCAGCGTTGCGGATCCAGGACCACGTCCCACCCCTCTCTGCGACCTCAACAACAGGCAGCAGAGTGCCGAGCACCGTCCCTCAACACATCAAGAACTCTGCACGTTCATCCGTACGCGGCTACGCACGTTCACGTGTACGCCGACACCAGGCGGCGAAGAAGCCGGATGCACTGCTCGATCTGGTCGAGAATCCCTGGGAAAAGCCGTGACCACCAGTGCCCTGACCGCCAAGGCAGACGAAGTCACCCCCCACACGCGAGTGCTGCACGCGCAGACCCTCAGGCCAGGATTCGGCCTGGAGGACACCTCGCGGTTCATGGATGACATCTGGGACCTGACACCCGCCTGCCACAAACTCCATGAACGATCTCTGACGTTGCACTTCGGGACTTTGCCGGTGTGCTACCGACATACGGCGAAGATGCTTTGCTATGCCGTGCTGTCCGGGCCGCTGCCGCCCGGTGAGACCCGCCCCAAGATCGCAACCGTCCGGTCACTGTTCACCGCGCTGAAGGGCTTCCTGCAGTGGCTAGACCGGCACGGCGGTCCACCCATCGGGGCTCTGACCGGGGGAGACCTCGAGGCCTACCAGAAGTACTTGCTCAAGGAACATCCCAAGTCAGCGTCCGCTCGTCAGGGCGGGCGGCGGGCTGCCCGGCACTTCTGGCGGTTCCGCACGGCCCTTGGCGAGGAGGCTGCCCTGTCTTTCGATCCACGTCATCTCGACGACTGGGGCGAATCACGCGAGGCCTCTGCGGAGAACGTGACCGCCCGCATCCCGGAGGAAGTACACGGTCCGCTGCTGGCCTGGGCCCTGAAGTTCATCGACGACTTCTCCACCGACATCCTCACGGCTGACGCAGCCTGGCGGGCAGCTCGCAGGCCGCTGCCGGCGAAGGAATGGGCGCTTCGACACGGCCGACCAGTCCGGCAGGCCGTTGAGGAACTGATCGCCCAGCACATCGCCGAGAACCGTCCGCTGCCCGGGCACCGGGGGCGCCCCAACCGACTCCAAATCGCCATACAAATGGGCTGCACCGTCGGGGCAGTCTGGTTTGCCCGCGGCATGCTCGACGAGGCCGCCACCATCGTCGGCGTCGACGACCGGACCGCCATGGCGACACCGATCACCGCCTCAATCGATGGAAAGCCCTGGCTGACCTGCATCAGTACCTACCAGGAACACGACGACAGCATGTTCCAGCTCGCCCGACTGCTGCAGATCGCCTGCTACATCGTCATCGCGTTCCTCTCCGGGATGCGGGACAGCGAGGTCAAGCACCTGCAGCGAGGTTGCCTCAGTATCGAACGGGACTCCTCCGGCACCCCATATCGATGGAAGGTCCACAGCCTTGCCTTCAAGGGTGAGGACGACCCAACCGGCGTCCCCGCCACTTGGCTGGTCGGCCAGCCCGTCTCCCGGGCCGTCCAGGTCATGGAGCGACTTCAGCCCGCCGAGAGAACCCTGCTATTCACCCGCCTCGACCACGGACCCGGCAGCATAAGGGACTCGGCGGAACGAGCTCTGACGAACGACGGCACGAACATCCAACTCAACGACTTCATCAGCTGGGTCAACCGCTACTGCAACAAACGCGGCCTTGCCGGGTCCATCCCAGACGTCGCTGGCAAATCCTGGAGGCTGAAGACCAGCCAGTTCCGACGAACCCTGGCCTGGTTCATCGCACGCAGACCTGGCGGCACCATCGCAGGCGCCCTGCAATACCGACACCACAGCATCCAAATGTTCGAAGGCTATGCGGGCACCAGCGACTCAGGCTTCCGGGCCGAAGTCGAAAGCGAGCAGGCACTCACCCGCGGCGAGCATCTGATGGCCACCGTCGAAGCTCACGAACACACCAAACTCGGAGGGCCCGCCGCAGCCGAGGCCGCCGAGCGGCTGAAGGACTTCGCTGAACGAGCCCGCTTCGGAGGCAAGGTCGTCCTCGACTCGCGACGGCTGCAGCGGATCATGGCCAAGCACGATCCGGCCGTCTATCCCGGCGAATACATCACCTGCGTCCACGACCACACCAAAGCACTCTGCGAGAAGGCCCGCACCGACCGAGGAGAAGGGCTCCCCGACCACGGTGGATGCAAGCCGCTGGCCTGCCGCAATGTTGCTCTGACCAGCAGCAACGCAGATGCCTGGAAACGCGAGCTTGGTGACATCGAAGCGCAGCTGGGCAACCGGACCGCCCTGCCACCGCTACTGCACCACCGACTCGCCGCCCGTCACGCGGAGATCAGCCGCTTTCTGAACCAGAACATGCCCGCTGCGGAGTGACCATGACTACCCGACTTGACCTGCCCCACCCCGAACGCGTCCGCAAAGCAGCGGACGAGCTCATGACACAAGCCGCCCGCAACGGCACCCGCCCAAGCGTCCTGGGCCTTGCGCAGCGCGTCGGGCTGTCCAACACCACCCTTCGCCGGCACTTCCCGGAGATCGTCGAAGCGATTGGCGCTGTCCGCTCTGGCACCGCGCCAGAACCGGCACAGGTTGCTGGCACGAAGCGCTACCAGGACCTCGTCCGCCGCAATGCGAAGATCCGCAGAGCGAACCGCGAACTCACCGATCAGCTCGCCCTTGCTCTCGCCTGCATCCAACGGCTATCCGTCGAGAACGCCAGACTCGTCGCGGCCGTCGAAGCGTCCGCCAACGTCCGCAGGATCAACGTCATGCCCCGCGGAACTGCAGCCGGCTCGATCCCTGGCCCACCGCAGAGGTGAACCATGCGGCAGCCTTGGCTTCACCACCGTGACTCGGCGACGGCACTGGAACGGAGAGGTTCGTGGGAAGTAGCTGGCGGCTGCTGACTGACCGGCAGATCTTGTGGGGCAAGAACGAGATCCCGTCCCGGCTGATGACCATCTTCCAAGAGGAAGACAAGTACATGCGAGCCGACTGGGCCCGGACCGTCGACGAGCTCAACAGCGTCCCAGCAGGCCAGGAGATCCCGCCGGAGCTTGAGGTCGCGCAGTGGGACGACGATGACGTCGACACATCCGAGCGCTTCGGTTACCGCACCACGGTCGGGACCGCCCTCACTCGTCTGAGGCTCATGGGCTTCACACCCGAGGTCAGCAGACGGTCGATGGCAGAGTTCCGAAGGTCACAGCTGAGGGAAGACGGGGAAGCAGAGGATGTCCTCCTCGTCAGGTCGGCCACGGGGGAAGAGACGCCTCATCAAATGTCGTGCGAACAAGTCGTCGCCACCGGACTTGCTGCCTACATCAAGGGGTTTATGCGTTATGGGGACACTTACGAGAACCTCGACCCGATAGAGGCAGCATGCGCGAACGACCTGGACTCTTATTTTGAGTACTACACCGAAGATCCTCGCTTCCTCCTCGCCGCTCTCCTCCTGGACCAGGACCCTCGGAACACGTTGACATTGGACCTGTCAGCCCTTCTGTCGGCTGGCTACTGCAACAGCGCCGAGGACCTGTCCGCTCAGGCCATCCATGAGCTGGGCCTCATGACCGCAAGCACCGGCCCCATCATCGTGATCACCGAGGGCAAATTCGATGCACAGGTCATACCCCGGGCACTCAGGCTTGTCTGTCCCGAAGTCGCCGGATACTTCAAGTTCTGGGACCTCGAGACCACGAAAGCCGCTGGCGGAACCGATCAGGTCGTCAAGAACATGCGAAGCTTTGCGGCCGCTGGCGTCATGAACCGAGTGATCGGAATCCTGGACAATGACACAGCTGGCCGCCAGGCAGAGAAGCAACTCGCCAGCACTCCTCTGCCGGACCATTACGCGGTCTGCAGGTTGCCCGACCTGGACTATGCGCGCTCCTACCCGACTCTCGGGCCCTCAGGCGCTTCATCCGACGACGTCACCGGTCGCGCTTGCTCCGTGGAGTTCTACTTCGGCCGAGACTGCCTGCTCGGCCCGGACGGGACGGCCATCCCAGTCCGCTGGAAGAGTCACATCGAATCCATGAACGCCTACCAGGGCGAACTGGTCAACAAGCCATACGTCCAGGAGCGGATCAAGGAGATGCTCCGAGAAGCAGAAACGAGCGGGCAGCAGCTCGGGAGCGAGTGGGATCCGATGCGCCGCTTGGCGCAGACACTGATCAGCCTGGCAGAACCCAAACCTGAGTAGGTGTGGCCCTGTTCTGAGTACGGGAGTTGGCCGGGTCGCCGGGACTTGGCGTTCGCGGACTCCGCTCACTGCAGCGGCCTACGGCGACGCAGGTCATCAGCTATCCCCTCTCCCGCAAGTCCACTGCACATCCCCGGTGACGGCGCAGATTCGCCATCCTGAGCCGTGCGTCCGCCGAGACACCGGCCGGGAGTGCGGCTGCCAGGTAGCTGAGGATCTCCGCCACTCGGTGACGGTCGCCCGGGCCCCGCACCTCCCGTCGGCGCGGCCGAGGGGCCTGAGGTGTCCTGCACGGCCTGACCAGCATGGTGTCGGGTACCACCGCGGCCTGATGTGTGGCCGCCGCACAGGCAGTGCAGGCATCGGCCAGCCTCCAGACCCTGCCGGCTCGCTCACGGGCCAGAAGCAGTCGGATAGGGCCAGCGCAGCCCCGGTGGCGAGGATGCCAGCGGCAGCCGCGCTCGCGGCATTGGCAGATGCGCAGGTGGACATCCCGTAGATCGGCTCGAGCATGGCGGGCGAGGTGGGCCAGCGCGGCTGCGCGCGCGGATGAGGGGCTGAGGCGCCCACTGTCATGGGGACAGTGCCGACAGATCAGGCTGATGCTGCCGGTGTGGGAACTCACCTCGACCGTCCATGCGCGCGCCGCCACAGGGCTGCGTAGTGTCATGAGCGCGTCCCTCCTCCGGTCGCCTCCCGTAAACACCCCGGCCGCAACTGGGCTGGGCTGGCGGCCACCGTAGTGCAGACGTCTGCCCGCCCGCTTTCCGCCTAGACCCGAAATAGGGCAGAGGTCTGCACTGACAGGGCATGGGTCTGCACCGTCGGATGGGCGTGTGACGATCTTGCCGCCCGAGCCGGACCTCGACGCTCTGCGTCTAAGGGGTGCTTTCAGAAAGCCGGATGCTTGCGGGCGAGGGTCATGCAGTGTGCGAGCTGGAGGAAGGCGTCGTGCATGTCGTCTCGGGTTTCCCAG
>NZ_JBSGZV010000101.1:0-8802 GCF_053611185.1 Streptomyces sp. NPDC054834 | reverse complement strand
CTCCTTCACGGAGCGATGAGTGGGAACCGCCGAACGGAGCACGGCGGGGCAGTTGGTGCCCGTCAGGGTCCGGTGACGGACTTGATCGTGTACGGAAAGCTTTCCTGTTGCCAGATCACCGTGAACCGGGAGCTCGGGCGGGCGCCGACCTGGGGCACCCGGCCGTCCGAGGTGAGCGTCTTGGCGGTACCGAACGTTCCGGAGCGGCTTATCAGGCGGGCGCTGGCTGTTGGCTCCGGCCCGGAGGCGCAGGTGCAAACGACACAACTCGCCTCGCGCAGGCACCAGAGCACAAGGTCCGCCTTCGACCCAATCTCAAGGCGACCGAGGCAGCTCCTCAGCACCGTGCCCTCGACGTGCCCTTGAGAACGGACAACTACGGTCAACAGCGATCGCCAAACCCCCACACTCGCCATAGAACAATGAAACTGCGCAGGTCAGAGGGCATGAGGCCACCCAAGCGCCGTCGCTTCCCAAGCTAAGAGCGCGAGTTCGATTCTCGTCCACCCGCTCTTCTTGAGGTCCCTGGTCATTGGCCTGGGACTTTTGCATGGCCGGGCTCTCTGCTGCCGGGCGCGCGCTGCGCGCTGAACGCCCACCGGAAGACCGCCTCAGAGCGGCAAGTCGTCAGGCAGGACCCGGAACGCTTTGTGGCGGCCCAAGGGGCGTACGGCACGGAAGTCGCGTCGGTCCAGGGTGAGAATCGCGTCGGTGTCGTAGTCAGCAGCGAAGGCCACGTTCACCGCGTCGGCGAGGTCCAGATCGAGCGCGCCGTAGCGGACACGGACCGACTGGGCGGCACCCAGGTGGGCCTCGGTGACCTCCGGCATGACGACACGGCCCCGGCTCATCCAGCGCCGGAGGTCGTCGACTGCGCTCAGGGCAGCGTCCCGCCCGAGTTCGCGCGTGGCAACATGATCGAGCTCGGCCAGCAGCAGCGGCGACATGACCAGAAGGCCGGCTGCCATGATCGCCTCGTTCGCCGCCCCGTGCTCCGGATGAGTCGCGTCCAGAGCCGCCAGAAGTCCGGACGTGTCTGCGATGACGATGATCACGCGGCAGTTCCGGGATGCGGGTCGAAGCCCTTCTCGCGCCGGACCGCATCGGCAACCGTGTCACGGACCTCCGTCTTTGACGGGGTACGACCTGCCCCCTCGAAGGTCCGCGAGAACAACGGCTCGTCCCACACGCGGTTCGCCATTGCTGCGAGATGGATCCCCTGACGGATGATCTCGGCCTCGCTTATCCCCCGGCGCTTGGCCGCTTCCTTGATGATCGCCAGATCCTCAGGGTCGGCGTAGACGTTGGTGCGCTTCATGGACATGTACCAAGAATAGTCCATGTACCGTCATGATGTACGTCCGTGGGTCATCGGGTGGGCCGCGGGCGTTCCGCCATACCCCCCGGCCGCCATGTGGCCTTCGCCTCCCTTCCAGGGTCCCCGGCGCGCTCGTCGGCATCCCGTCCCGCGATGCCGGCAGCGGCCGTGTACAGGCCTCCGCAGGAGGTCACAGCGCTGGGAGTGGAAACGCTCGATGGCAACCCTGCACCCCCGGGGCCCAATATCTGTGGTTGCGACGTAAGAAATCGACGCGGCGCACGGTAAACATTCCTGTGACCACAGGAGGCGCAGAATTACTTACCGCGCAGGGTCGACGCCCACATGCTACTGTCGTCATCAGTTGCAGGTGTGGTTGCCAGAAGGTTTTTCCGACGGCCGATCATCACGGCGACACGGAATGCGCACAGGGCGTATTCCTGACACCGTCTCCGAAGGAGAAACAAAATGGCTACTGGCACTGTGAAGTGGTTCAACGCGGAAAAGGGCTTCGGCTTCATCGAGCAGGACGGCGGCGGCGCCGACGTCTTCGCCCACTACTCGAACATCGCCACCCAGGGCTTCCGCGAGCTGCTGGAAGGCCAGAAGGTGTCGTTCGACATCGCGCAGGGCCAGAAGGGCCCGACGGCCGAGAACATCGTTCCCGCCTGACGCACCGGCACTGACGCATACTTCGCAGCTGGGGCCCGCACCTTGGGGTGCGGGCCCCAGCTCGCTTTATTCCCAGGGTGATTCGACCCTGTCATTTTCAGGCCCGTTCTCGCGATTCTCTGCGCCGCTCATTCTGCTGCGGAAATTCCTTGGTACGTGCCCGCATCGAGGAAGGTTCCGCATGAACCGCACACGTACCACTCGCGCACGCACCAATCGCACATACGACCGCTTCGGAGGAAGTCCCGCCGCGGGCCGCTCCGGCGTTCCGCGCCGCTCCAGCGGTTACGGAAACCGACAGTCGGCGGGGGGCGATTTCGCGCTGCCGAAGACGGTCACGCCCGCGTTGCCCGCTGTCGAGTCGTTCGCCGATCTCGCCATGCCGGCGACGTTGCTGACCACGCTCGGCCATGAAGGCGTGACCGTACCGTTCCCGATCCAGGCGGCGACCCTGCCGAACTCCCTGGCCGGCCGTGACGTACTCGGTCGCGGCCGCACCGGGTCGGGCAAGACCCTCGCCTTCGGCCTCGCAGTACTGGCCCGTACGGCGGGCCGGCGCGCCGAGCCGCGTCGGCCGCTGGCCCTGATCCTCGTCCCCACCCGTGAGCTGGCCCAGCAGGTCACCGACGCGCTCGCTCCCTATGCCCGCTCCGTGAGCGTGAGGCTCGCCACCGTCGTCGGCGGAATGTCCATCGGCAGGCAGGCCGGTGCGCTGCGGGCCGGCGCGGAGGTGGTCGTCGCGACGCCCGGTCGGCTCAAGGACCTCATCGACCGGGGCGACTGCCGGCTCGTCGACGTCGACGTCACGGTGCTCGACGAGGCCGACCAGATGACCGACATGGGCTTCATGCCTCAGGTCACCGCCCTGCTCGATCAAGTGCGCCCCGAGGGCCAGCGGATGTTGTTCTCGGCCACCCTGGACCGCAACGTCGACCTGCTGGTCCGCCGCTACCTGACCGACCCGGTGGTTCACTCCGTCGACCCGTCGGCCGGTGCCGTCACCACGATGGAGCACCACGTACTCCACGTGCACGACGTGGACAAGCACCGCACGACAACCGAGATCGCGGCCCGGGACGGCCGGGTCATCATGTTCCTGGACACCAAGCACGCCGTGGACCGGCTGACGAAGCACCTGCTGAACAGCGGTGTCCGCGCCGCGGCCCTGCACGGTGGCCGGTCCCAGCCGCAGCGCACCCGGACCCTGGCTCAGTTCAAGGACGGTCACGTCACCGTCCTGGTGGCCACCAACATCGCGGCCCGCGGCATCCACATCGACAGCCTCGACCTGGTCGTCAACGTGGATCCGCCCAGCGACCACAAGGACTATCTGCACCGTGGCGGCCGTACGGCCCGGGCCGGGGAGTCCGGCAGCGTCGTCACCCTGGTGACCCCCAACCAGCGCCGCGACATGACCCGGCTGATGGCCTCAGCCGGCATCAGCCCGCGCATCACCCCGGTCCGCTCGGGCGAGGCGGAGCTGAGCCGCATCACAGGCGCCCAGGCGCCCTCCGGCGTCCCGGTGGTCATCACCGCGCCTGTCGTGGAACGCACCCGGCGCACGTCTTCGCCGTCCCGGAACCGCCGGGACCGCACCGGCCAGGGCCGACCCGTCGGCACGGGGGTGCGCCGCAGGGCACAGCGGCGGCCCGGCAACGACTCGGCCGCCTAGGCCGGCACAGTCCCCAAAGCCTCCGTGGCCTCTCGGAAGACTCAGTGGCCTCCGGGGCCGCAGGAGCCACCAAGCCGACCAGCCCTTACCGAAGGAGACACCCTTGACGCCAGCGCGGACGCAGTACGGCCTGCCGCACCCCGCCGCCCCCGTGACCGCGGTCGAGGACATCGAAGGGCGCGGGCCTCGGGTATGTGACGACATGACCGTCGAGGTGGCTCTGGCCGTCATGGCGAGTGCCCGGGTCGAGTACCTGACCGTGTGCGACGGGGACGACCAGAGCACAGCTCTGATCACCCTGGTCCGGCTCGCCGGTCTTCGCGACAGTTCCACGTACACGGACCGGATCCGTCTGCGGGACGTCCTCGACGGACCGCTTCCCTCGTCCGGCGCCCGTGCCGCCGGCGTCGGTGCGTACGCCCGAGTTCCGGGCGTACTCGCCCTCTCGCGCTGATCCGCCCCGCCCCGGGCAGCCCGTTCTCCTCCTCCCCGCGACTTCTCCCCTGTGAGGCATCATGCGCTGCGTCATCGCCCGGCACCCGTTCGGCCTGACCAGGACCGGGGTGCCGGCCGTGATGCAGGGCGTCAGGCCCGGGCTCGTCATGGGTGAGTCCGTGGGCGTCGGCGGTCCCACTCCGCTCCGGACCGCGTCGGTGCTGCCCGGCGGAACCGGCCCCGTGGCCGTATGAGGTCGGGCGGGAAACCGCCCTCAGGATCCCGGTGGGGGCCCTGCCGACGCGCGTCGGCAGGGCCCCCACCGGGATCCTGAGGGCGGTTTCCCGCCCGACCTCATACGGCCACGGGGCCGGTTCCGCCGGGCAGCACCGACGCGGTCCGGAGCGGAGTGGGACCGCCGACGCCCACGGACTCACCCATGACGAGCCCGGGCCTGACGCCCTGCATCACGGCCGGCACCCCGGTCCTGGTCAGGCCGAACGGGTGCCGGGCGATGACGCAGCGCATGATGCCTCACAGGGGAGAAGTCGCGGGGAGGAGGAGAACGGGCTGCCCGGGGCGGGGCGGATCAGCGCGAGAGGGCGAGTACGCCCGGAACTCGGGCGTACGCACCGACGCCGGCGGCACGGGCGCCGGACGAGGGAAGCGGTCCGTCGAGGACGTCCCGCAGACGGATCCGGTCCGTGTACGTGGAACTGTCGCGAAGACCGGCGAGCCGGACCAGGGTGATCAGAGCTGTGCTCTGGTCGTCCCCGTCGCACACGGTCAGGTACTCGACCCGGGCACTCGCCATGACGGCCAGAGCCACCTCGACGGTCATGTCGTCACATACCCGAGGCCCGCGCCCTTCGATGTCCTCGACCGCGGTCACGGGGGCGGCGGGGTGCGGCAGGCCGTACTGCGTCCGCGCTGGCGTCAAGGGTGTCTCCTTCGGTAAGGGCTGGTCGGCTTGGTGGCTCCTGCGGCCCCGGAGGCCACTGAGTCTTCCGAGAGGCCACGGAGGCTTTGGGGACTGTGCCGGCCTAGGCGGCCGAGTCGTTGCCGGGCCGCCGCTGTGCCCTGCGGCGCACCCCCGTGCCGACGGGTCGGCCCTGGCCGGTGCGGTCCCGGCGGTTCCGGGACGGCGAAGACGTGCGCCGGGTGCGTTCCACGACAGGCGCGGTGATGACCACCGGGACGCCGGAGGGCGCCTGGGCGCCTGTGATGCGGCTCAGCTCCGCCTCGCCCGAGCGGACCGGGGTGATGCGCGGGCTGATGCCGGCTGAGGCCATCAGCCGGGTCATGTCGCGGCGCTGGTTGGGGGTCACCAGGGTGACGACGCTGCCGGACTCCCCGGCCCGGGCCGTACGGCCGCCACGGTGCAGATAGTCCTTGTGGTCGCTGGGCGGATCCACGTTGACGACCAGGTCGAGGCTGTCGATGTGGATGCCGCGGGCCGCGATGTTGGTGGCCACCAGGACGGTGACGTGACCGTCCTTGAACTGAGCCAGGGTCCGGGTGCGCTGCGGCTGGGACCGGCCACCGTGCAGGGCCGCGGCGCGGACACCGCTGTTCAGCAGGTGCTTCGTCAGCCGGTCCACGGCGTGCTTGGTGTCCAGGAACATGATGACCCGGCCGTCCCGGGCCGCGATCTCGGTTGTCGTGCGGTGCTTGTCCACGTCGTGCACGTGGAGTACGTGGTGCTCCATCGTGGTGACGGCACCGGCCGACGGGTCGACGGAGTGAACCACCGGGTCGGTCAGGTAGCGGCGGACCAGCAGGTCGACGTTGCGGTCCAGGGTGGCCGAGAACAACATCCGCTGGCCCTCGGGGCGCACTTGATCGAGCAGGGCGGTGACCTGAGGCATGAAGCCCATGTCGGTCATCTGGTCGGCCTCGTCGAGCACCGTGACGTCGACGTCGACGAGCCGGCAGTCGCCCCGGTCGATGAGGTCCTTGAGCCGACCGGGCGTCGCGACGACCACCTCCGCGCCGGCCCGCAGCGCACCGGCCTGCCTGCCGATGGACATTCCGCCGACGACGGTGGCGAGCCTCACGCTCACGGAGCGGGCATAGGGAGCGAGCGCGTCGGTGACCTGCTGGGCCAGCTCACGGGTGGGGACGAGGATCAGGGCCAGCGGCCGACGCGGCTCGGCGCGCCGGCCCGCCGTACGGGCCAGTACTGCGAGGCCGAAGGCGAGGGTCTTGCCCGACCCGGTGCGGCCGCGACCGAGTACGTCACGGCCGGCCAGGGAGTTCGGCAGGGTCGCCGCCTGGATCGGGAACGGTACGGTCACGCCTTCATGGCCGAGCGTGGTCAGCAACGTCGCCGGCATGGCGAGATCGGCGAACGACTCGACAGCGGGCAACGCGGGCGTGACCGTCTTCGGCAGCGCGAAATCGCCCCCCGCCGACTGTCGGTTTCCGTAACCGCTGGAGCGGCGCGGAACGCCGGAGCGGCCCGCGGCGGGACTTCCTCCGAAGCGGTCGTATGTGCGATTGGTGCGTGCGCGAGTGGTACGTGTGCGGTTCATGCGGAACCTTCCTCGATGCGGGCACGTACCAAGGAATTTCCGCAGCAGAATGAGCGGCGCAGAGAATCGCGAGAACGGGCCTGAAAATGACAGGGTCGAATCACCCTGGGAATAAAGCGAGCTGGGGCCCGCACCCCAAGGTGCGGGCCCCAGCTGCGAAGTATGCGTCAGTGCCGGTGCGTCAGGCGGGAACGATGTTCTCGGCCGTCGGGCCCTTCTGGCCCTGCGCGATGTCGAACGACACCTTCTGGCCTTCCAGCAGCTCGCGGAAGCCCTGGGTGGCGATGTTCGAGTAGTGGGCGAAGACGTCGGCGCCGCCGCCGTCCTGCTCGATGAAGCCGAAGCCCTTTTCCGCGTTGAACCACTTCACAGTGCCAGTAGCCATTTTGTTTCTCCTTCGGAGACGGTGTCAGGAATACGCCCTGTGCGCATTCCGTGTCGCCGTGATGATCGGCCGTCGGAAAAACCTTCTGGCAACCACACCTGCAACTGATGACGACAGTAGCATGTGGGCGTCGACCCTGCGCGGTAAGTAATTCTGCGCCTCCTGTGGTCACAGGAATGTTTACCGTGCGCCGCGTCGATTTCTTACGTCGCAACCACAGATATTGGGCCCCGGGGGTGCAGGGTTGCCATCGAGCGTTTCCACTCCCAGCGCTGTGACCTCCTGCGGAGGCCTGTACACGGCCGCTGCCGGCATCGCGGGACGGGATGCCGACGAGCGCGCCGGGGACCCTGGAAGGGAGGCGAAGGCCACATGGCGGCCGGGGGGTATGGCGGAACGCCCGCGGCCCACCCGATGACCCACGGACGTACATCATGACGGTACATGGACTATTCTTGGTACATGTCCATGAAGCGCACCAACGTCTACGCCGACCCTGAGGATCTGGCGATCATCAAGGAAGCGGCCAAGCGCCGGGGGATAAGCGAGGCCGAGATCATCCGTCAGGGGATCCATCTCGCAGCAATGGCGAACCGCGTGTGGGACGAGCCGTTGTTCTCGCGGACCTTCGAGGGGGCAGGTCGTACCCCGTCAAAGACGGAGGTCCGTGACACGGTTGCCGATGCGGTCCGGCGCGAGAAGGGCTTCGACCCGCATCCCGGAACTGCCGCGTGATCATCGTCATCGCAGACACGTCCGGACTTCTGGCGGCTCTGGACGCGACTCATCCGGAGCACGGGGCGGCGAACGAGGCGATCATGGCAGCCGGCCTTCTGGTCATGTCGCCGCTGCTGCTGGCCGAGCTCGATCATGTTGCCACGCGCGAACTCGGGCGGGACGCTGCCCTGAGCGCAGTCGACGACCTCCGGCGCTGGATGAGCCGGGGCCGTGTCGTCATGCCGGAGGTCACCGAGGCCCACCTGGGTGCCGCCCAGTCGGTCCGTGTCCGCTACGGCGCGCTCGATCTGGACCTCGCCGACGCGGTGAACGTGGCCTTCGCTGCTGACTACGACACCGACGCGATTCTCACCCTGGACCGACGCGACTTCCGTGCCGTACGCCCCTTGGGCCGCCACAAAGCGTTCCGGGTCCTGCCTGACGACTTGCCGCTCTGAGGCGGTCTTCCGGTGGGCGTTCAGCGCGCAGCGCGCGCCCGGCAGCAGAGAGCCCGGCCATGCAAAAGTCCCAGGCCAATGACCAGGGACCTCAAGAAGAGCGGGTGGACGAGAATCGAACTCGCGCTCTTAGCTTGGGAAGCGACGGCGCTTGGGTGGCCTCATGCCCTCTGACCTGCGCAGTTTCATTGTTCTATGGCGAGTGTGGGGGTTTGGCGATCGCTGTTGACCGTAGTTGTCCGTTCTCAAGGGCACGTCGAGGGCACGGTGCTGAGGAGCTGCCTCGGTCGCCTTGAGATTGGGTCGAAGGCGGACCTTGTGCTCTGGTGCCTGCGCGAGGCGAGTTGTGTCGTTTGCACCTGCGCCTCCGGGCCGGAGCCAACAGCCAGCGCCCGCCTGATAAGCCGCTCCGGAACGTTCGGTACCGCCAAGACGCTCACCTCGGACGGCCGGGTGCCCCAGGTCGGCGCCCGCCCGAGCTCCCGGTTCACGGTGATCTGGCAACAGGAAAGCTTTCCGTACACGATCAAGTCCGTCACCGGACCCTGACGGGCACCAACTGCCCCGCCGTGCTCCGTTCGGCGGTTCCCACTCATCGCTCCGTGAAGGAG
>NZ_JBSGZV010000100.1:0-8842 GCF_053611185.1 Streptomyces sp. NPDC054834 | reverse complement strand
GCGCTGCGCTGCGCGCAGCGCGGCCGTCCCGCTGCGCGGGACGGAACAATGCTAGGTGCCCGCTGCGCGGGCACCGCATCCCGCTTCGCGGGATGCTTCATTGGGGTACCGCGCAGCGGTACCCCAATGAACTTGCCTGCTTTGTAGGGCAAGTTGTGCTTGCGCTTCGCGCAAGCACCCCGGAGCCACTGCATGACTCCGCCAAGCCGGCCGCACAGCGGCCGGACGCACCTACGAAAGTCCCGGCCTCGAGCAACTGCGAAGCAGATGCGTACCCGCACTCCACAATTCCAGCGAGCCGGCCTCCGCTGCGCTCCGGCCCACCAATCCTGACGCAACGTCATGACGCAGAAGAACAAAGCGTCGGGGGAAACAGGTCTGACCTAGATCCGCCAGGAAAGGCTTGAAGCAGAAGGGGCGACTCAAACACCCCCGAGCAGTAGCTGCTTGAGTGAGCCTGCGGTGTTGCTTCAAAGTAAGTAGCAGATTCGTACTGGATCACGGCACCCCTGCCGGTCCAACCGCGCATGCCCGGATGGCTCACCCCGACGAGGCACGCTCGCAGCAGGGCCTCGGGCGCACCGGCCGGGACTGGATGCCGGTGGATGGCGGTCGTTCCGCCCGAGGCGGTCGCGATGCGGGACCAGTTACTGCGAGGTAGCGGCTGGAAGGGCGTATAGAGAGATGCATATAGAGGGGGCGATCATCACCGCAGGTCAGGGGCCATGTGATGTAACGCTGAGGGCTATTCGAGTGTCAAAACGGGACGCGCCTTTCCCCTCTGGGGGAAAGGCGCGTGAGTGAGAAGTGACGTCGGAGATCATGTGAGGTTCCCTCCGGGGGGAATCGCCCGTAACCGCCAGCACGCGCACATCGTTCCCCTGTAGGGGAAAGTCCTGGATGAGGAGCGGTATGGGCGGGGCCAAGCCAGCGGTGAACACCCGGACTGGGGAGTACGTCCAGCTTGAGCTCCTGCGCCCGGACGAGAAGCCGTACCTCTGGAGCAGTGGCGGGCGGCACGTCAACGTCAGCAAGTCGCTCGCTGCGGGCATCTGGGCAAAGGACAGTGGTTACACCAAGAACGACAAGCTCGTATACGGCTACTACCTGTTCAACTCACCCCCGGGGGAAGAGCCGTTGCGGCAAAGCTTCCGGGAAATCGGTGCCCACCTGGAGCTGCGCCCGAACGCGGTGAGCAGGTCTGTCGGCAACCTCCACCGCGGAGGTCTCCTCCTGGAAGCCGAGATGGTCGGCCGCGTCATTTTCTACAAACTCAATCCTCGCGCCGCCTACGACGGCTCCTCCGGGCAACAGCGCAAAGCCACCGAGACCGCCCGACACCCCGTAGTACCCTGCCCACCGCAGAAGACGAAGGAGGCGTCCTGATGACACCCGCCGCCGAACCTTTCGGCGCCCACTTCATGGACGCCAGCGAACTCCACGACCTCCTGCTGCGCTCCCAATTGAAGCAAGGCGCGGATCTGAAGGTCCTGCTGTACTACGCCACGGCCGTCCCTGTCGGTGAACCCGTACGGACCACCGCCACCGACATCGGCAGACAACTCGGCCTCAGCACGACCAGCGCCTCACGCAGCATCGGCCGACTCACCCAGCAAGGCTGGCTCCAGCACGCCTACACCGCCGTCGGCGTCAAGTTCTACCGCCTCGGCCCCAACGCCATCCCCCTGGCACCACACCCAGACCCCGCAGACAGCCTCGACAAGCCTCTCGCAGCCGTTCGCCAACTCCATCCCCGCCCCTACCCCTGAAAGCGCCTCAGCGGCGCACACAGCAACTTGCTCTCACACAGGCGCGGCCAGGAGGATCTCGTACGCTATTCCCCTCCAAGGGAAACGTGTCAGCGAGAGCCTGTGACGGCTCTCATTGAGCCGCTCGGTTCAGGCCGGGCGACGGCCCATCGCCAGCAAGTGGGAGCTGGCCGCCAGCAGTTCCGGGTAGGGCTCGGCCAGGCGGGCTGCTGCGAGGGCCGATTCGAAGAGGCTGGATTCCTGGAAGGAAGAAGTCGACGCCTTCCTCGACGACGCCCTCGACGGCGGACCCGTCATCTGCGACCCCCACGGCCGCCGCTACCACGCACTCGTCCCCCGCCAGCATGCCCCGCAGCTGGCGCCAAGCAGCACACGAATGGCGAGCCAAGCTGGTCGTCGAGCTGCTCGGACGCGGCACCTACCTCGGCGTACCCAGTCTGGAACAGGTGAATTTCGACCCTCGCTCGTGCCCTTCGTACTGGGCCGTACCCATGCCCTCCCCCACCGCCTTGTGCGCGCCACTCAAAGCCGCACGGCCCCTCGCAGCAGCACAGCACACACTCACCGACGAAACACAGTGACCCACGACCCACACCAGAACGTCACGACCCCATCCCGGAATCAGTAGCGCAGCTCCAGCTGCTCGATGTCCGTGAACTCCACCAACAAGCCCTCAGCACGACGGCCCGCGTCACGGAAGTACATCTCCCCCAAGCCCTCCGCCAAAATCGCCCGCAGCTCGGCCTCGGGCGCGCCGGCCTCCTGAGCCGCGAACAGACGGGCCGCGTACTCCGGGGGCAGCAGCTGGTTGAGGTAGCGGGTGCGGGGGTCGTCGGTGGTGCCCACCGCGGCCGTGAAGCCGAAACGGGCCCGGGTGGAGAGGAAGACGCCGTCCGTGGTCGCCGCACGCTGTCTCGCCCGGGCCCGGACACGAGGCTGCCAACGGTGACGGACCTCGCGATAGAGACGGTCCGCCAGAGGTGGGCGGGGAGATTTCAGCCGGCCCTTCACATAACGCTCCACCGTACGCCGAGAGACACCCAGCAGGACCGCCACCGGTCGTGTGCCCTTCAACTGCCGTACCAGGAAACGCATCTGCGCCTGCGCCGACCCCGGCACCGGACGAGTGAAATGCTCCGCATCCGCCTCATCCAAACTATCCCCGATGTCCGCCATCCAACCCCTCACTTCCGGTGGACCTCCGATGAGGAAACAGAGCTGGTGGGGGTCAGGTCACGGGCCCGGCGCTATACAGCAGACCTTGAACACACCGCCCAACACCAGCCAGAGCTCAATACGTTGACCGTCCAAGGAAAGACGCCCAAACGAGGAACCCCGTCTCCGGGGCACCGGTGGTGGGGTTCCTCGGGTTTGTCGTTAGAAGACGATCAGTTGGCGGCCTCGTAGGCCGCCTGCTTCGAGGCGGCGGTGGGCTTCGGGGGCCTGGGTGGGGGTGAGGTGGGTCGCTGTGCGGGGGGTGAGGATTCCCTTGGCGGCCAGGGTGGTCAGTTCGGTCAGCGTTTCGGCCTTGTGGGGGTGGGCGAAGACGTTGAGGCGGTGGTGGATGGTGTCCGGGGGGAGTTCGACCGGGTCGTGGCGGCACTGGACGTAGTCCGACTCCGGTTTGAGGACCGGTAGCAGGGGGGCGCCGACCGCTGCGGCGTCGATCAGGGCGTCGACGCCCTCGGGGGCCGCCTCCAGGTAGTCCTCGGCGGCGCGACCGACCGGCATGGCGCCCAGGGCGCGCAGCAGGTCGTGGTCGGCTTCGGCGGCGCCGGCGATGATGCGCAGGCCGCGGTGGGCGGCGAGTTGGACGGCGTAACCGCCGAGGGCGCCGGTGGCGCCGCTGACGGCGATGGTGGCGCCCGCCGGCAGGTCCAGGAGGGTGAGGGCCTGGTGGGCGGTGAGGGCGTTCATGGGGAGGCCCGCGGCGTCCACCGGGTCGAGCTCGGGGGGCAGGGTGGTGGCATCGGATTCGGGGACGACTACGTATTCCGCCTGGGCTCCGCCTTCGGGGCGCAGGGGGTTGACGTAGGCGATCACCTGGTCGCCGGGAGTGAAACGGGTGCCGGGGCCGGTGGCGTCGACGGTGCCGGAGGCGTCCATGCCGGGGACATAGGGGGCGGGGATCTTCTCCAGGGCCGGCGCCAGCAGGCCGGCGCGCAGGCCGATGTCGACGGGGTTGACGGCCGCCGCGGTGACCTTGACGCGGATCTCGCCGGGGCCGGGCTCCGGGACGGGGCGGTCGATGACGGTGAGGACGTCGGGGGCGCCGAAGCGGGGGATGGCGATGGCTCGCATGACGGGCGGGAGCCTCCGTTCTGGCCTGGGTGAGAGTGCCGTACGGGGGATGCTCCGCCGGGTGGCTTGCGGTGGGTTTGGGCGGCCCTTGCGTGGGGGGTGCCGTCAGTTCCGTACGCGTGCCGAAGTCTGCGGGGTGAGGTGGCGGGCGAGCACCTCGAGGGCAGCGTGGATCTCCTTCAGGCGCTCGGGGTCCGCCTCGTCGCCCAGGGCCGCGGTGAGGGCGCCCTCGATGCTGCTGGCCCGTACTTCGGCGACGCGGCCGGAGAGGTGGGGGGCCTGACGGACCAGGAGGCGGCGGCGGTCGGCGGGGTCGGGGGCGGTGACCACCGCGCCGGCCTCCTTCAGGCGGGCGACGGCCGTGGAGACGGCGCTCTGCGGCAGGCCGGTGCGGGTGGCGATCTCGCCGACGGCGCTGTCGGGGTGGGTGGCGAGGTCGCCGGCCACGATGAGGACGGTGCGGACGCTGCCGCCGTAGCGGGATGCGCCGCCCTCGGGTTCCGGCATCGCCGCCTCGCCGATCTTGGTCAGGGTGCGTCCTAGGAGGAACAGCTCGACTCCATTCATGGCAGCCAGATTACATCGAGATTGATTCATCACGGAAGATGCATCTTGCTTGATGCATCAAAAAAGATGGGTTATCGTCGATGTCAGGCACCCGGGCACCACCGGGTCGGAGCAAAGGAGCACCGCCGTGCGGAAGTGGCGAGCGAACCCGTGGGCAGTCCTGGTGACGCTCTCGCTCGGGTTCTTCATGACCCTGCTGGACCTGACGATCGTCAACATCGCGATCCCGGACATGATGAGCGGCCTGGGTGCCTCGCTCGACCAGACGCTGTGGACGGTCAGCGGCTACGCGCTGGCGCTCTCGGTGATGATCATCAGCGCCAGCCGGCTCGGGGACCTGCACGGGCCGCGGACCTTATTCGCGGCCGGGCTGGCGGTCTTCACCCTGGCCAGCATCGCCTGCGGGCTCGCGCCCACCGCAACGGCCCTGATCGTCGCGCGGGTCGTGCAGGGGCTCGGGGCCGCGCTGCTCACCCCACAGACGATGACCCTCATCGTGGCCGTCTTCCCGGCCGACCGGCGCGGGACCGCACTCGGGATCTGGGGGATGGTCGCCGGTCTCGCCACCCTCACCGGGCCCACCCTGGGCGGTGTTCTGGTCTCCGCCGCGAGCTGGCGCTGGATCTTCCTGGTCAACGTGCCCGTCGGGATCGCCGCGCTGGCCCTGACCTTCCTGGTGGTGCCCGACATCCGGCCCGGGCGGGCGCACCGCTTCGACCTGACCGGGGTGCTGCTGTCCACCGCCGCCCTGTTCTGCCTCGCTTTCGGGCTTCAGGAGGGCGAGAACTACCACTGGGGTACGGGGATCCAGGCGCTGCTCGCCGCCGCGGTCGCGCTGGGCGCCGCCTTCGTGCTGCACCAGCGGCGCCGGCAGGACCGGGAACCGCTCGTGCCCTTCGCGCTGCTGCGCGACCGGAACTTCACCGCGATGACCGCGCTGGTCGGGCTGGTGTCCGTGGCGATGCTCGGGCTGGTGCTGCCGTTCAACCTGTACCTTCAGTCGGTGCTGCACCTCAGCGCCGTAAAGGCCGGCCTGGTACTCGCCCCCTCGTCCCTGGTGTCGATGACCGTCGGGCCCTTCGCCGGGCGGCTGGCCGACCGTATCGGCGGCAAGTACGTCCTGCTGACCGGCCTGTGCTGCTACGCCGCCGGCATCGTCGCCATCACTCTGACCGCCGGGCCCGCCACCGCCTGGTACGCGTTCATCCCGGCCACGCTCGCCACCGGCCTCGGCGTCGGCTGCATCATCGCCCCGATGTCCACCGAGGCCATGCGCAACGTCCCGCCGCAGCTGGCCGGTGCCGCCTCCGGCATCAACAACACCGTCCGGCAGATCGGTTCCGTGGTCGGCGCCGCGGCCGTGGGCGCGCTGGTGCAGGGCCGGCTCGCCGCGGAGCTGGCCGGGGGGAAGACGTACGGCGCCGCCTTCGTAGCCACGCTGCACACCACCGCGGTGCTGCCGCTGGCCGTGCTCGCCGCCGGTGCCGTGGCTGTCCTGCTGCTGCGCCGCCGCACCGGCGGGCGGGCGACGGCCTGCAGCCCCGCCCAGGCCACGCAGCAGCCCGCCGCCAGCCACTGACCCTCACGTCCCTCGGCAGACAGGCCGGTGCCGGCGCCCTTCGACGGGCGCCGGCACCGGCCTGTGCGGGTCTGTCCGGTCCGGGCTCACACCACCCCCTGCGCCAGCATCGCGTCGGCCACCCGCTCGAAGCCGGCGATGTTGGCGCCCGTCACATAGTCGCCCGGGGCGCCGTAGCGCTCGGCGGTCTGCCAGCACAGGTCGTGGATGTCCCGCATCACGGCCGCCAGTTCGCTCTCGACCCGCTCCCGCGGCCAGGCCTCGCGGCCACTGTTCTGCCGCATCTCCAGTGCGCTGACCGCCACTCCCCCGGCGTTGGCCGCCTTGCCCGGACCGAACGCCACCCCGGCGTCCCTCAGCACCCCGGCCGCGGCCGGGGTGACGGGCATGTTCGCGCCCTCCGACACGGCCTTCACCCCGCCGCGCACCAGGGCCAGCGCGTCGGCGGCGTCGAGTTCGTTCTGCGTCGCCGACGGCAGCGCCACGTCGGCCGGGACCTCCCACACCGAACCGCCCGGCACGAACTCCGCCGAACCGCCCCGGCGCTCCGCGTAGTCCCGCACCCGGCCCCGTTCGACCTCCTTGACCTGCTTGAGGAGGTCGAGGTCGATGCCCTTTTCGTCCACGACGCAGCCGTCGGAGTCGGACACCGTCACCGCTCGCGCGCCCAGTTCGTGGAGCTTCTCGATGGTGTAGATCGCCACATTGCCCGAGCCCGACACCAGCACCTGCTGCCCCGGCAGGTCCTCGCCGCGCCGTCGCAGCATCTCGGCCACGAACAGCACGTTGCCGTACCCGGTGGCCTCCACCCGCCCGGCCGAGCCGCCCCAGTCCAGACCCTTGCCGGTGAGGACGCCGGCCTCCCACCGGTTGGTGATGCGCCGGTACTGGCCGAACAGGTAGCCGATCTCCCGGCCGCCGACCCCGATGTCCCCTGCCGGTACGTCCGTACGGTCGCCGATGTGCCGGTACAGCTCCGTCATGAACGACTGGCAGAACCGCATCACTTCGGCGTCCGAACGCCCGCGCGGGTCGAAGTCGCTGCCGCCCTTGCCGCCGCCGATGCCCAGGCCGGTCAGGGCGTTCTTGAAGATCTGCTCGAACCCGAGGAACTTCACGATGCCGAGGTTCACCGACGGGTGGAACCTGAGGCCGCCCTTGTAGGGGCCGAGCGCGCTGTTGAACTCCACCCGGAAGCCACGGTTGACGTGCACCCGGCCGCGGTCGTCCTGCCACGGCACCCGGAAGAGGATCTGCCGCTCCGGCTCGCAGATCCGCTCGACCAGTGCCGCCTCCCCCAGTTCGGGCCGGGCCGCCAGGACCGGGTCCAGCGTCTCCAGGACCTCTCTGGCCGCCTGGTGGAACTCCGGCTCGGCCGGATTGCGGCGCACGACCTCGTCGAACCGAGCGGCGAGTCTGTCCCGAGCGGATGGTGATGTCACAGAGCAACCCCTTCCGGGCCAATGACATGTGAACAGTCGTCAGTACAGTCCCGCGACCTAGGATTCCGGCAAAGCACCGCACGACCCCGGGATCGTGGCGTGTCGCAGCACCGCGACGGCGGCCGCCCGGCCCGCGCCCGCCTCGACGTCGTGCACCGCCCAGCCGGGCGGCGCCGCCGCCCGCGCGCCGCATCCGACGTACGGCTCGGCGCCCCCCTGGGCCAGGCCCAGGCCCGTGCCCTTCAGACAGGCCTCCTTGCGCGCCCAGCAGCGGGCGAACGCCGTCGGCCGCGCGGACGGGGGCAGCGCCCGCAGTTCGGCCCGCTCCCGCGGATGCAGCGACCCCGCGGCCTCGGCCGCCGTCCGGGGCGACGGCACGTCCTCGACGTCCACGCCCACCGGCGCCGCCGCCACCGCGGCCAGGGCCAGGTCTCCGGCGTACGCCAGGGAGAAGTACGGCACCGGTCGCGTCCCGTCGGCCGCCACCACGGGACGGCCGTGCGGGCCCCCGCACTCCCGGCAGGGCGCCCGGGTCAGGGCCACCTCGCGCGGCGGCACGTCCAGGCAGGCACCCAGCAGGCGGCGCAACGCGAGGTGGGCGGCCCGGTAACGGGCGCGGTCGCGTTCCCGTACGAACCCGTGCAGGCGGGCCCGTTCGGCCGTGTCCAGGACGTCCACGGGATCGTCCACGGCCGACGGGTCGATCAGCCACAGGCGCGGCTCGTCGGGGGCGCCGCTGCCGGGGGCGGGCAGGGCGGCGGTGCCGTAGGGGGCGGGCCGCTTCACGAAGTGCCGGTGATCTCGCAGATGGCCGCGCCGGAGCTGATGGACGCGCCGATCCCGGCGGACAGGCTCTTGATGGTGCCCGCCTTGTGGGCGTTGAGGGGCTGTTCCATCTTCATGGCCTCGAGTACGACGATCAGGTCGCCCTCCTCGACCTCCTGGCCCTCCTCGACGGCGACCTTCACGATCGTGCCCTGCATCGGGGAGGCGAGGGTGTCGCCGGAGGCGGCCGGGCCGGACTTCCTCGCCGTGCGGCGTTTGGGCTTCACTTCCGCCGTCGGTCCCGTACGGGAGGTCGGGATCGTCACCTCCAGCCGTTTGCCGCCGACCTCGACGACGACCGTCTCACGGCCCGTCTCCTCCTCCGCCTCGGCGTCGGCCGGAGCGGTGAAGGGCTTGAT
>NZ_JBSGZV010000099.1:0-9475 GCF_053611185.1 Streptomyces sp. NPDC054834 | reverse complement strand
AGCAGGGGCAGGGTCTCGGAGGCGGTGACCAGTTCCCGCAGCGGATACCGGGCGAGGACCTCGGCCACCTCCGGCGCCAACGCCGCCGCCAGACGCCAGGCGGCCGGCCGGTCCTCGTCGCGCAGGGCCGCCGCCGCGGCGAGCACGACCTCGCGCCCGTCGCGCTTCGGCACCCCGGCGGCGGCCCGCTCGTACAGCCGGGCGCCCTCCTGGAGCACCAGGCCGGTGTCGATCCCCGCCGGTATCTTGATCTGCGCGTGGTGCCACCAGGTGGCCACGGGGTGGCTCCAGGCCTCCACCGTGTACGTCCACGACCCGGGCGCGTCCGGGGTGACCTCGGCGCCCCACCGGTCGGTGCCCGGGGCGAGTTCGCGCATGGGCGTCCAGGGCCCCGGGCGGCCCTCAGGGTCCCGCAGGACCACATTCGCACCGACGGCGTCGTGCCCCTCGCGGAACACGGTCGCGGAGATCTCGAACGTTTCTCCAGTCACCGCCTTGGCGGGCCTGCGGCCGCACTGGACGACGGGGCGGACGTCGAGGACGGGGATGCGGCCGACGGCGGTGCCCCCGGCCGCTGAGGACTCCTGTGGGGAGGCCGGGGGAGCATCGGCCGGAACACCGGCCGGAGTCCTCGGCTTGGTGCTCTTCTTGCCAGCTGTCCTGCTGGTCGTCTTGCTGCTTGTCGGGGGTGGTGACGAGTGGTGCGTGGCGGGCATGACCGCTCCTGTCCGCGTCAACGAGGGTGTGGGCGGATGACTGTGGGGAGGTGGGTCCTGCGGGTCTACCTGTGATGCGCCTGGGGAGCGTACCGGAGGAGCCTTCCCACCCTATTCAGGTAGGCAATCCGGCACTTTGTTAACTACTCACGCGTATGTCTACACACAAGTCCGGCCTCGAAGAGACGGGTACCCCCGGTACCGTCGAAGTCGACGACGAGACGCACAACGAAGTGTGTCTCACACGCACTGCGTCCGAGGTGGAAGTGTGAAGGCGATCCGTCGGTTCACCGTCCGTCCCGTGCTCCCCGAACCCCTCCGGCCGCTCAGCGACCTGGCGCGCAACCTGCGCTGGTCCTGGCATGCGGAAACGCGCGACCTGTTCCAGTCCATCGACCCCGAACGCTGGGCCGCCTCCGAGGGCGACCCGGTCCGGCTCCTCGGCGGCGTGCGCCCCGGCCGCCTGGCCGAACTCGCCGAGGACCGCCGCTTCCTGCGCCGTCTGGCCGCGACCGCGGACGATCTGAGCGACTACGTGACCGGCGACCGCTGGTACCAGACGCAGCCCGCCGGCCTGCCCGCCGCCATCGCCTACTTCTCCCCGGAGTTCGGCATCACGGCCGCCCTGCCCCAGTACTCCGGCGGCCTCGGCATCCTGGCCGGTGACCACCTGAAGGCGGCCAGCGACCTGGGCGTACCGCTGATCGGCGTCGGACTCCTCTACCGGCACGGCTACTTCCGGCAGAGCCTGTCCCGGGACGGCTGGCAGCAGGAGCACTACCCCGTCCTCGACCCGCACGAGCTGCCGCTCGCCCTGCTCGATGAGGCCGACGGCACCCCCGCCCAGGTCTCCCTCGCCCTGCCCGGCGAAAAGCGGCTGCGCGCCCGGATCTGGGTGGCCCAGGTCGGCCGGGTGCCGCTGCTGATGCTCGACTCCGACGTCGAGGAGAACGACCTCGGTGAACGCGGCGTCACCGACCGGCTGTACGGCGGCGGCAGCGAGCACCGGCTGCTCCAGGAGATGCTGCTCGGCATAGGGGGAGTGCGGGCGGTGCGCACGTACTGCCGGCTCACCGGCCACCCCGAGCCCGAGGTCTTCCACACCAACGAGGGGCACGCCGGCTTCCTCGGCCTGGAACGCATCGCCGAACTCTGCGAGGACGGCCTGGACTTCGACGCGGGCCTGGAGGCGGTCCGGGCCGGCACCGTCTTCACCACGCACACCCCCGTCCCGGCCGGCATCGACCGCTTCGACCGGGAGCTGGTCGCCCGGCACTTCGGCCCCGATGCCGAACTGCCGCGCATCGACGTCGAACGCATCCTGCGGCTCGGCATGGAGACCTACCCGGGCGGGGAGCCCAACCTGTTCAACATGGCCGTGATGGGTCTGCGCCTGGCCCAGCGCGCCAACGGAGTGTCGTTGCTGCACGGCCAGGTCAGCCGGGAGATGTTCGCCGGACTATGGCCGGGATTCGACCCCGAGGAGGTGCCGATCACCTCCGTGACCAACGGGGTGCACGCCCCGACCTGGGTCGCCCCCGAGGTCTTCCGGCTCGGGGCCCGTCAGCTCGGGGCCCAGCGCACCGAGGACGCGCTCACCGTCGACGGCAGCGACCGCTGGGACGCGGTCGCGGCTATCGCGGACCAGGACATCTGGGAGCTGAGGCGCACCCTGCGCGAGCAACTGGTGGTGGAGGTGAGGGAGCGGCTGCGGGCCTCCTGGCGGCAGCGCGGCGCGGGCACGGCCGAACTCGGCTGGATCGACGGCGTCCTCGACCCCGACGTCCTGACCATCGGCTTCGCCCGCCGGGTCCCGTCCTACAAACGCCTCACCCTCATGCTCCGCGACCGCGACCGCCTGATGGAACTGCTGCTGCACCCGGAGCACCCTGTGCAGATCGTGGTCGCCGGCAAAGCCCACCCCGCGGACGACGGCGGCAAGCGCCTGGTCCAGGAACTGGTCCGCTTCACCGACGACCCGCGCGTCCGCCACCGCATCGTCTTCCTCCCCGACTACGGCATGGCGATGGCGCAGAAGCTCTACCCCGGCTGCGACATCTGGCTGAACAACCCCCTGCGCCCCCTGGAGGCCTGCGGCACGTCCGGCATGAAGGCGGCACTCAACGGCTGCCTCAACCTCTCCGTCCTCGACGGCTGGTGGGACGAGTGGTTCCAGCCCGACTTCGGCTGGGCCATCCCCACGGCGGACGGCGCGGGCACCGACCCCGACCGCCGCGACGACATCGAGGCCGCCGCCCTCTACGATCTCCTCGAACAACGGGTGACCCCCCGCTTCTACGAACGCGGCCAGTCCGGTCTCCCCGACCGCTGGATCGAGATGGTCCGCCAGACCCTGACCCTGCTCGGCCCGAAGGTGCTGGCCGGCCGCATGGTCCGCGAGTACGTGGAGCGCCTCTACACCCCGGCCGCGCAGGCGGGCCGCGCCCTCTCCTCGTCCGCGGCGGAGGAACTGGCCGCCTGGAAGGCGCGGGTGCGTACCGCGTGGCACGGCGTGACCATCGACCACGTCGAGACGACGACCACCACGGCCACCGCCGAACTCGGCACCACCCTCGGCCTCCGCGTCCGTGTAGGCCTCGGCGCGCTCTCCCCCGACGACGTGGAGGTCCAGGTCGTCTCCGGCCGGGTCGACTCCGAGGACCGCATCACGGACGCCGGCATGATCGCCCTGAAGGCGGTAGGCGGCCAGGACGCGGACGGCCGCTGGCTCTACGAGGGCCCCCTCTCCCTCGACCGCACCGGCCCCTACGGCTATACGGTCCGGGTCCTTCCCACCCACCGACTGCTGGCGTCCGGCGCGGAGTTGGGGCTGGTGGCGGTGCCTTCGGAGGAGGGGGTGGAGGGGGCGGGGGTGCTGCTGCGCTGACATGCCCGTCGGCCCGCCCAGGGACGGCCGCCGGCTCTATGAGGGCCTCCTCTCCCTCGACCGCACCGGCCGTGGTCCCGGATCCGGACGACGCCAGTCGGCAACACCAGCCATGAAAGGGCGAGTTGCCGTCTGTCTGAGGTGTGTGGTTCGGGGCACCGAAGGAGGAGCCGACGATACGTACGTAGACTCGGCATCGGCCAGTCGACTCGTAGCTTGGGAGGACATACTCATGAAGAAGGCTCCGTTCGGCCCCCTGACCGCCGCGATCACGGCACTCGGGGTGGTGCTCGGTTTCCTCGCGCTCCAGCTGCGAGCGGAGGGCTATGAGCAGTACGTCGGCCCGGTGGCGAACGCCAGCGGACTGATGTACTTCACGGCGGCCATGGTGGTGGTGACGTGGGTCCGTGACCGTCGGCCGCACTCCGACTGAGTTCCCCGGCCGGTGATTGTCGGCCGCGGTGCGCTCGGCGCAGGCGGCGGGGCCTCCTGGACAGCTCACTGGTGACGCACCACCGAGCACCACCAGGAGGCACCTGTTGTTCCCCGGCGTTCCGGTGTTCGCGAAAGCTGCACGGAAAGAGGCAGCGGGCACCAAGCATCGGCTCGGTGCCCGCTGCCTCACGGCTCGGTGTTCACACGGCGGAGTGTTCAGGAGGTGAGTGCCTGGCGCCAGCTCAGGGACGCTCCAAGATGCAAAATGGAGCGCTGGTACACGCGTGCCGTCAGCCACGCGGCGGCCCCGGTCGCCACCGTCATCAGCGCCGCCGCTGCGGCCTGCTGCCACCAGCCGACCTCGTGGACGGCGGCCAGCATCGGCATCAACAGGCAGGAGAACGGGGGGACGTAGCGCAGTACGCCGACCCACGGCACGGACAGGTCCTGTGCAGCTACGAAGGCGACTCCCGCGGGCAGCATGGTGAGCAGCATGATGGGCGTCACCACGGAGTGGAGTTCTTCCGGCCTGGACACCAGGGAACCCGCGGCCGCGTAGAGGAAGGCGAAGAAGAAGAACCCGAGCAGGAACCAGCTCAGCGCGGAGATCGTGGCGGCGATGCCGGGGAAGCCGACGCTGCTGGTGTGCTTCACGGCGGAGGTGCCGACCGCGACCGCCGCGAGCACCCCCATCTGCACGAATGCGCTGATGCCGATCCCGACCACCTTGCCGACCAGCAGCCGCAGGGGCGTCAGGACGGACAGCAGGACCTCGACGACGCGGGTGGACTTCTCCTCGACGACTCCCTGGGCCACCAGCATGCCGAAGCCGAGGATCTGGACGAACAGCAGCACCGACACGGTGAGGGCGGCACCCAGTGACTTGGCGTCCCTCTCGTCGCCGCTGACCGTGATGGTCTTCGGGCCTGCGGCGGCCACCTGTTCGGACAAGGCCGTGACACTCACATGCTGTGCGCGCAGTGCGCGGTTCAGCGCCCACTGACGGGCCATGGCGGCTGCGGCACCACGGGCGGTGTCCGGAGTGTCGCCGCGTACGAGGATCTGAGCCCGCCCGTCCCGCAGGACGAGCGCGGCGGCCACCTTTCTGTCCTTGGTCTGCTCCCGCGCGGCGGCCGCGTCGGGCACAGACCGCGCCTCGATCCCTTTAGGCATGGCACCCACAACGGAAGGAGGAGCACCGGTGACTGCGACGTCGTACGTGCGGGGGCCGTTGCCGCCGCCGAGGGAGACCATCAGTGTGACGATGGCGAGCGCTGTGAAGAAGATCCCGAGGAGGTAGCTTTTCGTCGCCACCCGGGACTTGACCTCGCGCACGACGACGAGTCGTACCGCCTCCCGGAAGTCGGTCCGATGGTCGTTGCCGCGTTTCACGTCCCTGCCCGACTGACCCGTCATCGCACACCGTCCGGTGCCTTGGTCTCGTCCGCTCCCGGCTTTCCGAGCAGTTCGAGGAAGAGATCGGTCAGTGAAGGCTGCCGATGACGGAACTCGCTCACCTGTCCGAGGGTCATCGCGGCGGTGAGGAGGGCCTGGTCATCGGCTTCCGGTGCCGGCTGGAGGACACAGCCGTCCCCATCGAGCCACCAGTCGGCCACGCCAGGCAGCCGGGCGGGCCATCCGGGGTCCGCCTGAGCCATCTCCAGGTAGATCGTGCGGGGGCCTGAGGTGCGTAGTTCCGTCACCGTGCCACAGGCGACCAGGCGCCCCTCGCGCGCGACGCCGACCCGGTGGCACAGCCGCTCGACAAGGTCCAGTTGATGACTGGAGAAGAGGATGGGCACGCCGTCCGCTGCCTTCTCCTTCAGCACGGAGCCCATGTCCTCCACCGCCAGCGGATCGAGTCCCGAGAAGGGTTCGTCCAGGATGAGCAGTGCCGGATCATGTACGAGCGCCGCGGCCAGTTGGACGCGTTGCTGGTTGCCCAGACTCAGTTCGTCGATGCTGCGCTCGCGATGCCGGTCGATGCTGAGGCGCTCGGTCCAGTGGCGCATGGCCCGGGCGGCTGACGCCGGTGTGTGTCCGTGCAGCCGGGCGAGGTAGACGAGGTGGTCTCCCACCGTCATCTTCGGGTACAGGCCGCGCTCCTCCGGCATGTACCCGAAGCGCGCGGCGGCGTCACGGGTGACGGGTACGCCATCCCAGCGCACCTCTCCGGAGTCCGCGGCCAGGATGCCGATCGCAATGCGCATGGCAGTGGTTTTCCCGGCACCGTTGCTGCCGACGAAACCGAAGATTTCGCCCGGAGGGACCGTGAGAGACATGGCATCCAGAGCGAGCCGGTCGCCGTACCGCTTGGATATGGAATCGATGACGAGAGTGGACTGGGAAGAAGACATCAATGGCGCGCCAGATCGTGGGGGGAAGAGGTAGGTGGCTCACAAGGTGCGCTACTTGCGGGTGTCCTCTCCCTGTTTCGCCACGACCAGGCCCACGACTACGGTGGCCGCCAGGCCACCGAACATGATGAGTCCGGAGTTCTCCGGGGAGAGTTTGGACGCGAGGAAGCTGATAACCAGTCCGAGCGCGGCGATTCCGTAGACAACGAATCGGCGGGTTTGCTGGGTCATGGGTCCTTCCGGACGAGGAGTCGGTGCGGAGGGGGCACGGTATCGCTAGGCACTGGGCAGGGCAGGGGCCGTGGGGTGCTTTTCGGCCGCCGCTCCTGCTTCTCTCCGGGTGAGCGTGTAGAGGATCGCCGGGTGGGTGGCACCGAAGGCCAGCACGAAACGGTTGAGCCCCATGACCTGCCCGATGGCCAGGTGGAAAAGGGTCATCGAGCCGAGATAGGCCTTGGCTGCCGGCTTGGGCAGGACGAAGACGAGCGGGAACCCGATCTCCGCAGCGACGGTTCCCCAGGTCACGACCTTTCCCAGCAGCGGGTGTCGGTGCACGAGCCGGTAGATTCCCGGATGCCCGTAGTTGTGGGTTCGGACGACTCCGCTGAACGCCTCTCCGCTGAGCCACACCGGAGAAACGAGTTTGACCACTCCGGAGGCCACGTAGGAGATGGTCGTCTCGAGGGCCAGTGCGCGCATGGCCACGTCACGGCCCTTCTCGGTGTCCTGGAAGGTACCGGTCGAGGCGAGGACCACGTTGATGACCTGCTGGAGCTGGTCGGCACCGTCCCCGCCGAAGGGGCTCTGCAGCCGACCGGCTGCACCCGTCACCGCCAGAACAGTGCTGCCCGCCATGCGTACACCGCGCTTGTGCCCCCAGATCAGCGTGGCGGCGGAGGCGCCGGCCTGAATTCCGTAGAGGGCCATTGCCGCCTTTTTGGAATTGAGCGCACGGGTCAGCCGGGGGAATCTCTTGGCGAGGTGGGGACGCATGCTGTCCAATTGGCCGCTCAGTAATTCGCCGTCCTCGAACTTGCGGCTCTGGCTGAGCATTTCCAGTGCTGAGACCAGCGTACCCAGCGAGGCCACTCGGCGTGTGGTGGCCTCGGGTGAAGCGCTGAAGAACATGGATGAGAGCTCTCGGGTGAGTCGGTACGAGTAGAGTAGGTGGCCGAGGACGGGGGCACGGTATGCGTATCGGGCGTACCGTGCCCCCGCCGTCTTGTGTCAGCCGCGGCCGACGCTGCCGATCGGGATTGTCGGCCGTCGGCTGTTTCAGTGGTGGACGGCCTGGTTGAGCGTGGCCGCCGCCTGGGCCGTGGCCGCCGTCACCGCGATGCCGATCGGAACGGCCTCGGGGGTCGCGATGGTGGCCAGCGGGGTGATCATGGTCGGGGTCGCGTCAGCTCCCACACGGCCCGGCTTCACCTCGGCCAGATGGGTGTTGGCGAATTCCGCCACAAGTGACATCTCTGTCCTCTTTCTCTTGGGTTCCGACAGTGGGTTCTCCAGCCGTTCGGCGGGAGGGAGCGAACTCACGCGCATGGGGCTGCCGAGTGAGCTCGCAACGTCCGGCCGAGAGGGAAGGATCCGCCCGCTATGCGGCTGTCGGGGTCGCAGCGGTACTCAGGAAGTCACCGTCCTCCAGCGGGAACTCCACGGATACGAAAACGGGTTCGATGTGCCGGTCTACGGGGGTGGTGAGGTAGGACTGCATCAGGAGGAACTGGCTGTGCGTCGCGCCTTCGGCATGGGGCAGATGAAGCTGGATGTAGCGGGCCAGGAGCTTGTACCCGGGTGCCAGGAGCACGGGACGCAGGTCCACTCCGAAGGCCGCCGCGCGGGCGGAGATGTCCTGGCTGGCGTCGAAGAGGGCCTTCGGGGACCGGTTTCGTGCGTTCCATGCCAGCGCGTACCAGGGACGGTCGCGGGTGACCGGGACTTCCTTCCACTCGCCGGGCTCGCCTTCGGTGATGTCCCGGTAGAGGAGGTGGTTGTCCTTGACGCCGGGGTTCGGCCCGAAGAACCGCCAGTTCGGTGTCGGTATCCGCCATTTCCCACGACTCAGGATGGTGTCGAAGCGCCGCTCGGGCAGTTGTGCCGCTGCCGTCGCGACCAGCCAGGTGGCGAGTGACGCCGTGACGGCGGCCGTCTTCAGGCGTTCGGTGTTGACGGTCAGGATCACGCCGGTTCCTCCTCCCGTACGGCGGTCTTCCTGGCGGCGGGGCGGTCCTCGGCGGAGGGCCGCTGCCGTCGGGCCGGCTCGGACGGCGGATCACCGGCGATCAACTCCGCCACCTGTTCGGCGTGCTGCTGGACGGAGAGCAGGGACTCGTGGTCGGAGCCGTCGACGAAGTGGTGGTGTGACCGCTTCGACAAGGTGGCCAGCCCCGCCTGGACGGCGTGGTGAGCGGCGTTGTCCCCGTGGTTGTTCTCCGCCGTGATCACCGTGAGCGGTGTGTCGAGGCCAGTCAGTTCCGGATAGGTCATCGCGTCCCTGTACTCCCGGTAGGAAGTGGCCCAGGCCCGGGGGTGGGCCAGGAAGGCCGTCAGACTCCGGTTGACATCAGGACGGTACGTCTTGTTCACGTTGAGGGCGGGACGGAAGGCGGAAAGGCCGGCCAGTGCGTACACCTGCTCCATCAGCATCGACTGCCGGGACCACCGGTCGACGTCGGTACGGCGCGAGAGGCGCAGCATGCGTACGTCAGTGGCGTCGATCATGACGACTGAGGACACGCCCTGCGCCGCGCCGGGGTGCAGGGACGCGTACGCCGCGACGAGGTATCCGCCGAGGGAGTGGCCTGCCAGTACCAGCGGCAGGTCGGACGCGTACGTGTCGCGCAGCTCCTGCAGCAGCACGAAGTGCCGTTCCAGGCCGTACCGGGTGGCCGGCGTGCTGAGTCCGTAGCCGGGGCGGTTGAACCGCAGGTACCCCATGTCCTGGGGAAGCCTGCCGCACACCCAGTCCCAGTATTCGTGAGACATTGAGGCTTTTTCATCATCGGTCTGAGCTGGCCAAATGCAGGGTGAGGACGGCCTGGACGAGGCAGGTGATCCGGGTGGTCGAGCACCGGAGC
>NZ_JBSGZV010000098.1:0-10660 GCF_053611185.1 Streptomyces sp. NPDC054834 | reverse complement strand
GAACTACCGTCCTCCAACCCCGCGGTGATCGCCTTCCTCAGGGAGTACGAGGACGACCTGGTCCTCTGCGTGCACAACTTCTCCCGGTTCGCGCAGCCCACCGAGCTCGACCTCAGCCGCTTCAACGGACGGCACCCCGTCGAGCTGTTCGGCGGCGTCCGCTTCCCGGCGGTCGGTGAACTGCCGTACCTGCTGACCCTCGCGGGCCACGGCTTCTACTGGTTCCGGCTGCGCAGGGAAGGCGCGTAGGAGCAGGAAGGCTCACAGAAGCCCGGGTGGGGCGGTTTCCGCCGCCGCACCCGGGGCACGCAGAAGTAATCACCCCGACGCACCGGGGAAAGGACGCGACGCCATGGCGGAAACGGTCACCCCATCCGGCACCACCACAAGTCCCGGCCAGATCCTCGCGTCGCTCGATCCACTGCTGCGCGAGTGGCTGCCGAGGCAGCGCTGGTTCGCGGGCAAGGGACGCCCGGTCACCGGTTTCACACCGGTCGCGGCCACCGAACTGCTGCCCGCCGACACCCGGCTCGGGCTCTACCACCTGCTGGTCCAGGCCCATCAGCCGGCCGCGCTCGGCTCCCCGCCCCACCCCGGCGACTGCTACCAGCTCCTCATAGGCGTGCGCGAGGCGTTGCCGCCCCGGCTGGCGCCCGCGCTGATCGGACACGTGGAGGAAGGTCCGCTCGCCGGACACACGGTGTACGACGCCCTGTACGACACCCGGCCCGCCGAGGTGATCCTGGAGGCACTGCGCTCCCAGGCCCGCATCGGCGGGCTCCGTTTCGAACGGGACCCGCGCCAGGAGATCCGCGAAGGGCTCGTGGCCCGGCTGATGACCGCCGAGCAGTCCAACACCTCGGTGGTCTATGGAGATACGTTCATTCTCAAGCTGCTGCGCCGGGTCGTGCCCGGCGTCAATCCCGACCTGGAGATACCCCTCGCCCTGGCCCGGCAGGGCTGCGCCCGGGTGCCCGCGCCGACGGCATGGCTGCACGCCGAGCTGGACGGCGGCTCCTACGTACTGGGCGTGCTCCAGCCGTTCGTGCGGGGCGCGAGCGACGGCTGGGAGCTGGCGCTGCGCGAGCTCGCCAAAGTTGAGGACTTCACCGCCGAAGCGCGGGCGCTCGGCCGGGCCACCGCCGAGGTGCACACCGCGCTCGCCCGCGCCCTGCCCACCGTCACCCTGGGCCACAGCCAGCTGCGGGTCCTCGTCGACGGCATGGTGGAGCGCCTGACGGCCGCCGTGCAGGCGGTGCCCGCACTCGGGCCGTACGAGACCGGGCTGCGCTCGGCCTTCGAGGCGCTGGCCGGCCTGGCCGCCGAGGGCCGCACCTGGACCGCCCAGCGCATCCACGGCGACCTGCACCTCGGCCAGTGCCTGCGCTCGCCGTCCGGGCAGTGGTCGCTGATCGACTTCGAGGGCGAACCGGCCCGGCCGCTGGCCGAGCGGCGCATGCCGCAGCCGTCCGTGCGGGACATCGCCGGAATGCTCCGCTCCTTCGACTACGCGGCTCATTCCGTCGGTCCTCCGGCGCAGGACTGGGCGACGGCCTGCCGGGCCGCCTACTGTTCCGGTTACACCGAGGTCGCGGGCACCGACCCGCGCACCGATCCCGTACTGCTGCGCGCCTACGAGACGGACAAGGCGATCTACGAGGTCGTCTACGAGGCCCGGCACCGACCCGACTGGCTCCCCGTACCCCTCTCGGCGGTCCACCGCCTCGCCACGTCCGACCTGACCTGACCCTCGCCCGGGAGACGCGTCCGTGACGTCCAAGAAGTCAGCGCCCGACAAGCACAAGTCCGCCAAGAGCAAGTCAGCCAAGAAGAAGGCGCCCGCGCAGGCCAAGCCGCCGGAGATCGAGACCGCGCCCGCTTCCGTGCCGGCTCCCGCCCCCGCGCCCGAGGGGGAGGTCGCCGTCTCCCCCGCCGTCGACGCCGGTGACCGCGAGCGGCTGCTGCGCGGCACCCATCACGACCCGCACGCGGTGCTGGGCGCGCACCCGGTGCCCGGCGGGATCGCCTTCCGGGCCTTCCGCCCGTACGCGCGGGCCGTCACCGTCGTCTCCGCCGAGCTGCGGGCCGAACTGCACGACGACGGCGACGGCTTCTTCTCCGGGCTGCTCCCGCTGCGCGAGGTCCCGGCGTACCGGCTGCTGGTGTCGTACGAGGGCAACGTCCACGAGACCGCGGACGCCTACGGCTTCCTGCCCACGCTCGGCGACCTGGACCTGCATCTGATCGGCGAGGGCCGGCACGAGCAGCTGTGGCAGGCGCTCGGCGCGCACCCCACGACCCACCAGGGGGTGACGGGCACCCGGTTCGCGGTGTGGGCGCCGAACGCGCTGGGCGTGCGGGTGGCGGGGAGCTTCAACTTCTTCGACGGCACCGGCCATCCGATGCGCTCGCTCGGCTCCTCCGGGGTGTGGGAGCTGTTCGTGCCGGACCTCGGCGAGGGCGAGCTGTACAAGTTCGAGATCACCCGCCCTGACGGCTCCCGTACCCTGCGCGCCGACCCGATGGCCCGGCGCACCGAGGTGCCGCCCGCCACGTCGTCCATCGTGACGGCCTCGCGCCACGAGTGGGGCGACGAGGAGTGGCTGGCCCGGCGCGCGGACACACCGGTGCACGAGGCGCCGTTCTCGGTGTACGAGGTCCACCTGCCGTCCTGGCGGCCGGGTCTCACCTACCGCCAGCTCGCCGAGCAACTCCCCGCCTACGTCAAGGACCTGGGGTTCACCCATGTCGAGCTGATGCCGGTCGCCGAGCACCCCTTCGGCGGCTCCTGGGGCTACCAGGTCACCGGCTTCTACGCGCCCACGGCCCGCCTGGGCACCCCCGACGACTTCAAACACCTGGTGGACAAGCTGCACCAGGCGGGCATCGGCGTGCTGATGGACTGGGTGCCCGCGCACTTCCCGCGCGACGACTGGGCGCTGGCGGAGTTCGACGGCCGGCCGCTGTACGAGCACTCCGACCCGCTGCGTGCCGCGCATCCCGACTGGGGCACGCTCGAGTTCGACTTCGGCCGCCGCGAGGTGCGCAACTTCCTGGTCGCCAACGCCGTGTACTGGTGCGAGGAGTTCCACATAGACGGCCTGCGCGTGGACGCCGTCGCCTCCATGCTCTACCTCGACTACTCGCGCGAGCCGGGCCAGTGGACGCCGAACGAGCACGGCGGCCGGGAGAACCTGGACGCGGTGGCGTTCCTCCAGGAGATGAACGCCACCGTGTACCGGCGGTGCCCGGGCGTGGTGACCGTCGCCGAGGAGTCGACCGCCTGGGACGGTGTCACGCGGCCCACGCACCACAAGGGCCCGAGCGGCTTCGGCGGGCTCGGCTTCGGGCTGAAGTGGAACATGGGCTGGATGCACGACTCGCTGGAGTACATGAGCCACGAGCCGGTGCACCGCAAGTACCACCACCACGAGATGACCTTCTCGATGGTGTACGCCTACAGCGAGAACTACGTCCTGCCCATCTCCCACGACGAGGTGGTGCACGGCAAGCGGTCGCTGGTGTCGAAGATGCCGGGCGACTGGTGGCAGCAGCGCGCCGGCCACCGCGCCTATCTGGGCTTCATGTGGTCCCACCCCGGCAAGCAGTTGCTGTTCATGGGCCAGGAGTTCGCCCAGGGCGCCGAGTGGTCCGAGGCGCACGGCCCCGACTGGTGGCTGCTCGACCCGGCCTACGGGGCCGAGTCCGACCACCGGGGCGTGCGCGACCTGGTCCGCGACCTCAACGCGGTGTACCGCCACGCCCCCGCCCTCTGGCAGCGCGACACCGACCCGTCGGGCTTCCAGTGGATCGTCGGGGACGCGGCCGACGACAACGTCGTGGCCTTCCTCCGGTACGACGCCGAGGGCAGTCCGCTGCTGGCGGTGTCCCACTTCGCCCCCGTCGTCCGCCACGAGTACCGCCTCGGCGTCCCCGACGACGTCCCCGCCTGGCACGAGGTCCTCAACACCGACGCGGCCCGCTACGGCGGCGGCGACGTCACCAACCCCGACCCGGTCAAGCCGGAGGCGACCGCCTGGCACGGCCGCCCCGCGAGCATCCGGCTGACCCTGCCCCCGCTGGCTACGGTGTGGCTGCGGCCTGCTTGAGTCCCTCGGGCAGGTCGCCCGTGTGCAGCACCCCGAGCCGCTGGGTGGCCCGGGTCAGGGCCACGTACAGGTCACTCGTGCCGTAGTCGCCCGGCTCGACCACCAGGACGGAGTCGAATTCCAGTCCCTTCGCCTGGCGCGGGTCCAGCAGGACGACGGTCCGCGTCAGGTCGGGCTCCGCGCCCGCCGTGACGCCGTCGAGCCGTGCCGCGAGGCGGCGGTGCAGGTCGCGGGGGGCGATCACCGCCAGCCGGCCCTCCGTGGGGGTCAGTTCGGAGACGGCCTTCTCCACGGCGCCGGGGAGGTCGTCCACCACGTGCCGCACCCAGGGCCGTACCCCGGTCGAGCGGACGGAGCTCGGCGGGGTGAAATCCGGGTTCTCGGCGCGGACCACGGCCGCCGCGACGTCCATGATCTCGGACGGGGTGCGGTAGTTGACGCCGAGCCGGGTGTGCTCCCAGCGGTCCTCGACGTACGGCTCGAGGATCTCCGCCCAGGAGCCGACGCCCGCCGCCTCCGCGGTCTGCGCCGGGTCGCCGACGAGCGTCATCGAGCGGGTCGGGCTGCGCCGCATCAGCAGCCGCCACGCCATCGGGGACAGCTCCTGCGCCTCGTCGACGATGATGTGCCCGAACGCCCAGGTCCGGTCGGCCGCCGCGCGTTCGGCGGCGCTGCGGACGTCATCCTCCTCGTGCCGCTCGGCGAATCGCTCGGCGTCGATGATGTCGTGCGCGGACAGCACCTCCGAGGACTCCGGGTCGCTGTCCTCCTTGTCCTCGAACTCGTAGGTCCGGGAGGCGTAGGAGACGTCCAGTACGCCCTGTGCGTAGGCGATCTGGGTCTCCCGCTCGCGCTCGGCGCGGGCCCGGGCCACCCGGTCGTCCTCGCCGAGGAGTTCGGCCGCCTCGTCGAGAAGCGGTACGTCCGCCACCGTCCAGGCCCGGGTCACCGGCCGCCGGATGGCGTCGGCGTCGGCCTGGGACACGTATCCGTCGGGCTCGGCGAGGAAGTCGGCGAGCAGCCGGCGCGGGGCCAGCCGCGGCCACAGCTGGTCGATGGCGGACCAGACCTCGGGGTTCTCGGCGAGCTCGTCGCGGATCTGGGTGATGTCGGAGGCGTCCAGCAGGCTGCTGCCGTCGTACGGGTCGGTGCCCACGCGCTCGGCGTACAGCTCGGTGAGCGCGTTGAGGATGTGCCCCTCGAAGTGCTCGCGGGCCGCGTTGTGCGGCAGTTTGGCGGCCCGGGTGCGCTCGCGGGCGACGTTCACCAGGCCGTCGTCGAGCATCAGCACCTCGCGGTCGTGCTCGATGGCGATCACCGGGTCGGGCAGCGCCTGCCGGTCGCGTACGACGGCGGCGAGCACGTCGGCCATGTCGGTGCGGCCCTTCACTGCGGCCGCCTCGGGCGTGTCGGTCGCCGTCGCCTTCACGCCGGGGAACAGCTCGCCGACCGTCGCCAGCAGCACACCGGTCTCGCCGAGGGAGGGCAGCACCTCGCCGATGTAGCCGAGGAAGGCGGGGTTGGGGCCGACGATCAGGACGGCGCGCCGGGCCAGCAGCTCCCGGTACTCGTAGAGGAGGTAGGCGGCCCGGTGGAGGGCGACGGCCGTCTTGCCGGTGCCGGGGCCGCCCTCGACCACCAGCACCCCGCGGTACGGGGCCCGGATGATCTCGTCCTGCTCGGCCTGGATGGTCTGCACGATGTCGCTCATCCGGCCGGTGCGGGCGGAGTTGAGCGCGGCCAGCAGCACGGCGTCGCCGGTCGGGTCCTCGTGGCCGGTGCGGGTGGCGTCACCGAGGTCGAGGATCTCGTCGTGCAGGGAGGTGACCCGGCGCCCGTCGGTGGCGATGTGCCGGCGCCGGCGCAGGCCCATCGGGGTGTGACCGGTGGCCAGGTAGAACGGGCGGGCGACGTCGGCCCGCCAGTCGATGAGGACCGGGGTTCGCTCAGTGTCGTCGCGGCGCAGCCCGATGCGGCCGATGTGGTGTTTGATCCCTGAGGTCAGGTCGATGCGGCCGAAGCAGAGTGAGCCCTCCACCGCGTTCAGCGCGGCGAGCAGCCCCGAACGCTCGGCGACCAGGATGTCCCGCTCCAGCCGGGCCTGCCTGGGCTTGTCGCCCTGGGCGAGGGCGTCCATGACGGAGGTCTCCGCGTCGCCGCGCAGGGCGTCCACGCGCGCGTACAGTCCGTCGATGAATTCCTGCTCATGGCGCAATTCATCGTCTGGAAATTCGGTGTTTGACAATTCCGCTCCCGCCCGGATATACTGTGCTCACTGAACTTCTTCGCGATCTCATTGAACTGAAGTCGCGAACCATTGAATATACGCAAAGAAATCCCCCGAGCGCAATTGCTCGGGGGATTTCTTCTTGGGCCGGGCCCGGGTTACAGCACGTCGGACAGCTCCTCCAGGAGCCTGCGCTTCGGCCGCGCGCCCACCATCGACTTCACCGGCTCGCCGCCCCGGAAGACCATCAGGGTCGGCGTCGACAGCACGCCGTACGCGATCGTGGTCTGCGGATTCCGGTCGACGTCCAGCTGGACGATCCTCAGCCGGTCACCCTCCTCGAAAGCGATGTCCTTCAGCACCGGCGCCAGCTGCCGGCAGGGTCCGCACCAGTCGGCCGTGAACTGCACGAGTACGGGGAGTTCGGCGCCGATCACCTCCGCCTCGAAATCCGCGTCCGTCACCTCGTCCAGGCCACTCACCTTGGTCACCGTATCCGCCCTCCCAGTTCGCACCCGGGTTCCGGAGCCCCCGGAACCAGCGCCTCGGCGGCCAGCTCGCCCATGGCCCGCTCGGCCCGCGTCAGCTGCCCGGCGACCTTCGCCCGGACCGCTGTCAGCTCGCCGAGGAGGTCGTCGAGCTCGGCCAGCTTGCGCCGGTAGACCGCCAGCGACGCCGGGCACGAGTCGCCCTCCGGGTGACCGGCCTTGAGGCACTCCACGAACGGGCGTGTCTCCTCCAGGTCGAACCCGAAGTCCTGGAGCGTCCGGATCTGCGTGAGCAGCCGCAGGTCGTGCTCGTCATAGGTGCGGTGCCCGAGGTCGTCGCGACGCGCGGGCAGCAGCCCGCGCGCCTCGTAGTACCGCAGCGTGCGCGTGGTGGTCCCGGCCCGTGCGGCCAGTTCGCCGATTCGCATACCTGCGACCGTAGGCCTTGACGCCGACGTCAAGGCAAGCCCCTCACTGCGGCGGCGGCAGCGCGGATGTGCGGTGGAGGAACTCCGGCTCTGCGCCGAACCGGGCCTGGCGTCACTGCCCCGGAGTCCGCTCGGCGGCTTCTCAGGGGTGAGCCGGGACGGGGCCGAAACGTTCTAGACCGCGACGCCGGCCGACTCCTCCACCTCCATCAGCGAGGCGCTGTGCCGTTCCTCGTCGAAGGCCTTCCGGCCGCCGCGGAGGCCGAACAGGCGCTTGGCGAGGGCGATGTAGAGGACGGCGAGGATGTTGAGGACCAGGGTGGCGATCTTCAGGTAGCTGACCTTCTCGGTCAGTTCGTAGATCTCCAGCGGGAGGAAGGCGGCGGTGGCGACCACCGTCAGGTACTCCGCCCAGCGCTTGGCGTACCACAGGCCGACCGCCTCGATCAGCTCGATCAGCGCGTAGGCCAGCAGCAGGGCCGCGACCAGCAGCAGCGTGTTGTGCCGGTAGCCGAAGGCCTTCTGGACGGACCCGACGACCGGCGAGTGATCGAGGTCGTAGTGGAAGTGCCGGAAGACCGGGCGGAAGACGTTCAGGTTCTCGTTGAAGAGCCGGCGTACCGCGTCCTGGCTGTTACTGAACTTCCACACCGCCACCGCGACCAGCACGATGAACACCCCGCGCACGGCCCGCTCGATCGCCAGGAAGCGGAGGATGAACAGGTCCCGCAGGACCTTTCCGCGCGGTACCAGCGGGGCGTCGGCGGCCGGTCCCGTGCCGTGCGGCTCGCCGAGCACGAAGTCCCCGCAGCGCAGACAGCGCCAGACGTCCCCGAGCGCGGTCTGGGCGTGCAGCCGCACCCGCAGCCGCGGGTCGTCCGGCGCGTACGTCACATGGCCCTTGCGGGCGCAGGTCCGCCGGTCCCAGTCGATCTTCATTCCCCCGTGCCTCCATACGTACGTGCACTGCCTGCGAACACACCAACGTGCCGCTCCGGTCGGTCCGGACACGGCACGTTAGTGGATGCGGGCGACAGGCGGCCGGGAGGGGCCGGTCAGCGCGCCGCCTGGTCCACCAGCTCCTTCTCCTGCTCGGGTTCCTCCGTCACCGCCGGGGTCTCCCGGCGCGGCAGCAGCACCGCCACCAGCAGCGTGCCGACGCCCAGGATCACCGCGCCGACCAGGCTGGTGTGGGCGACGGCGTCGGAGAAGGAGGACCCGACCGCGTCGGCCATCTGCCGTGCGCCGGAGGTGAGCTGGGCGGCCTGCTGCTTGAGCTGGGCGGCTTGCTGCGGGTCGCCGGCCTGCGCGGCCTGCGCGGCGGCCTGCCGGGCCTTGTCTCCGATGCCCTGGGCGACCGCGTACCCGGCGCCGACCGAGTCCTGCGCGGTGTCCAGGGCGCTCGCCGGGGGCTTGCTGCCCGTGGTGGCGTCGGTGAGGTGGTCGGCGTACGAGGTGGACAGCAGCGAGCCGAGGATCGCGATGCCGAGCGAGCCGCCGAGTTCGAGGGAGGTGTCGTTCACCGCGCCGCCGACGCCCAGCTCCGACTCCGGGAAGGCACCCATGATCGCGTCCGTGCAGGGCGAGAGCGCGAGACCGATGGCCAGGCCGAGGATGATCAGGGGCGCGACGAAGTCACCGTACGTCGAGGACGCGTCCACCCGCGTCAGCAGCGCCAGCGCCGCCGTGCCGCCGACCATGCCTGCGGTGACCGTCCACTTCATGCCGACGCGCGGGGTCAGCCAGCCGGTGAGCGCCGAGCCGGCGAACACGGCACCGGCGAGCGGCAGCATGCGTACGCCGGTGCCGAGGGCGTCGTAGCCGAGGACGAACTGAAGGTGCTGGGTGAGGTAGTAGAAGGCGCCGAAGACGGCCAGGAAGAAGAGGGCCACGGCGAGGTTGGAGCCCGCGAACCGGCGGTGCGCGAAGCGGCGTACGTCGAGGATCGGGCGGGGGTGGCGCAGCTCCCAGGCGACGAAGGCGAGCAGACCCACGCCGGCGACCACCGCGGCCGTCACCGCCTTGACGCCCCAGCCGAAGTGCGGACCCTCGATGATCATGTAGATCAGCGAGCCGGTCCAGATCACCGACAGCAGTCCGCCGACGTAGTCGATCCGGCCGTGGTGACCGGCCTTGGACGGCGGTACGAGGACGAGGGCGCCGACGATCGCGACGACGGCGACGGGCACGTTGATCAGGAACGTGGACGACCAGCCGTGGTCCTTCAGCAGCGCGCCCGCGACCACCGGCCCGGCGGCGATGGCGAGCCCCGCCGTCGCGGTCCACAGGGTGATGGCCTTGGCCCGTTCGGCGCGCGGGAAGGTCGCGGCGAGCAGGGAGAGGGTGGCGGGCATGATCAGCGCGGCGCCGACGCCCATCACGGCACGGGCGGTGATGACGGCCGTGGGGCTGTCGGCGAGGTAGCCGGAGACCGCACCGCAGCCGAACACGACGAGTCCGAGGAGGAGCGCTCCCCGGCGGCTGTACTTGTCGCCGATCGCGCCGAGCAGCAGCATCAGCGCGGCATACGGGACGGTGTAGCCGTCGATCACCCACTGGAGGTCGGCGCCGGACAGGCCGAGGTCGCTGGTCATGTCCGGTGCCGCGACCGTGAGGGCGGTGTTGGCCATCACGATGATCAGCAGGCTCAGGCAGAGCACGAGCAGTGCCCACCAGCGCCGGGCGTAAGGCCGGTCCATCCTTTCGACCGGTTCGGTCATGACGAGTCGCATGGGCAGGGGTCGCCTTCCTCGCAGCACGGGACTTGCACAGCGGCGTGCAATTGCACAACCATGTGCAATGTACGTCGTTGCACAGTGCTGTGCAACTCTGCGGAGGGAGGGCAGAATGGCTGCCATGACCACGGGTAACACCAGCCGCGCCGACGCCAACCGGCGCCGCATCCTCGACGTCGCCCTCGCCGAGCTGCTGCGCGACCCCGACGCCTCCATGGACCAGATCGCGCGCGCCGCGGGGGTCGTACGGCGGACGGTGTACGGGCACTTCCCGAGCCGCGAGGCGCTGATCGGCACGCTCGTCGACGGCGCGGTGGAGTCGCTGGCCGCCGCCCACGCGGCGGGCCGGGAGGGAGTCGACGACCCGGCGGAGGCGGTGGCCCGGTCCGTGCTCGCCGTCTGGGAGATCGCCGACCGCTACCGCCTGCTGGTCGCGCTGGCCCAGCGCACGGTCACCGTGCAGGGCATCCGCGACCGCCTCGCCCCGGTCCGCGAGTCCTGCGCCGAACTGCTCCAGCGCGGCATGGACGAGGGCGCCTTCAGCTCACCGCTGCCCGCGGCGGCGCTGGCGTACGTGCACGAACAGATGCTGTTCGCGGTGACCGAGGCGGTGAACGACGGCCTCCTGACAGCACAGGAGGCGGGCCGCTCCGCCGCGGTCAGTGTCCTGAAC
>NZ_JBSGZV010000097.1:0-11026 GCF_053611185.1 Streptomyces sp. NPDC054834 | reverse complement strand
GTGGCCACGAAGATGATCGCCGCGAGGACCTCGCGGTCCCCGTACCGGCGCCGGCCTCCGCCCTGCGGCCGTGTCGGAGCAGGTGGTACCACCCGCTGGAACAGTTCCCACAGCTCGTCCGGCACCATGCGCTCAACCATCACCACACGGTGCAGACTACCCAGCACACCAAATGAGACGACGTCTAAAACCGGTCCGCGACCGGTGCGGGCGCCGCTACCTTCGCGCCATGTCTTCCAGCGACGGCCCCAGCGCGGCCGACCAGCAGCTCATCGATCACGCGGCGCGTCACGACCTCACCATCACCGCCAAGCAGCTCGCCGGCTGGCGGCGGGCCGGACTCCTGCCGGGGAACATCCCAGGCGGAGGCCTCGGCCAGGGCCGCGGCAGCACGTCCACGCCGCCGCCCGAGAGCTTCGACCTGGTCGTGGCTCTCGGCCGTATGTCCGGGCGCGGCAAGCGGCCGACGGACCTGGCGCTGCTGCTGTTCACCGACGGGCTCCCGGTACCGGAGGCGACGGTCCGCGCCGCCTTCCGTGCCGCCGTTGACACCGCCACTCTTCCCGATGAGGGTGACGGCGCGGACGACGGCCTGGACCTAGACGAGCGGCTGGACCGCCTCTCCCACCAGCTTCCCGACAGCGGCCAGACCGTGACCCTTGTCCCGGCCCGTGCACGCCGCATCGATGAGCGCATCGCCCGCATCCTCGGTAAACTCCCCGCCGAACTCGTGGAGTTGGACCACAACGCCGAAGCGCCGCGGCTCACACCGCAAGACGCCACGCTGACCGCCGTGACCGCGACCCTCGGCGGCTCCGTCCCCCTGCAGGACATCGGAGCCCTGCTGCGCGCCATGAGCCCGGGCATGCCGGCCAATCCGTTTGCCTCGCTCGTCGAGACCACCGAGGAGGACGTCCCGGAGGCCGCGGCCAGAATCATCGCGGACGACGGGTCACTGACCTTCATCCCCGACGGCGACGCCCGTGATCTCCTGCGGGCGTTGGCGGACACGGCGTCACTGAAAGACCTCGCGGCCGGCTGGCGCACTGCGGCCCAGGTGCGGGAGTGGGCTCTGGATCTGTGCCAGCGGGTGGAGCGCGAGCTGGACGCCGGGCAGCTCGGCGAGGCCGTAGAGGAGTGGCTGCACGGCAGGCTGCTGCCGTCCGGGGTCTCCGTCACCGAGACTTTGCGGGATCGCCGCTGGGCGCCGTCGAAGGGCGCGTTCTCGGCACTGATGCTGCTGTTCCAGTGCCAGATGTTCGTGTTGCTGGACGGTCTGGTGCCCGGCTGCCAGTGGCACGTCCTTCAGATCCCACGGGTGGTGCCGCCACCCGTCCGTGACCTGATTCTCAGCAAGGTGGTCGGCCCGGAAACAGCAGCGGCCGGAGAGGCCATCAACTGAATCCATCCCGGCGCGCGGCGATTGACGCTCGGGTGCCGAAGAGGGGCAGCTGGTCGGGGATCGGGTCCTCGCAGGCGGTGCGACGAGATAATCAGGACGTGACCAAGCATCGCTTCCTTGTTGCCCGGCAGATCGGCGCGGAACCGTTCAGCTACACGAGGACCTGCCTGGATACCAGCCTGGTCGAGCGGCTTCGGAGCACCTCGTTGGACGACATGACCGACTTGGACGCGGCCTACGAGCTGACCCGGCTTGCCATGGTCGACCTTGAAGCGTTCGGCACGGGCGGAGGCGAGACTCTCGACGACCAGGAGATCGCAGTACTCCTCAGGACCCTGCCCGCCGTGCTGAAGCGTCTCGGGGTCGCCCTCAACCTGCCCTTCCGGGACTTCAAGAGCTTCAAGAGCTACTGGAAAGACCAGGGGATGAGCGACAGCTACGCCGCACGCCGGAGCTACGTCAACGGCGTGTTCGGTCCCGTCCTGGATCACTTAGGCGAGTACCACCCCCATCTGCGGCAGAGCCGCGACCAAACGCGCCGCATCACCGACGTCACTCGCCGTCGGCTTCGCGACGGTCTGGCGGGCGCATGGTGGGGCGGGACGCTCGACGAGGTGCAGTTCCTCAGCCGCCTGTACGACCTCGACAACCTGCCCAGCCACGACTCCCGGTTCGCCAATGCCGCCCGGGACATCTGGCAGCACTGCATCAACAATCCCGCAGACTGGGAAGACGACTGGATTTGGCACGACGAGCGGTTCGGCCTGGCTGACGGCGACGAAGCGCTCCTGCGGTTTCTGGCCGAGATGTTGCACCCGGCGGTGCGCACCGATACCGCCGAAGTCGAGCGCCTCCATGCATTCTTCAACGAGACGCTGGCGCACGACGGCTACGAGCTCATCGAAGTGGACAGCATCAGCGGCACACCAGTGTTCGCTGCCCGCACGATCGGCGCCGGCGTGCCCGGCGTCATGAAGAACCTGATCTTCGCCGCGGACGGGCCGAAACCGGAGTTCGTGCTCGGCGACGCCATCAACAACGACGTCCTGATAGTGAAGAACGAGCAGTTCTGCCTCGTGTACAGCCAGCCGCTCAGCGCATCCGGCCTGACCTGGGGCGAGATGATCAGCTGGTGGCGGGCCCGGGAGTCCCTCCCCGCGGACATGCCGGACAACGAGGTCGGTCGTGCCCTCTACAAGCGGCTGTGGGCGTCACTGCATAGCGATCCCGAGCGGCCAAAGTGGCTCTCGCCCGAGCAGAGGGTGTTCCGCACCTACTGCGAGCTGTACCCCATCAGCGAGACCGGAGCCAGTCACCCGGCGCTGCTGCCGCAGGTGTACCTGCACATGGACCCGAAAACGCGCAAAGAGCGCGGCAACAAGGACAGCGCCCTCGGCCGCGAACGCATGGACTTCCTCCTACTGCTCCCGCACGGAGCCCGCGTCGTGGTGGAAGTGGACGGGAAACACCACTACGCCGAGGGAGACGAGGCGTCCCCGCGGCTGTACGCGAAGATGGTCGCCGAAGACCGGGCGCTGCGGCTCAAGGGGTACGAGGTGTATCGATTCGGTGGGTACGAGCTGGGCCTGAACAGTGCTCCAGCGATGCTTCGCCGGTTCTTCGCTGAGCTGCTCGGGAGCCAGCCATAGGGCATAGGCCCGTTCGACCCACGCGAGCCCGCAGCGGGCACGATGATGCGGCGTATGAGAGATGACACGGTGCGCGATCAGATCCGGTTCCTGCGCGATTGCCTCGACGGTGAGGAGGCGCTTGCTCTCGTGGCTGGGGACGGTTGGCCTGAGCCCACGGGTGAGGTGGTCAGCGCGTTGAGAGCCGGTGGATTCACGGATGAGCAGATCCGCACGATTTTCACCTGGGGACCCGGTCGCGCGGCTGTATACGCCGATCTGCTGCAGCGCATTCTTGATCAGTTGGCAACGCTCAGCTCCGTCAGACGGCCGGCTCACAAAGAGGCCGTACGGCGCGGCATTCACTCGCTGCTGCATTTGTACCGAAACGCGCCAGGCTGGGAACCGAAATGGGGGCCGGACTTCCCATATGCGCGCCTGAGCAGGGTGACCAGGGAGCGGGCTGTCGAGCTGCTTGCTGACAGAGGGCGGCACGAGGCGCCGTCGGTTGATTCCCTCGGGCTTTCCCCTCAAGGGCGGTGCCAGTCCGATACGTCAGCATGACCGTCGGGAACGACATGCCGCCCTGGAGGTCACCATGCGCAAGCCACACGATCCTCACGAGCAGACGCTCCCGCCCACCTGGTTGCGATCGTCGACGCTGCTGTTCGCCGACGCGCTGGGAAAGAACCCTGCGCGCCGGACGACCTCGGCATACGGGATCAGCGGTACGCCCGGCGACCGTTGGACGGCTCAGCCGGCTACCACCTATGGAGCCCCACCCGAGGTCAGGGCTTTTGCCATCGTCACCGCCGCCGCGACTATCTGCTGTACTGGCAGGACGAGGAGCTGGGTCCGCCGATAGCGGCCGTGCATGTTCCGCCGGAGCACAGGTGCGGGGGCTGGGTGGCGCCGCGATATCTACCCCGGCCCTGGATCGGTCCCTTGCCCGAGCGGTGGCCGGAGGAGCGCATCCCCATCTGGTACGCCGGGTGGCGGCTGCACGACATCCAGGACGGCACGTGCGCCACTTGCAGCGCCCCCGCCTACGCGATCGACCACGACCATCACACTGGCCTTGTCCGCGGCCCGTTAACCGAACTAACTCGTGAGTTCTTGCAGGTCAGAAGGGTTTTCCGTTAGCTTCTCGGGATGCTTCAAAGTGATGTCCCCGAGCGGGACTTGGCAGCGTTCGTCCTGCCCGAGTTAGGCAGGCTGCAGGAGACCGGTGATCAGTGGGCGCCGTACCAGTTACTCGCCCAGGATGGCGTTGTCGTCGATCCCGTCCGGGTCTTCTTCGCCGAGCTGCAGGCAGAGGACAAACCTGCCTCCACGGTCCGCTCATACGGCATGGACCTGCTGCGCTGGTGGCGTTTCCTGTGGGCTCTCGACATCGAGTGGAGCCGGGCAACGCGCACAGATGCGCGGGACTTCATTCGGTGGATGCAGATCGCGAACAAGCCGCAGCGCCTGCACTGGAGACACCGGGAGGCGGGCCACTCCGAAGAGACGGCGCCGAGGCCGCGGACGACGCGCAAGAAGATCCCCGGTACGCCGAACGCCATCACGGGCGAGGTCTCACCCGGCCCTCAGTACGCCGCGAGGACGCGCGCGCACTGCGAAACCGTGCTCCGCACGTTCTACGACTTCCACCGGGACGAGGGCACCGGGCCGATCATCAACCCTTTTCCACTTGACCGCTCGCGTCGCAGCAGCCGCGTGAACGCCCACCACAAGCCTGACCGGCCCTTTGACCAAGAGCGGACAGGCCGCTACCGGCCGACCATCCCGAAACGAGCGCCTCGCCGCATCCCGGACGAGATGTTCAACGCGCTGTTCGCCGCGCTCCGGCACAACCGAGATCGTGCTCTCCTAGCCTTCTGGGTTTCCAACGGGGCCCGCGCCGAGGAACTGCTATCCAGCCGGCAGTGCGATGCCCTCCCGGGACAGCAGTTGGTCGGCGTGACCCGAAAGGGAACACGCGCCTACCAGCAGCTTCCTTGCTCAACCGACGCCTTCGTCTGGCTGCGCCTCTATCAGGAGGAAACAAGGCGAGACGGCATCCCGCGGGGCAAGAACCTGCCGTTGTGGTGGACCCTGAGGCGGCCCTGGCGTCCGCTGAACTACGACGCGGCGCGTGCGATGTTCAACCGGGCCAACGAGCTCCTCGGGGCGAACTGGACGCTCCACGATCTACGCCACACCGCGTCCTACCGACTGGCCCGCGACCCCAACATGCCTCTGACTGACGTCCAATGGGTCCTCGGTCATGCGCATCTGACGACCACACAGCTCTACCTTCCGGCCAGCCAGGACGAGGTGTTCGAACGCGTCCGCGCTCATCATGCACGCCGGGCAGAGCAGCGTGAGCGTCCGCCCGCGCCACCGGCCCCCGGCTACAACTCCGACTCGCTGAAGACTCTCTTCGGGAACTCATGGTGACGAGCATTGCGACCTTGCGCACTCCGGCCGCCATCCGAGATGCACAGCCACTCGCCGGCGAAGCCCTGCGGGCCGCCAAGAAGCGCTTCCCGCCGCGGCCCTACGAAGACGCCTGGCCAGCTACCAGCCAGTCCTATGAGGAGGTCGTGGCCCGGCTGAACCAACCCCCGCTACGGGCCGCGAGCGAGTCCACCCACTTCTACCGGCGCCGGGGCGCAACGCTCATCCTCCGCTGGCTCCTGGATCAGCCGGGCGCCACCTGGCAACAACGATGGAACGCAACTGCGGCCGCAACCTCGACCGGGGCACAGTGGAACAAGCTCAACGCCAGCTGGGTCGGCTACGACGCGGCGAATGCGAACGGCATCCTGAACACCGGCTTGTTCGCCCTGGTCTGCGCCGATGTGCTCCGTCCGTCGCTTCGCTGGCAGCTCACCCGGACCTCGACCAATCTGCGTGCCATCATCTGCCAGTACCGTGACCCTGAGGGATTTGCTCGCCTTCAGGAGTTGGTGGGCCCAGAAGCGTGGTCCTCTCACCTCGGCATTCTCGCCAAGAACGTGCTGGTCAAGCTGGTCATCGCCAAGGGCGGGGGTCTGGCAGACATCAATGTCGGAGACGCCATTGAGTACATGGAGGTGCATCGAGCACTGCGGGCCACGTCGGGCGGACAAAGTCTGTTCTACTCCTGGCTGAAGGACCTGGGTCATCTGCCGTCCGACGCGCCTGTGTCACTGAGGCTGCTGCACCGAACGTCCGGCCAGGTCTCGGTCGAGCAGCTCGTCGACCGCTACCGGCCACAGTCCAAGCCGATCCGGGACCTGCTGGTCGAGTACCTCAAGGAACGCCAGCCCACCATGGACTACACGTCCTTGGAGGACGCGTCCCGGACGCTCGTGAGGAACTTCTGGTTGCAGATTGAACGTATCCAGCCCGGCATCGACACACTCCGGCTGCCGGCCGAGGTCGTGAGCGCATGGAAGCAGGTGAGCCGGACGAAGGTCACGCGCCGTCGGCTGCCCGATGGCACAGTGCACGAGGAAGTGTCGGAGCGCGCCAACTACGGCAGCCTCATGATCGGAGTCCGAGCTCTATATCTCGACCTGGCCCACTGGGCCGTCGAGGAACCAGAACGCTGGGGCCCGTGGGTTGCTCCCTGCCCGGTCAGCGCCGCCGATGCCAGTACCTCCAAGCACCAGAAGCGCCGCAAGGCGAAGATGGACCAGCGCACCCGCGAACGACTGCCCGCCCTGTCCACCGTTGTCCGCGCTGCCAGAGCGAACTGGACGGAGGCCCGGGAGGGGATGGATGCCCTGCAGGCCGCTCCACTCGGCGGTCAGTTCACGTTCAGGGGCCGAACCTACACGCGCCAAAAGAAGGACTCGTCGACTCCGTTCCGGGCCTACGACGAGTCCGGCCGACGCATCCATTTGGGGCTGCTCGAGGAGCGGGCGTTCTGGGCCTGGGCCACGATCGAGTTTCTGCAGCACACCGGCGTCCGGATCGAGGAGATGCTGGAGGCCAGCCATCACGCCTTGATCCAGTACAAGCTGCCCACCAGCGGTGAGGTCGTGCCTCTGCTCCAGGTCGCTCCCTCGAAAACCGACGAGGAACGGCTTCTTCTCGTCAGTAGCTGGCCGATGTCCTCAGCACGATCATTGCCCGCGTGCGTGATCCTCGAACGGGCGCGATCCCGATGCTGCCCAACTACGACGTCGCGGAGAAGATCTGGAACCCCCCGATGCCGCTGCTGTTCCAATGGACGTACGGAGGCCAGCGGACACCGGTGTCCCGCCAAATGATCCGCGACGGTCTCAATGAGGTCCTGGAGCGAACCGGGCTCACCGACTCCGCGGGCCAGCCCCTCGACTTCGCTCCTCACGACTTCCGAAGGATCTTCATCACTGACGCCATCCGCAGCGGCCTGCCACCCCACATCGCGCAGGTTCTCGCAGGCCACTCCGACATCAACACCACGATGGGTTACAACGCCATCTACCCAGCGGACGCCATCGAAGCCCACCGCGCATTCATCGCCCGTAGGCGGTCACTCCGCCCAAGCGAGGAATACCGAACGCCGACGAATGAGGAATGGGACGCTTTCCTCGCGCACTTCGAGAAACGTAAGGTCTCCCTCGGAACCTGCGCCAGGGCGTTCGGAACCTCGTGCATCCACGAGCACGCTTGTGTCAGATGCTCGCTCCTCCGACCAGATCCGGCCCAGCGAGCAAGGCTGGTCGATATCCGCGATAACCTCATCGCCCGTATCGCCGAAGCCGAGCGTGAGGGCTGGCTCGGCGAGATCGAGGGGCTTCAAGTCAGTCTCGCTGGCGCCGAGGACAAACTCACCCAGTTTAATTCGGAACAGAACCGTCCCCGTCGGGCTGTCGATCTCGGGATACCTGTGTTTGACAACTCGTCGGACACACATGACGCGGCACGATGTAATCGACGCATTCGGTATCTGGATGATGACGATCAGTCGTAGCGTTTGGGTTCGACGCATGATGCCTGCATGTTCGGCGAGCCTCCGACAAGCAAGAGGTATTCAAGTCCTCCTATGGCAAACTGCTACTGGCGGGACCTGTTTTCCTGCTCGGCGTATCACAGTGAAGGCAACCTTTACGAAAGGACCCTCGCATGGCAACTGGATGGTTGGGGCTGGATTGGGGCAACGTGCCAACCTGGGTCGGAGCCGTGGTGACAAGTACGTCCGTCTCAATCGCAGCTATCTCCTATCGGCGCAGCGTGCATGACAAGGAGCGTGGCCAAGCCAGCCTTGTGGGAGCGTGGATCGGAATCAAGGAGAATGCCGGCAAGCAGGAGCGTGTGATTCGCATCAGTAATGCTAGCGATGCTCCGGTCTACGAAGTAACTGTCCGCGTACCGGGAATGAGGGAGGAGAACCTTTCGGAGCTACTTCCGAAGTCGACTACGACCCTGGATGTGCGACCGCCCTCTAGCAAATCCTCACGGATTGCCTCCGCCACCGTCAGCATGTGGGTGTTTTCAGCGTCCGCAACCCGGGAGACCAGATCAGACGATCCGCCGCCAGAGCTGGAGTTTCGGGACGGCTCGGGGAAGCTATGGCGAAGGTCACCTGATGGAAAGTTGAAATTGATTAACGAGCGGACTTTTACATCTGTTCGTACGTCTCTCAAGTTGCCGTTCATGGAAGTTACTTCGGAGCCTAAACAGCCGAAGTCGCAAGCAGATTGAAAAAAATCCACCCCGGGCCGGACGAAGGAAGAACCCGTTAACGTTTACGCTGCCCGGGCGGCTCCGCGAGGTGCCTGCCTGTCTCCAGAGGGTGGGCTCTCTACGGTGGCACTATGGCACCCACGCAACGGCCTATCCCGCTTCCCGTGAGCACGACCCCCTTGGTGACCGATTGGATCGGCGCATGGTCCATGGCCGGTGCAGCCATTGGCACAGTCGCTGCCTTCTTCACCGGCTTCGTTCTCCTCCGGAACGAGGTCGCCCGGGACCGCAAACAGAAAAACCTTGAACGACGAGGTCAGGCTCGACTGGTTCACGGCTACGCAACGTGGCAAGAGTCGGTGAGACTGGGGGCCGCCTGGATCCGCGAGGGTTATGCCTACGTGATCGAGAACAACAGTGACGAACCGATCTATGAGGTCGAGATTCCCCGCGACCTTGAAAACACCGCAACCCGGTACGGCATGATCGTCGCCAAAGGCAAGCAGATCCAGCCGATGACGGACAACGAGGTCAGATCCCTCGGGCTGGCTGATGCATCTAGAGCGCGCGATGACCTGGCCACCACGGGAGTCCACGTCAGCCCAGTCGTCTTCTCCTTCACTGATGCCGCGACAGTTCGCTGGACACGGGACTCGGACGGCCGACTCAGCGAATGCAGTTAGTTCGGAGAAGGCTTGTTGTGCGTCTCCTGCAACAAGCGGGAGGGCACCTGCCGACGTCGCGCGCAGGAGGGCACACATCCTGGAAGGCCATGCTTCCAGCCCTATTGGGACGATCCGCCGGCCGCACCGCTGCGCTGGATGCACGGGAAGTCGTCCCTATCAGCGGCATGACAAGGGACCCCGGTCATCCAGCGGGGCTCCGTCGCGCCTGAGAACTCGCCCAAGCAGAGCCGTTTCGACTCTGTTCGAGGCGGCCGCCGCCCTGCCGGCGCCTGGCCGGGCTCATCCCTCGGGCACGTGCGGGCAGGTCTCGCGCTGCTGATAGCTCCCTGGCACACCCGCGCCGGCAGCAGCCCAGAAGGGGCGGGAGTCCTGGAAGTGGCCGCCCAGGGTGTGCCAGGACAGGCCGGGATGCTCGAGGCGCAGCGCTTCCAGGCCCGCGGTGGCCAGCCCGCATCGCTGGTACTTCTCCATGGTGTAGGGCCACTCGACCCACCCGAGTCGGCAGGTGGTGCAGACGGTGTAGTCGACGGCGAAGGCGACGTCGCCGGCGAGGTTCGCCGCTCGTTCCCTCCAGCCGGGCCGCTCCGAGGAGGGAGTGTCCTGCCAGGGCGCATCCAGCCGGATGACGGTCCAGCCGGTGGGCTGGCGGCCCCATCTGCCGCCGCTGATCGCGCGTAAGAACCGGTGCCAGGGCGTGCCGTCCGCCGCCCACGCCACGTTCCGGGCCTGCGCGGCCAGCGCCCGCGCAGCGTCCCGCTCCTCAACGTCTGCCATGCCGACCACCCTGCCCATACGACCGACTCCCTCAACTCGTCTCAAGTGGTCGGGAGTCCAAGCCGTGCCGACCGGGCGTGCCGCCGGGACATCGGCCGGCCGGGCCGCATCCAGCCCGGCTGCACCGGGCGCTGTGGCAGGCCCGCGGGAGGGTGCCTGCGGCTGGCGCCTGGTGAGGGGCTGACGCCCGGCCGCCAGGCGTGGGTGGCGCGGGGATTCGCCGTGTCCGTGTGTGGCTGCTGCTCGCCGGCGTGGTGGTCAAGTGGCGCGGGTGGCGGGAGCTGGTCATGGTGGTGGGGGCTGGCTGGCCCGGGCGGGCAGGGTCGCCCACACCTGACGTCCCGGGTACCGTCAGAGGCCCGGTCGTCAGTGGGCTTCTCCCCTGCGGGCCGTCGGTCGGCCCCGTGCCCGGTCAACGGCCGGGGGGTCCGCACCGAGTACGTCACCACCCTTACCCTGCCCGCCGACCTCTGCGCCGGCCTCGGCACCGACTGGATCAACGCCCTCGCCACTGCCCAGGGACTGGAGGCCACTGCATGACCACTCCCACGGCACCCACCACTACAGCCACAGCCTGGCTGACCCAGCTCCGTCTCAACACCCGCAACCGGGCAGCCCTCACGGACCTCGGTGACGCCAACGCCATGCACCGCACCCTGATGCGGCTACTCCCTGACGACCTCGGCGAGACGCCTCGCGCCCAAAGCCGTCTGCTCTATCGCGTGGAGGAGACCGACACCGGGATCACCGTCCTGGTGCAGACCGGCACCCGACCGCTCACCAACCGGATAGACCCTAAGACGTCGTCTCATTTGGCGAGTCTGCGGTAGCAGATGAGGCTGCATGCGATGGCGGTGAAGGCCAGGAAGTGTTCAGCCTTTCGTTCGTAGCGG
>NZ_JBSGZV010000096.1:0-11572 GCF_053611185.1 Streptomyces sp. NPDC054834 | reverse complement strand
GCCCACTCCGTCAGATTCACACTCTGACAACGACACTCACTCATACATGGTCACGCTCACTCACTCGACTTCGAGGGCCAGCAGTTGGAGACCCCCGGTTCCTGCGCTCCTCGGTGGCGACCCGGTAAGAGCACGGCGAGCGCCCTACCGGCCCTCGGGTGAAATGAGCAGCCGGTGGAAGTCGGAGCGCCCCTGCGTGCGGTGCTCGGCCAGCAGGCGCAGTGCGAGAACCCGGTCGCCGTCCTCGAAAGCGGTGACGATGTCGTCGTGCTCGGTGAGGATCGCCTCGATCCGCGCGAGGTCGCCGGAGGCGGCTCCGCGACGGTAGGACAGGGCGCGGTGCGGCTCCAGGGCCTCCCACAGTTGCCGGACGAAGCGCAGCATCCATTCGTTGTCGCAGCGGTCGAGCAGTGCGAAGTGGAAATTCCGGTTGTGGGTGATCACTCCCTGCACATCGACCCTGGCGACGGCGGCACGCTGGGCCTCCAGAGCAGCGCGCATCGCGGCTATGTCCTCGGGCCGCATCCGGGCCGCGGCGTTCGCCTCGGCCTCCGCCTCCAGGAGCTCCCTGATCCGGAAGATGCCGTCCACACTCTGCGGGCTCAGCTCGGTGACGGTGTAACCGCGCTGCGGGACGTACGTCACGATCCCCTCCCCCGCCAGCGTCTTGAGGGCCTCGCGGACCGGGATGACGCTCAGCCCCAGCTCTTCGGCAGCCGCACTCTGACGGATCGGCGCGCCAGGGGCCAGGTCACCGCGGACGATCGCGTCGCGGAGCTCCGCCAGAGCCACAGCTTCGGCGGTACGGGGGAGACAGGTTCGCTTGAGAGCCACCCGCCCATGCTACCCACCCACCCTCTAAAACTAGATGTTATAAATTGTAATCGGAGCCGGTCGCGAGAGGCCGGACCGCTCTTGCCGCCCGATCCGGGCCACGACATTGGAGGTGAGCGCGGTGTCCGCACCGACGCCAACGACCACCCGGCAGCCCACCGACCCGAGCGGCCCCACGGGGCAGCTGGCCACTTGGCTGACCGCCACCTCGCTGAAGCAGATCCCCGCCTCGGTGCGGGAGCGGGCCGCACACCTGGTGCTCGACGGCGTGGCCTGCGCGCTGATCGGCGCCCAGCTGCCGTGGTCGCGCACCGCTGTGGAGGCGGTCCTGGACCTGGAGGGCGCCGGGGAAGTCCCGGTGATCGGCTGGGGTCGCACCACCAGCGGCCCGGCAGCCGCGGTTCTGAACGGCACGTTCATTCAGGGCTTCGAGCTGGACGACTACTACCCGGCCGCCCCGCTGCACAGCACTTCCCTGGTCCTGCCCGCGCTGCTGTCCACCGCGTCACAACTGCCGTCGGTCACGGGCGCGCAGTTCCTCCGGGCGACGGTCCTCGGCTTCGAGACCGGCACCCGGGTGGGCCTGGCTCTGCACGGTTCGGAAATGCTTTCCCGTGGCTGGCACTCCGGTTCGGTTTTCGGCACGCACGCTGCCGCCGCCGCATCCGGGGCGATGCGCGGCCTGGACGCCGCCGCGTTCGAGGACGCGCTCGGCCTGGCCGCCACGCAGTCCGCCGGCCTGATGGCCGCGCAGTACGAGGCGATGTCGAAGCGGATGCACCACGGCCTGGCCTCGCGCAACGGCTTCTACGCCGCCGGACTCGCCCAGGCCGGCTACACCGGCATCAAGAAGGTCTTCGAGCGCCCCTACGGCGGGTTCCTGTCCACCTTCGGTGAAGGCCACGACCCCGACGCCACCCAGATCACCAAGGGCCTGGGCGAGGAATGGAACACCGAGCAGATCACGGTGAAGATCCATGCGGCGATGGGCGGGCTCCACCCCGCCATCGACGCCGCCCTCGCGCTGACCGACGGCCGCACGCTCGGTGCCGACGACATCGAATCCCTCCGCATCGAGGTACCCGACGCGATCTACCACCACGGGTGGTGGCCCCCGGAACGCCCCCTGACCACCATCGGCGCCCAGATGAACATCGCCTACGCCACCGCCGTGGCCCTCCTGGACGGCCACGTGCGCCCGGAGCAGTTCACGCCGGCCCGGATCGACGCCGACGACGTCTGGCAGCTGATCGGCCGCACCGAGGTGAAGCAGGTTGACGAGCCGCAGGATCCCAGCTGGACCCAGCGCGGCTACAACACCCGCCTCACGATCACGCTGCGCGGTGGCTCGGTCGTCACCCAGGCCCTCAACCAGCCCCATGGCGGCCCGGACGATCCGCTCACGAACGTCGAGATCCGGGACAAGTACCGGGCGCTGGCCGCTGGCGTCATCGATGCCGACAGGGCCGCCGAGATCGAACACATCGTCCTCGACCTCGAAGACCAGCCGGATCTCCGCCGCCTGGTCGACCTGCTCGCCGCCCCCGCGCGCGGCGTCCTCGACTGACCCATCACGAACTGCGAGGAGTCCTCGTGACACCGTCTCCACAGGGAAGTTCCACCTCGGCGACGCCCACCGCGCGTGGCCGGCTGCGCTCACTGCTCACCCAGAACAGGCTGATCACCGCCCCGGGCGTGTTCGACGGCCTCTCCGCCCACCTCGTGGCCCGCACCGGTTTCAGCGCCGCCTACCTCAGCGGCGCAGGGGTGTCCGTCGCCGGGTTCGGCCTGCCCGACATCGGGCTGCTCACCCAGAGCGAGATGACCGACCGGGCCCGCATCGTGGTCACCGCACTCGACGGCATCCCGCTCATCGCCGACGCCGACACCGGCTACGGCGCACCGATGAACGTCGCGCGCACCGTGCGCGAATACGAGAAGGCCGGGGTAGCCGCCCTCCACCTGGAGGACCAGGCATTCCCGAAAAGGTGCGGCCACCTGCCCGACAAGGAGCTCGTCTCGCCCAAGGAATTCACCGAGAAGCTGGACGCCGCCCTCCAAGCACGCACCGACGACGACCTGGTGATCATCGCCCGTACGGACGCCCGCGGGCCACTGGGCATCGACGAGGCGATCGACCGCGCGGGCCGTTACGCGGCCGCGGGCGCCGACGTCCTCTTCGTCGAAGCTCCGCAGAACATCGGGGAGATCGAGAAGATCGCCGCCGAGGTGGACGCCCCACTGCTGATCAACATGGTGCAGGGCGGCCTCACCCCCGACACCGCACCCGACCGGCTCGCCGAACTCGGCTTCCGGATCGCCATCCACCCCGGAGCCCTGCTCGCCCCCTACGTACTCCATGGGCTGGAGGCCCTGGGCCGCCTTGGCGGCACCATGCCCGAAGCCACACCCGGCCCGCAGGGCCTGTTCGAACTCGTCGGGCTGCGCGAGTGGTCCGCGATCGGCGAGCGCTACCGCGACCACACCAAGGACGGTGCCTGATGGGCATGACCATGATGGAGAAGATCCTCGCCCGCAAAGCCGGCCTGAAGAAGGTGGGCGCCGGTGACACGGTGGTCTGCGACGTCGACATGACCGTGATGATCGACCTGCAGTTCGCCACCAGCTGGATCCAACCCCTGAAGATCAACGACCCCGACAAGGTCGCGGTCATCATGGACCACGCCGTCCCCGCCCCCAACGTGCACGACGCCATAGGCGGCACCCACGCCCGCGCCTTCGCCCGCGACTTCCGCATAGAGAAGTTCTACGACGTCGGCCGCCACGGCATCTGCCACCAGGTCATCGCCGAGAACGGCCTCGCCCGCCCCGGCGAGATCCTCGCCTGCACCGACTCCCACACCTGCGCCGCAGGCGCCTACAACACCGCCGCCCGCGGTCTCGGCCCGGCGGAGGTGTACTCGATCCTTTGCACCGGCAAGACCTGGTTCCAGGCCGCGCCCACCATCCGTTACGAATTCACCGGCACCAAGCCCGACGCCGTCTCCGGGAAGGACATCTTCCTGTACATCGCAGGAACCTACGGCGACGCCACCAACCACAGCCTCGAATACGGCGGACCGGGCCTCGCTTCCATCCCCATGAACGACCGGCGCACCATCGCCACCCAAGGCGCCGAGATCTCCGCCGACTTCTCCACCTTCCCCATCGACGACCTCGCCCGCGACTTCCTCGCCGCCCACGGAGCACCCCCCGGCTCCTACACAGCGGCCGACCCAGACCCTGACGCCAACTACGCCGCCGTACGCAGCGTGGACCTCTCGTCGCTGGAGCCCTACGTCGCCCGCCCCGGCACCGTCAGCCACAACTCGCTGCCGATATCAGCGATCGAGAAGCGCCCGGTCAACCAGTGCTTCATCGGATCCTGCGCCAACGGACAACTCGAAGACCTCAAGATCGCCGCCGACATCGTGCGTGGCCGCCAAGTGGCGCCGGGAGTACGTCTGCTGATCACCCCGGCCTCCCAGGAGGTCTACAAGGACGCCATGCGCGCCGGCTACCTGCAAGACCTCGCCGATGCCGGCGCGGTGGTCACCAACTCCACCTGCGGCGCATGCTTCGGCTACCACATGGGCCTGCTGGCCCCCGGCGAGGTCTGCCTGACCTCCTCCACCCGCAACTTCACCGGCCGCATGGGCAGCCCCGAGGCGGAGATCTACATGGCCTCCCCCGCCACCGTCGCCGCCTCCGCCCTCACCGGCCACGTCACCGACCCGCGAGGGGAACTCAGCTGATGGACACCCTCATCACCGGACGCGTCTGGGTAGTCGGCGACTCCGTCACCACTGACGCCATGTACCCCGCATTCGCCATGAAACTGCCCGTGCGCGAAGCCGCGAAGCACATTTTCTACGAGCTGCGCCCAGGATGGACCGACGAGGCCGAGGTGGGCGACATCGTTGTGGCGGGCCGCAACTTCGGCCTCGGCTCGTCCCGTCCCGTCGCCGCGCTGTTCCGTGAGCTGGGCATCGCCGCGCTGATCGCGGAGGAGTTCAACTCCCTGTTCCTGCGCAACTGCATCAACCACGGCCTGCCCGCCCTGACCGTCCCCGGCGCCACCGAGGCGTTCACCGACGGCGACACCGCGCGCCTCGACTTCGCCAACGGCTGGGCCGAGAACACCAAGTCCGGAACCCGGCTGAACGGAGGCGCGCTACCACCCTTGGTCCTCGACATCCTCGCCCACGGCGGCATCCTGCCCAAACTCGCCCGCGAAGGCTACATACCCGGCCCGGCCGCACGCGGCCATTGAGCCTGTTTGCCGGGAGCGGTGTCGCTACCGCCCCCAGCAAGGTTCTCTCCCCTCTGAACTTGCAGGCTCCACGATTCAAGGGACTCTCATGCACAGCCAGCTCGCTCCCGGCGTCACCCGGATCGCCACCAGCAAGCGCGACAACGCCTTCCTCATCGAGGGCGACGACGGCCTCACCCTCGTCGACGTCGGATGGTCCAAAGCCCCCGGCGTACTTCTCCACACGGTCGCCGACCTGGGCCGCAAGCCCTACGACATCCGCCGCGTCATCCTCACCCACGCCCACCCCGACCACGTACAAGGCGCCGCAGAACTCCGCCGCCACACCGGCGCGCACATCCTCATCCACGACGCCGACCGCGCTTGGCTGGAAGCCGGACGCGTCCCGGCCCAAGGACGCTCCGGTGTCATCGGCCGCCTCATCGACCGCCTGCCCAAACTCCACTGGGCCCCCACGACCGCCGACGGCACCGTCTCCGACGGAGACATCGTGGATGGCAGCGACGGGCTACGCGTCATCCACACCCCGGGCCACTCGCCCGGCCACATCGTGCTGATGCACGAACCGAGCCGGACCATCCTCATGGGAGACGCAGCCTTCAACCGCGGCAAACTCGCCATCGGCCCCGCCGCACTCGCCGCCGATCCCCACCTGCGACCCGGCAGCCTGGCCCGCATACCCCAGGACCTCCAAGCAGTCGGCTTCGCTCACGGCGCCCCTCTGGCCGGCAGCGAGGTCCACACCTTCCAGCAATTCCTTCAGCAACTACCCCGGGAATCCTGAGCATTACGGCAGAGGGCGCCCGCGACGTCGGGTCGGATCCGGCCAGGACCGCCCCGGCCAGCAGCTCGTCGCGGGCGCCAGAATCAGCGTCGAACGAGCGTCAAGACGTTCCCCAACCGCCCCCACGAAGTCGAGGCAGAGCGCTCCCCACCCGCGCCCCGCTGCGCGAAGCCGCAGGTGAGACACGTGACGGGAGCCTGCGACACTCTCCACGCGGTGGACTTTGCGGAACAGGTCGAGCACACCCGGCCACGCATGAGGAATCCAGAAGGATCCGCAGGTCAAAGCCCCTTTTGGGCGGGCTCCAGGATCGCCACGCACTCCACGTGCGACGTCATCGGAAACAGATCGAACGCCCGCAGCGTCCGCACCCGGTATCCACCCTCGCGGAAGTACGCGATGTCCCGGGCCAGCGCGGCGGGATCGCAGGCCACGTAGGCGATCCTCCGGGCGCCCAGCGAGGCCAGATGGGCCACCGTCGCGCGGCCGGCGCCCGCGCGCGGGGGGTCGAGGACGATGAGGTCGACCTCGGTGATGCCGGTGCGGGGCAGGACGGACTCGACCTTGCCCTGTTCGATGCGGACGCGGGGGAAGTCGGCGAGGTTGTGGCGGGCGTCCTCGACCGCGCGCTTGCCGGACTCGATGCCGAGGACCGCGCCGGCCTCGCCGAGGCGGTCGGCGAGGGCGCCGGCGAAGAGCCCGACGCCGCAGTAGAGGTCGAGGGCCATCTCGCCCTTGCGGGGCAGCAGGCCCTGCATGACCGCCGTGACCAGCGTGTCCGCGGCCATGGGGTGGACCTGCCAGAAGCCGCCGCCTCCGACACGGTGGGTACGGCCGTCCGCGCGTTCACGGACGAAGGGGCGGCCGTGGACGCGGTGGACGCCGCCGGACCTCTCGTCGACCCGGAGGACCGAGACGGGCTTGTCGAGTTCGACCAGCGGGAGGCGGGCGCCGGGGCGCGGAGTGAGGACCACCTGGCGGTCCTGCGAGCCGGTCGCCGCGATCGCCTCGACCACGTCCATGCCGGTCCAGTCGCGCTTCTCGATGCCCAGCTCGCTGACGCCCGCCGCGGCGATCATGCAGTGGTCGATCCGCTCGACCTCGTGCGAGCGGTGGCGCCGCAGACCGGCGTGGCCGTCGGGGGCCACCGCGTACTGCACCCGCGTCCGCCACTGCGGCACCTCGCCGGCGGGCAGCTTGTCGCCCTCGGCGGGCACGACGGTGCCGTCCCAGCCGGCCTCCTCCGGCGTGAGGCCGGCCAGCCGCTGGAGCTGTTCGGCGATCACCTCGCCCTTGAGGCGGCGCTGGGCGCCCGGCTTGGCGTGCTGCCAGTCGCAGCCGCCGCAGCGGCCGGGGCCGGCGTAGGGGCAGGGGGCGTCGATGCGGTCCTTGGAGGCCTCGAGGACCTCGACGGCGTCCGCGCGGAGGAAGCGGGCGCCCTCCTCGCCCTCCGTCACCCGGGCCACGACGCGCTCGCCGGGCAGCGCGTGCCGGACGAACAGCACCTGCCCCTCGGCTGTGCGGGCGATGCAGTGACCGCCGTGGGCGACGGGGCCGATCTCGACCTCGTACTCCTCCCCCACCAGCGACTTCTTCGGTTCTGCCTGCATGGTGGGGTGACTCCAGATCGGGGAGGGACGGGGCGGCCCGCGACGGGGGCCTGACAACAGCCCACCAGTCTACGTGCCGCCGCCCGTTCCCCGGCGCCCGCGTCAGTCCCTCGCGCTGGGCTGCTTCTCCGCGTGCGCCCGCTGCTCGGCCGGACCGCGGCGCACCGCACCCGGCGCGTTCCACTCCTGCCGCCTGCGGGCCCGGTTCCGCGCCGCCTCGGAGGAGGCCAGCTGGTACGGCACCGAGGTCACCATGATGCCCGGCGTGAACAGCAGGCGGCCCTTGAGGCGCAGCGCGCTCTGGTTGTGCAGCAGGTGCTCGTACCAGTGGCCGACCACGTACTCGGGGATGATCACCGAGACGGCGTCGCGCGGCGACTCCTTCCGCAGGCCCTTGACGTACTCGATGATCGGGCGGGTGATCTCGCGGTAGGGCGAGTCCAGCACCTTCAGCGGTACGTCGATGCCGCGCCGCTCCCACTCCTCGCGCAGCGCCTTCGTCTCCGCCGGGTCGACGTTGACGGTGAGCGCCTCCAGGGTGTCCGAGCGCATCAGCTTGGCGTAGGCCAGGGCGCGCAGGGCGGGGCGGTGGATCTTGGAGATCAGGACGACCGAGTGCACCCGGGACGGCCGTACGCTGTCGTCGCTCGGGCTCTCGGGGGCCGCGATCTCCTCGGAGACCCGGTCGTAGTGCTTACGGATCGCGGTCATCGTCGCGTAGAAGATGCACATGCCCAGGAGTGCCACCCAGGCTCCGTGCGTGAACTTCGTGACGAGGACGACGACCAGCACCAGGCCGGTGAAGAAGGCACCGAAGGCGTTGATCGCGCGGGAGCGCACCATGTGGCGGCGCGTGGCCTGGTCCTGCTCGGTGGCGAGATGGCGGTTCCAGTGCCGGACCATGCCGGTCTGGCTGAGCGTGAAGGACACGAACACGCCGACGATGTACAGCTGGATCAGGCGGGTGGAGTCGGCGCCGTAGATGACGACGAGCAAGGCCGCCGTGCCCGCGAGGAGCACGATGCCGTTGGAGAAGGCCAGGCGGTCGCCGCGGGTGTGCAGCTGGCGCGGGAGGTAGCGGTCCTGGGCGAGGATCGAGCCGAGTAGGGGGAAGCCGTTGTACGCCGTGTTCGCGGCCAGGAACAGCACCAGGGCGGTGGCGGCGGCGAGCACGACGAACAGGAAGCTGCCCTTGCCGAACACCGCCTCGGCGACCTGGGAGATCACCGGGTTCTGGACGTAGCCGGCGCCGAGGGCGACGCCGTTGTGGAGCAGGTCGGTGGCCGGGTTCTCGGCCATGCGGACCTTGGTGGCCATGGCCAGGGCGATGATGCCGCAGAACATGGTGACCGCCAGCAGACCCATCATCGCCAGCGTGGTCGCCGCGTTCTTCGACTTGGGCTTGCGGAAGGCCGGAACGCCGTTGGAGATCGCCTCGACGCCGGTGAGCGCGGCACAGCCGGAGGAGAAGGCGCGCAGCAGCAGGAAGACGAGGGCGAAGCCCGCCAGGCCCTGGTGCTCGGCCTTGATGTGGTAGTCGGCCGTGGGCGCCCGCATGGTGTCCCCGAGGACCAGGCCGCGGAAGGCGCCCCACGCGACCATGATGAAGACGCCGCCGACGAAGACGTACGTCGGGATCGCGAAGAGCTTGCCGGACTCCTTCACGCCGCGCAGGTTCATCAGGGTGAGCAGCACGATCACGGCGGTCGCGCAGAACACCTTGTGCTCGACGACGAAGGGGACCGCGGAGCCCAGGTTCTCGATGCCGGAGGCGATGGAGACGGCGACGGTCAGGACGTAGTCGACGAGCAGCGCGCTGGCGACGGTGAGCCCGGCCTTGGGACCGAGGTTGGTGGTGGCCACCTCATAGTCGCCGCCGCCGCTGGGGTAGGCGTGCACGTTCTGGCGGTAGGAGGCGACCACGGTGAACATCAGCACGACGACCGCGACCGCGATCCAGGGGCTGAAGTGGTACGCCGACACGCCCGCGATGGAGAGGACCAGCAGCACCTCGCCGGGGGCGTACGCCACGGAGGACAGCGGGTCGGAGGCGAAGACGGGGAGTGCGATGCGCTTCGGCAGGAGTGTTTCGCCCAGCCGGTCACTGCGCAGTGCGCGCCCGATCAGGATCCGTTTGGGCACGTCGGTCAGTTTGGACACGAGAGAGGATCGTAAGCCTTCGAACTGGCTGTCGCCCACCCGCCGTCTCGGTTATTCCCGACGAGTGAACTCACAGACGGTTGGAACTGCGGATTCCGTGGTCCGGCTGCCCACCATGCCTAGATGGCAAACCCCGCATGTCGCCGCCCCTCGGAGGTTCGATGCCCGCGACCGCAGAGCTGATCGGCGCCGTGACCGCCGTCGCCGGCCTCGGAATCCTGACGCTGTGGAGCGTGCGCAGCATCACGCGGCGGTGAGCGGCCACTTGGCCGTTCCTTGGGTCAAATCTTTGGCTGTTTTTGCCGAGGGTCCGGCTGCCGGTGCCTGCGGCTACCGTGGATGCGGGCACTGGAGAGCCGCGATCGGTACCCACGGGGGATCACCGGCGGGAATCCCCGGCATGATGTTGCCCGGCGGACCCGGAACGGGTCCCCCACCCGTTGCCCGGCGAGCCCGAGAGAAGGATATGAGCACGACGTTCACGCAAGTCAGCGGCCTAGCGAGGAGTGCGGAGTAGAACCGTGCACATCGTCATCATGGGCTGCGGGAGAGTGGGCTCCGCTCTTGCCCAGACCCTGGAGCAACAGGGCCATACGGTCGCCGTGATCGACCAGGACCCCACCGCCTTCCGCCGGCTCGGCCCGGGATTCGGCGGGCGCCGGGTCACCGGGGTCGGATTCGACCAGGACACCCTGCGCGAGGCAGGCATCGAGGAGGCCGGCGCATTCGCCGCGGTCTCCAGCGGTGACAACTCGAACATCATCTCCGCGCGGGTGGCCCGCGAGATGTTCGGCGTGGAGAACGTGGCGGCCCGCATCTACGATCCCCGCCGCGCGGAGGTCTACCAGCGCCTGGGCATCCCCACCGTGGCCACGGTCCGCTGGACCGCCGACCAGATGCTGCGCCGCCTGCTGCCCTCGGGCGCGGAGCCGCTGTGGCGCGACCCCACCGGCGGGGTGCAGCTCGCCGAGGTGCACGCCTCGCCGAAGTGGGTCGGGCACAAGATCAGCAAGATGCAGGAGGAGACGGGCGTCCGCGTGGCGTTCCTGACCCGTCTGGGCGAGGCCATCCTGCCCACCTCGCAGACGGTGCTCCAGGAGGGCGACCTGGTGCACGTGATGATGCGGTCGGACGACGTCGAGAAGGTCGAGGCGGCGTTCGCCGAGGGCCCGGAAGAGGAGGGCGGTCACTGATGAGGGTCGCCATTGCCGGTGCCGGCGCGGTCGGCCGCTCGATCGCGGGCGAGCTGCTGGAGAACGGCCACGAGGTCCTGCTGATCGACAAGGCCCCGACCGCCATCTCGGTGGAGCGGGTGCCACAGGCGGAGTGGCTGCTCGCCGACGCGTGTGAGATCACGTCCCTGGACGAGGCGGCGCTCCAGCGCTGCAACGTCGTCATCGCCGCGACCGGCGACGACAAGGTCAACCTGGTCGTGTCGCTGCTCGCGAAGACGGAGTACGGCGTTCCGCGCGTCGTGGCCCGGGTGAACAACCCCAAGAACGAGTGGCTGTTCAACGAGTCCTGGGGCGTCGACGTCGCCGTCTCCACCCCGCGCCTGATGTCCGCCCTGGTCGAGGAGGCGGTGAGCGTCGGCGACCTGGTCCGGCTGCTCCGCTTCAGCCACGGTGACGCCAACCTCGTCGAGCTCACCCTGCCCGAGGAGTCGGCCCTGGCCGGCACCCAGGTCGGCGATGTCGAGTGGCCGCAGGACACCTCCCTGGTCACCATCATCCGCGGCAACCGCGTCCTCACGCCGTCCAAGGAGGACTCCCTGGAGCCGGGCGACGAGCTGCTGTTCGTGGCCGCGCAGGCCCGGGAGGAGCAGCTGGAGGACCTGCTGTCGGTGCGGCGGGAGGACGGCTGACGATTTCCCGAGCGGTACGAGGATGGGGGCGCCCAGAGATCTCTGGG
>NZ_JBSGZV010000095.1:0-12908 GCF_053611185.1 Streptomyces sp. NPDC054834 | reverse complement strand
CTACGACCTACACCACCATCAAGACCGTGTACACCTCCAGCACCGGCACCCTGACGACCACGGCCCCCGCCTCCGAAGACGGTTACTGGCGCTGGAACTCCGCAGGTACCTCCACCACCCCGGCCGTAACGGCAACCGGCGACTTCGTGGACGTGCAATAACCCGAACGCCGCTCTCGACAGTTCCCGCTCGCACGGCGACCACATAAAAGTGCCCTCCCTCCCCGGCAGGGGAGCGAGGGCACTCTCAGCTGTGGCCCTGTTTTCCGCTGTGCACCAGGGGCGCGGATGGCGCTGGAACGCATCGAGGCCGAGGCCACCTGGTGATTTCTTTACCGAACAGCCACCACAAGCTAAAACCTCGTCGTTAATTTCGCTTCCAAGATCCACAGCACACATCCCGTCCCCGCAGCGCACCGAGGTTCTCGCATGCTCAGATCCCTCTCCGTGGCCCACGCGAGTGGACGGCACCGCAAGACCAGAACTCCCAGTCCGTCGCTCCGCCGAGCGACCCTTGTCGCACTGACCGCCCCCGTCGCCGGGTCGATCCTGGCCGGCCCGTCGGCGTTCGCCGCGGACAAGCCCGTGGCCAAGGCCGCCGCACTCGATTCCGCCGAGCAGAAGATCGCAAGGAACCTCAACGGACGCGCTCAGGACACTCGGCTGGGCAACACGTTCAGCGGTGTCGTCATCGACGCCGAGTCCGGCAAAACCGTCTGGGGTCACAATGCGACCACCGCTCTGATGCCCGCCTCCAACACCAAACTCGCCACAGCCGCCGCCGCATTGACGGTCCTCGGCCCCGACCACCGGTTCACGACGAAGGTCGTCTACGGTGGCGGGACCCTCACCCTGGTCGGGGGAGGGGACCGCACGCTGACCACCGGCGACCTCGCCGCGCTCGCCAAGACGGCGGCCGCGGGGCTGCGCAACGCGGGTCTCACCTCGGTGAAGGTCCGGGTCGACGACAGCCTCTTCCCCAAGCCCACGCTCGCCACGGGCTGGAACACCGGCTACTACCCGGACACCATTGCCCCGGTGCGGGCCTTGGTGGTGGACGGCCGCAAGGTCACGGACACCGCCCTGGACGCCGGACAATCCTTCGCGCAGTTCCTCACCCAGCAGGGCGTCAGCGTCACCGGGCAGGTCACCCGCGGCGCCGCCGGCACCGGAAACGTTCCCGTGGCCCGGCATCAGTCCGACCAGATGTCCGTCATCGTGAAGCACATGCTCAAGGTGAGTGACAACGACGTCGCCGAGACGCTGCTGAGGATGACCGCGCTCGCCTCCGGCCGCCCGGCCACCTTCGAGGGCGGCACGGCGGCCGTACGTACGGTGCTCACCCGCTACGGCGTGTCCCTGGACCACTTCGTGATCCACGACGGCAGCGGCCTCTCGCGCGCCAACCGCATCCCGGCGCGGACCCTCGCCGACATCCTCGACGTCGCCGCCGACCCGCGCCACAGCAACACCCTGAAGTACGTCGTGGACGGACTGCCCGTGGCGGGTGAGGCGGGCAGCACTCTCGGGCCCGAATGGGGCCGCTTCGACACCGCGCACTCACAGTGCGCCGTCGGCAAGGTCAAGGCCAAGACAGGCACCCTTACCGGCGCCCTCGGGCTCAGCGGACTGACGAAGGCCAAGGACGGCCGCTGGAAGGTCTTCTCCTACATCGAGAACGGCTCCACAGCCGCTCCCGGCGCCATCAAGGACGCCCTGGACGGCCTAGCCGCCACGGTCAACGGCTGCTGGGCGTAGGGCAGCCGCCGAAGCGTACGACGCGTTCCGCCAGGGGCCGGCTCGGCTGGGGCGGATGTTTATTTCGGGGGGTCTTGGCGAGTGCAAGCCCTGCCGGTGAAGCGGGCCCTTGGCGCGGGACGGTAGCAGCCCGCGCTGTCCTCCGGCGCGGCGCGCTCCCGCCCACAGACCATGGCCGGCCACAGCGGCGCCGACATCGACATCGCAGTGGACATTCTGGACACCTCATTCATGAGGCCCGCTGACTCTCGGGCGCCGCGCCGGGTGTTCGGTAACCGGATGCGGCTGTCTGGACTGCGGCATTTCCACCGTGCGTGTGCGTGGAGTGCCCGGTTCGATCCGGTCGTTCGGGGCTGATTCCGCTCCCGCACCCGTCCTCGCCGTCTTTCCAGTCCACGGCCCGCACCGGCGCCGATGCCCGTTCCGGCCGCGTGCGTCCTGCCAGGTGGGAGCGGAGGGACCGCTGGCGGGATCGCTTCCCTGTGCCCCGGGACCGGAACCCCGGCGTGGTTCTCTGTCGTGATCCCGTCCCGGCGTCCCTCGGAAGGGCCTGTGCATGCCTGCCTTCGCGCTTCCGTTCTGGTTTCCTCTTTCGCTGAGGCCCCCGGCTCTTCCCGGCCGGGTCCTCGCCGGTCTGGGCTGGCTGACCACTCCGCTTTCGCCGGACGACTACCTCGGTCTCGTCGATCCCCTGCTGTCCGCGCGGCATCCGGCGGGCGTGGTGACCGCCGTGCGGCCCGAGACGGCGGACGCATCCACACTGGTGATCCGGCCGGGGCGAGGGTGGGCAGGCTACCGGTCCGGACAGTACGTCCCGGTCGGTGTGGAGCTGGACGGCGTATGGCACTGGCGTACGTACTCGCTCACGTCGGCTCCGGACGCGCCGGGCGGCGATGTGACGATCACGGTCAAGGCGGACCCGCGCGGGAAGGTGTCGCCGTACCTGGTGCACCACGCTCCGCCCGGCACCGTCCTGCGACTGAGGCCCGCACAGGGGGAGTTCGTGCTGCCGGACCCGCCGCCCGCCCGGATGTTGTTCGTGACGGCCGGCAGCGGCATCACCCCGGTGATGGGGATGCTGCGCACGCTCGCCGGCCGCTCGGGGCCGGGCCCGGATGTCGTACTTCTGCACAGTGCGCCCGGCCCGGACGCGTGTCTGTTCCACGCCGAACTCGCCGGTCTGGCAGCCCGGGTGCCGTGGCTGCGCCTGCATCTGCGGTACACGCGCACCGCCGGCCGGCTCACCGTCCGGGACATCGGCGCACTCTGCCCGGACCGGCGGGACCGCGAGACCTGGGCCTGCGGTCCGGCGGGCCTGCTCGACATCGTGCGCGAGCACATGGCGCGGAGGAACGGGGCGCAGGAGCGGTTGCACGTGGAGAGTTTCCGCCCGGCGGTGCCGCCCGCACCCGCCGCCGGCGAGTCCGGTGGCCGGGTGCGGTTCGGGCGCAGTGGCGTGGCGGCCGAGTCGCCCGCGTCCGTTCCCCTGTTGGAGACCGGCGAGTCGGCGGGCGTGCCGATGCCGTACGGGTGCCGCCGCGGGATCTGCTTCGGCTGCCTCGTCCCGCTCGTCGACGGGCGGGTCCGCGATCTGCGTACCGGCCAAGTGCACGGTGAACCCGGCGAGTTGATCCAGACCTGTGTCAACGGAGCCACAGGCTCGCTCGTCCTCGACGTCTAGGACCTCCCGAGGAGCTCCCGTGACGGCAGCTGTCCTTCCCCTGAAGCCTGTTGACCGTACCGAGGAGCTGGGAGAGGAGCTCGACCGGCTCCGGTCCGAAGTCATCGCGACGCGAGGGGCCGACGACGCCCGCTACATCCGCACGGTGATCGCCGTCCAGCGCGGGCTGGAGGCGGGCGGGCGTCTCGCGCTCGCCGTCTCGCTGCTGCCGCCGGCCTGGTGCGCGGGCACGGCGATGCTCACCGTCGCCAAGATCCTGGAGAACATGGAGCTGGGCCACAACGTCCTGCACGGCCAGTGGGACTGGATGGGCGACCCGGCGATCCACTCGACGACCTGGGAGTGGGACTTCGCCAGCCCCGCCGACGCCTGGAAGCGCACCCACAACCACCTGCACCACACGTACACCAACGTCGTGGGCCGAGACCGCGACCTCGGCTACACCATCCTGCGCATGAGCCCCGAGCAGCCCTGGCGCCCGGTCCACCTGCTCCAGCCGCTGTACGCCGCCCTGCTCGCACCCGTCTTCGAGTGGGGCATCGCTCTGTACGACCTGGAGGCGGACTCGGTCGTCGCCGGGCGCAAGAGCGTGCGGTCCTTCCTGGGCGAGATCGCGAACCTGGGCCGCAAGGCGGTGCGCCAGTCCGCCAAGGACTACGTTCTCTTCCCGCTGCTCGCGGGCCCCTCCGCGCTGCCCTGCCTGCTCGGCAACCTCACCGCCAACGGCCTGCGCAACATCTGGGCGCACACGGTCATCTTCTGCGGCCACTTCCCTTCCGACGTACGAACCTTCACCGAGGACGACATCGACGGCGAGAGCCGCGGCCAGTGGTATCTGCGCCAGATCCAGGGCTCGGCGGACTTCGGGGGCGGCTTCGTGCTCCACGTGCTGTCCGGCAACCTCGGCCACCAGATCGAGCACCATCTCTTCCCTGACCTGCCCAGCAACCGCTACGCCGAGATCGCCCCCCGGGTGCGCCGCCTGTGCGAGAAGTACGGCGTCCCGTACGTGACCGGGCCGCTGTGGCGGCAGTACATGTCGATGTGGGGCCGCGTCGTGCGGCACGCGGTGCCGTGATCCGCCGCGGGTCAGCCGGCTCCGCGGCCACCGGGCTGCTCGGGCGCCGGGATGACCACGGTGTCAAAGCCGCCCGAGACGATCCGGGCGGCGAGGTCCGACAGACGCAGCTGGTGGGCGCGCGCGTAGGAGCGGAACGCGGCGAAGGCGTCGTCCACCGAGGTGTGCCAGCGCTCGGCCAGCACGCCCTTGACCTGTTCCACCATGACGCGGTTGGTCAGGGCGGTCTCCAGCTGGCGGTTCTCGACGTGTGACTGTTCCAGGGTGCGCTGTTGGAGGATCGCGATGGTGGCCACGTCGGCCAGTGCCTGGGCGAGTGCGATGTCGTCGTCGCCGAGGCGGCGAGGTGTCTCCTGGAAGAGACTGAGCGCGCCGACGACCCGGTTGCGCAGGCGCAGTGGCAGCGCGTGTGTGACCGCGTACCCCGCATCCCGGGCCCGTGCGGCGAAGCGGGGCCAGTCCCGCGTCGTCTCCGGGCGGCTCAGGTCGATGTTCGCCCGGGCCTTTCCGGTGCGGTAGGACTCCACGCAGGGACCCTGGTCGTGCTGGAGCGCGAACAGTTCGAGGACGCGTGCGCGCTCGTCGGAGGCGGCGAGGATCTGTAGTTCGCCGTGCGCGTCCACGAGCAGGATCCCGGCCGCCGAGACGTCCAGGAGCTCCACGCAGCGCGTCGAAAGCCGTTGCAGCAGATCGATGACGTCGAAGTCCTCGACGAGGGAGTCCGCGACCTCCACGAAGATCTCGGCCAGACGTCGTTCCCGGGCCATGGCGATCATTCCTTCCACCGTCGGGCGAATACGGCCCGTTCGTATCGTCGTCGAAACGGAGCATGCGGGCGACCAGGTCGGTCGCCACTTCCCCGAGGGGACGCTCACCGCTGTACGCGTAGGCCCGCAGACACAGGAGGGCCTCCTCCAGCGGCAAGCCGAGCTGGACGCTGATCAGTCCCGTGGCCCGGTGCACGGCCGGGCGGTTCAGCCCGGTCGGCTGAGCCGGCAGGGAACCGAACCCGTGGCTGTCCTTGCCGCGGCCGCCGGGCCGGTTCCCGTTCAGGTACATGCCGGTCAGCGCGGCGGCCGGTGCCGTGGCGTCCGCCGACTGCTGCCTGCTCATCGTCCGGTCCGCGCCGCACAGCACGGTCAGTACGCCCATCCGGATGGGTCCGATACCGAGCGGGAAGCAGCACACCCCGTGGATGCGCATCTCCCGCGCGGCCTCCAGCAGGACGGGCCACCGGTCGGGGCGTACGCGGTCGAGGTCGGGCTCCAGGACCGGCACCCCGGTACGGATCGCGTCCGGCCCCGGGCCCGCGCCCACCGTGACCTGGAGTTCCTCGAACCGGGGGCTCACCTCCGGGTGGCACCAGACCGGCTCGGCCGTCCGGCCGCCATCCACGAGCAGCGACAGCGCGACGCCCTCGGCGCCCAACGCCCGCGCGCTCGCCGGGGCCGGGTCGCTGCCCGCCTCCGAGCCCGCGCGCAGCGACCGCAGGACCTCGGCCATGCCGTCGCCGGTCACCGCTTCCCGTTCTGCCGCCCGCCGGGGCTCCGCACAGCACGGTGGCCCCCTGACTCCAGGCGGACATCATGCGGGGCGGGCCGTCTCCGCGCGGTCGGCCGGGATGCCCTGCCAGGCGTCCCGGGCGCTGGCGTACCGGGGGAACCGGTCCAGGAGACCGCCGGCCCGCAACAGGAGTACCGCGCCCGGCAGGGTGTGCACGAGGCGCATCCACCCGTGCCGCTTCCGGCAGTCCTCCCACGCTGCGCACAGCGGGTCCAGGACGCTGCCGTCCAGGAAGGTCACGGCGCTCAGGTCGACGATGAGGAACAGCCGGCCGGTGCCGGAACGGCCCTCCTGCAGAGCCCGAGCGAAGCCCGGCGCGGTGATCAGGTCCAGTTCGCCGCCGACGCGGACCACTCGGCACTCGTCGAACAGGTCGGGATGCGGGCCCATAGCCCATCTCCTCTGAGGAGGCTGGCTTTCGCCTTGCGCAGAGCCTCTGTTGCGCGGAGCGGTACTGCGCGGAGAGGGCCGGGGTCACGGGCTGCCGTGCGGCCAGCGTACTGGTGTCGAGGGGGCCCGCGACGCCGCTTCGGGGATGTGCGCGGGTGCCCGTCGGCGACGGCTCCTTTCCCGCCGGGCGGAGTTACGGTGGGGAACCGGGGGCACGTCGTACGCCGGGCCGCCCCCTCGTCCCGCGGTCCGCCGCGGACACCCCGGGCACGTCCACAGGACCGTGCCCCCAGTCAGGAGTGCCTTGATGGCCGCCGTCCTTGAGCCCCCGCCCTCCCTGCCCATGGCCCGTCTGCGGCTGGCGCCGCGCGGTGCGGTGTCGCTGCGCGTCGACGGGGCATGGTGGCCCCGCTCCCGCGACCTGTTGGCCGAACTCCCCCCGCTGATCGGCGCCTTGCCGCGAGAGTGGGGGAAGATCGTCGGCGTCACCGTGAACGCGCAGAAATGGGCGGATTCGCCGGGACGGATACTCGTCGGCCACCACGTCGTAAGGCTGCGCAGGGAGTCCGTCTGGCGGCGACGGTACACCGTGTGCCTGCTCGCCCCGGACCACGGCCGACGGGACCTGCTGGTCGTGCCGCCGGAGCTGGCCGCGGCGGACGCCGAGTACCTGATGGCGGCCGTGGCGTCATACGGCTGACGACAACCGGAGACTACTGGGCTGGATTCAGCAGCCCGGCAGTCCGTGACGTCATGCGCCTCACTTGTGCCCGGGATCCCGGAGGTGTTCTGTGTGATGGTCTTGCGGTCGGTGGCCGACAGGCCGGAAGCCGAGCCGTACAGGACGACGACGGCGCCCGCGGCCTCCTCGCCGGACACGTTCGCGCCGGGCGCGCGCAGGACCGCGTTGCGGTAGCCGTCGCCATTGAAGTCGCCGGGGACCGCTCCGTGCACGGAGGCCGCGGGGACAATCGGCAGCAGCGTCCCCCCGACCAGACTGACGTCGACGAACGTGGCCGCGCCCCATCTGCCCATGAGCCCCGACACCCCAGGAGCATCAACTGTGCGCCGGCATAACGCGGGAAGTGTAAAGGCGCCCGGTGAAATCAAGTCTCCGGGCGCCTTTGGAGGACCAAACTCACCGCCTACGAAAGGACCTTGTAGCCGCTCCAGCTACTCGCGATCTGCGCCCGCGGACCAAAGGAGCCCTTTCCGTCCCCGCTGTTGCGCCACACGTTGCCACTGGTGTCGCGGGAGACCAGGTCCGGCTTGCCATCGTCCGTGATGTCGCCGACCCCGACGACCGCGTTGTACGAGCCGCCCCAGTTCGACAGCACCTTGACGCGGGCCGCGAACGTGCCGTCGCCCTTGCCGTTGTAGCGGTAGAGGTTGTTGGACGTGTCCTGGGCCAGGAGGTCGGCCTTGCCGTCGCCGGTGATGTCACCGGTGCCGACGATCTTCTTGTAGCCCTTCCAGTTGTCGTAGAGCTTGACGCGGGAGGCGAGCTTGCCGTCGCTCGTCCCCTTGTAGAGGTAGACCGCTCCGGTGGACGAGCTCCTCGCGATCAGGTCCGGGCGTCCGTCACCGCTCACGTCGCCGGGCGAGGTGAGCGCGTTGTACTGCGTCCAGCCGCTGGTCCCGAGGGTCGTGTACGACGTCGACGGCTTGACCGCCGCCCCGCAGCCCGGCTTGTACAGCCGCAGCGCGCCGCTGCTGTAGCGGACGAGGACGTCGTTGCAGCGATCGCCGCTGAGGTCGCCGAAGGGGATCGCCATGATGGTCGTGGGCCAGCCGGTGCCCGTGTACTTGTCGCCGAACTTGCCCGTCCCCGTGCCGCTGTGGAAGGTCAGCCCGCCCGAGGAGTTCAGAGTGAGCAGGTCGCCGCGGCCGTCCGGGCCCTCGGGGCTGACGAAGTCCCGGCGCACCGCGGCTCCGCGCTGCAGGTAGCCCTTGCCGCTGGTCACCGTGTTCGGCGTGGCGGTGCCGAGGCCGGTTGCCTTCAGGGTCCAGGTGAAGTGGCCGTTGGGGAAATAACTCCCGCTCGCCGTCTTGCCGTTCCAGGTCGCCGTCACCCGGTCCGGGGTCGCGCCGCCGGTGAGAGTGCGGGTGGCCTTGCCGTTCGCGCCGCTCTGGACCGAGGTGAAGGTGAGCGACCAGGAGGTGACCGGGCGGGACACCACCCAGGTGCCCTGGAAGGACACCCCCGGGGCCACGTAGTCGCCGACCGACGTCTCGAAGGCCGTCACGGCGGACGGGGCGATGCCCGTGGTGGTGACGTGGGTGCGCTCGTAGTCGTCGAACCAGGCGACCAGGCCGGTGTACTCGTCGACCGTCCAGCGGTAACGTCGGTCCACGGTCAGGCCCTTGTCGGCCAGGTCGGAGGCGATCGTGCGAGTGGTGCCGGCGGCCGCCTCGGTGAGGACCAGCGTGCCCGCGTCATGGTCGTGGCGGACGGTGAAGCCGTCGCCGAGAAGCACGTCGCCGGGGGTGACCGCCGTCGACGTACCGGCCTTGGTGTCGTACACGCCTGCCGAGTCCGTCCCGCAGGCCCAGTACACCCAGCGTCCCGCCGCCTGGAGTTCGCTCGGCACGCAGGCCAGGCCGGGGACGGTCACCGTGGTGAGCGTCTTCTCCTGCGGGATGCTGTACGACGTCAGCTTGCCGACGGTGGTGGCGCTCCACAGGGTGGAGCCGTTCAGGGCGGCGGCGCGGACGGACCGCTTCAGTTTCTGGCCCTGGCCGAACTCGCCGACGTACTGCGCCGGGGTGGTGCCGCCGGAGTTGAAGACGGCGTAGTCGTCGGAGACGTCGACGATTCGGCCGCCCTGGCCGCCGAAGTCCAGATCGTGACCGCCGATTTCCACCAGCCGGTCATCGCCGAGGCCCTCGCCCTCGTCGGTGCCGCCGTTCGCGTCGAGGTAGACGTCCCGGGCGTCGAGGTTCCCCCACAGCGCCGAGCACGTGGTGCCCTCGTACGGGCAGAGGGCGGCGTAGACCGAGCCGCTCGCGGTGGCCTCGGACGCCGTCAGCGTGGCGGAACCGTCCGTGGTGAGGGTGCGCACGGACGTGGTGTCCGCGGTGGCCTTCGGATCGTCCTCGGCGACCCGCAGGCTGCCGCGGCTGAGCGCGATGCCCGTCTTGGCGTTCTCCACCGCCGGGGCCTGCTGGACCTTCTCCAGTTTCAGCGTGCCGTCCTCGGCCTGGCTCACCCGCCGCACCCACCAGTCGGTGGCGTCGGTGCCGCCGGTGACCAGCGCGCTGCCGTCGCCCGCCGCCAACGTGTACTCGCCGGCGCTCGCCAGCAGGGTCTGCTGCACCGAGGGATCGTCGACGTCGACCGCGAGCAACTGGGAGCCGAGCGAGCTGGAGGACAGCGGCAGCAGCAGCCAGTCGCCGACCAGGACCGGGTCGCCGTCGAGCGTTCCCGGATTGGTGGGCAGCGTGACGACCTGCTCGGCGGCCGTGAGGTCGGTGCGGGACTTCAGGTGCAGTTCGGCGGTGCCGGCCTGGTACCAGCCGATGCGGTCCTCGCTCATCACATAGTGCGAGGCGTAGGTGGCACTGGTGAACGCGTAGGTGTTCACGGCCGAGGCGACGTCGGTGTAGCCGATCGTGCCGGTGTCGACCGACCAGAGCACACCGGCGGAGTCCGCCGCGAGGACGTCCTCGCTCCCCACGCTCGTCGCGTCACCGGTGACCTTGCGGGTGCGCCACTCCCCGTCGACCTTGTCGATCAGGGAGTTAGTGGTGACGATCGTGTCGCCGGCGAGGGCCCGGTAGTAGCCCTGGCCGTACTGGACGGAGCCGTTCCAGCTCACCTTCTTGGAGGTGGCCGTCGCCGGATCCCACAGGGTGGCGTACGCGTCGTTGGCCGTGGTGGGCAGAGCGACCAGGTCGCTGTCCGAGCCGTACCAGGCGTTACGGCACTCGGAGCCCATGTACGTGCAGCCGGTGCCCGGGGCGTAGACGCCGTCGGTGTTCTCGACGGTGACGGTCCTGCCGGTCGCGTAGTCGGTCCACAGCAGTCCGGTCCTGCCGGCCTGCCGGTGCAGGAAGCCGGTGTCGCCCGCGACGTACGGGCGGTCGGTGCGTGGTGTGGTGGAGCTGGGGTCGACCAGTGTGATCGCTGTGGTGTCGGCCTCGGCCGCTTCCGCGGAGCCGCCGCCCTCCGACAGGACGACGACGGACGCGGCCACGACGGCGACCGCGAGTGAGGAGACGGCGGCGGTCAACCCGCCCCGTCTCAGGGCGTGTCTGCCCACGTGATGTTCCCTCCCCTACGAGGGTCCGTGCCCTCGCACAAGTGGCCGGATCTTACCAAGGGATGGCAAAGGTCAGGGGATGCTCGCGCAGGTGAGAGGGGATGGGCAGGCCACCCCGGTACGTCGTTCGGGTCGGGTCGCACCGCTGTCGACCGTGGTTGTCCGCTCTTACGGGCGCGCTGTGGGCACGGGGCACGAAGACCGGTGGGCATGGCGCGTGCTCGGACGGGCACGGTGTTGAACTGGGCTCGGTCGGACGTCAGTCGGGGGACGCCTTCGCGCGTGCACAGGGTTTGGGTGAGGCCCGTCTCACGCTGCGAGGCCGGCGGTCGCGGCTTCCTCGGAACGGTCGGCGCTCGCCCTGGTTCATTTGCCGGCTTCGGGGCCGTACCACTGGAGCGCCTGGCCGGTGACGGCGGCGACGCACTCGAAGTCCCGGTCGCGGTGCAGCAGAGTGAGGCGCCCCGGGACAGCTCGCCCTCCAGCCTCGCACGTTGCCTCTGGCCTGCGGACGGACGGTCGCCGGTGTGGGCACCGCCACAGGGCGCGGCAAGTCCGCTTGCCGTCTGACCCGCCCGAACACAAGCCCCTCACACCGAGGTGCCGTCGCGTGCGCGAGCGCGCCGCTCTGCGTGGCCGTATCGAGCGCCTTTTTGCCGGAGACCACCAGACCGCTCCCATCCGTCCGTACCGCATGTGACGTTTGAGCCTGCGGATGCGCTGGGTATTGCGGGCAGGCTGTGTGACGGCTGTGCCCGAGTCAGAGGAATGGACTGGGGGATGAGCATGGGTCCGCGTGCAGCGCGTCACCGGCGTTCGGTGAAGCGTCGTGTTCTTGCCGGCGTTTCCATCGCCGCGGCGGCCGGGATCGCGGGCACCGCGACGATGGCCATGAACGCCGAGGCGGCGTGGACGTCGACGTGGAACGTGTCGGCCTCCGGCTGGACCCCTGACGATTCCCCCACGGTGTCGGTCGACCGGCAGGGCGACGCCCTACTTGCCTGGAATGCCTGCGACCTGTCGACGCCGGGCTGCTACTACCGGATCCAGGCCAGAGTGAAGACCGCGAGCGGCACGGTGACAGCGATCCGCACCCTGTCGCCCGACGGTGCCGCGCCGTCCTGGCCGGAGGCCGCCTCCGACGACACCGGCGACTCGGCGGTGGTCTGGCAGCAGGACAGCCAGGTCGTGGGCCGCCGGCTCTCGGCCTCCGGCAGCCTCGTCGGACCGCTGCAGAAGCTCTCCACGTCGGCACCCGCGACGACCCCGGTGGTCGCCGTGACCCCGGGCGGCACCGCGATGGCGGCCTGGACGGAGATCCGCGACGGAAGCTGGTACGCGGTCGCCCGCCGCCTCAAGCTCGACGGCACGCTCGGCGCGCCCATCACCCTCGGCTCGGGGTCGACGGAGAAGCCGGCCATCGGCGTCGACCGCAACGGCCAGTTCGTCGTCGCCTGGGCGCGCGCCTCGGACGTCGTGGCCAGGCGGATCACGTCGACGTCCGTCTCCTCGACGAAGGTGCTCACCTCGCCGATCGCGTCGTACGGCGGTTTCGGCATGGTGCGGGTCGGCATGGACCGGGACGGCGACGCGGTCATCACCTACCACTCCGGCGGCGGTGCCCGCTCGCAGGTCTGGGCCTCCCGCTGGAGCCGCTCCGGCACCCTGGCGGCTCCCCTGCGCATCTCGGCCTCCACGGACAACGTGGGCTTCCACCACGCCCTCGCGACCGACCTCGACGGCGACTCGATGATCGTGTGGACCCGCTACGACAGCACCGGCAGACTCGAGCTGCTCGGCCGCCGCCTGTCCGCTGCCGGTGCCCGGGGCGCCGTCACCAGCCTGGGTCTCGGCGACCGCCCCGACCTGGCCCTCGACGACGACGGCGACGGCATGCTGGTCTTCCACACGGTCGTCCCCAAGTCGACGCCCCCGTACAGCTATACCAAGACCAGCGCCCGCCTGATCAGCCGTTCCGGCACCTTCGGCACCACGAAGACACTCACGTCGGACGGCCGGGTACCCCAGGTCGACACCCGCCCGACCTCCCGGTTCACAGTGATCTGGCAGCAGGAGAGCTTCCCGTACACGATCAAGTCCGTCACCGGACCCTGACGGGCACCAACTGCCCCGCCGTGCTCCGTTCGGCGGTTCCCACTCATCGCTCCGTGAAGGAG
>NZ_JBSGZV010000094.1:0-12972 GCF_053611185.1 Streptomyces sp. NPDC054834 | reverse complement strand
GAACTACCGTCCTCCAACCCCGCGGTGATCGCCTTCCTCAGGGAGTACGAGGACGACCTGGTCCTCTGCGTGCACAACTTCTCCCGGTTCGCGCAACCCACCGAGCTCGACCTGCGGGCCTACGACGGACGCCACCCGGTGGAGCTCATCGGCGGGGTGCGCTTCCCCGCCATCGGTGAACTGCCCTATCTCCTCACCCTCGCGGGCCACGGCTTCTACTGGTTCCGGCTCTCCCGAGTCGCATCCCGCATCGGCAGACGACGCTGAACGCGCCGCCGAGGAAAGGACGCGTCACCATGGCGAAGACGGTGATCCTCCAGCCGAGAAGCACGGGCACCGATCAGCCCCTGTCCTCGCTGTGCGGGCTGCTGCGCGAGTGGCTGCCCCGGCAGCGCTGGTTCGCGGGCAAGGACCGGCCCGTCACCGACCTGACCGTGCTGTCCGCGACCGAGCTGTTCCCGGGCTGTCTGCACGTACTGGTCGACGCCGGATACCTGCCCGTCCCCGCGCCCGGCGGGGGCACTTCCCCGCCCGGAGGCTGCTACCAGCTGCTGCTCGGTGTGCGCGAGCAGCTCTCGCCGCGGCTGGGCCGGGCCCTCATCGGCCGGGTGCAGGACGGTCCGCTGGCCGGGCTCACGGTCTACGACGCGCTGCACGACCCGCGCTCGGCCGCGCTGCTCCTGGACCGGTTCAGGCGGCCCGGCACGGCGGGCCCGCTGTGCTTCGAGGCCGGCCCCGCCGCGGACGTCCCGGCGGGGCTCGCCCCGCGTCTGCTGGACGCCGAACAGTCCAACTCCTCGCTGGTCTACGGCGACGCGTTCATCCTGAAGGTCTTCCGGCGCATCCAGCCCGGCATCAATCCCGACCTGGAGGTGCCGGACGCGCTGGTCGCACAGGGCTGCAACCGCGTCCCCGCCCCGGTGGCCTGGCTGCGCACCACCGAGCCGTGGGCGGCGACCCTCGGCGTGCTCCAGCCGTACCTGCGCGACGCCTCCGACGGCTGGACACTGGCCCTCGGGGCGCTCGCCGCCGGTGAGGACTTCACCAAGGAGGCGTACGAACTCGGGCTGGCGACCGCCGACATCCATCTCGCCCTGGCGTCCGCCTTCCCCGCCGGGACCCACGGCGACATGGAGCGCACGGCTGCGGCGATGACGGCCCGGCTGGAGGCCGCCGCGCACTGTGTGCCGGCGCTCAGACCGTTCGTCCCCGGCCTGCGCACCGCCTTCCGCGCGTTCGCCAACTGCGACGCCGGGCCGGCGGCCCAGCGCATCCACGGCGATCTGCACCTGGGTCAGGTGCTGCGGGCGGGCCGCGAGTGGTTCGTCATCGACTTCGAGGGCGAGCCGTCCCGTCCGCTCGCCGAACGGCGCGCCGCCCAGTCCCCGGTGCGGGACGTCGCGGGCATGCTGCGTTCCTTCGACTACGCGGCCCGCCAGCGCCGCCCCTGGCGCCCGGAGTGGGCCCGGCGCTGCCGGGAGGCCTACTGCGCGGGCTACGCGGCCCGGGCCGGATGGGACCCGCGCAAGAAGCACGCGCTGCTGCGCGCGTATGAGACGGACCGGGCGGTCTACGAAGTGCTGTACGAGGCCAGGCACCGTCCGGGCTGGCTTCCCGTGCCGATGGCGGCGATCGAACGCCTTGCCGTCCGAGGAGGATGAACCGTGGCGCTGCGCGAGACCTCTCTGCCCACGTCGGCCGGCCGCCGGCCGCTGCCGGCTCCTGCCCTGGACCCGGCCGACCTGGAACGCCTGCTGGCGGGCTCCCACCACGACCCGCACGCACTGCTCGGCGCGCACCCGGTGCGGGGCGGGGTCGCCTTCCGGGCGCTCAGACCGTTCGCGCGTGCCGTGAGCGTGCTCTTCGACGGCGAGCGCCACCGACTCGTCTCCGAGGGGGGCGGCCTCTTCTCCACCGTGCTCCCCCTGGACGCGATCCCCGCCTACACCCTGCTGGTGGAGTACGCGGAGGGCACCCAGGAGGTGCACGACCCCTACCGCTTCCTGCCCGCGCTGGGCGAACTCGACCTGCACCTGATCAGCGAGGGACGGCACGAGCAGCTGTGGCGGGCGCTCGGCGCCGAGCCGATGACCCACCAGGGCGTCACCGGCACCCGGTTCACCGTGTGGGCGCCGAACGCACGCGGGGTGCGGGTGGCCGGGGAGTTCACCTTCTGGGACGGGACGGCCTTCCCGATGCGGTCCCTCGGCTCGTCCGGGGTGTGGGAGCTGTTCCTGCCCGGCATCGGCGAGGGCGCGAAGTACAAGTTCGAGATCACCTCCCGGTACGGGCACCGGTTCCTGAAGGCCGACCCGATGGCCCGCCGCACCGAGGTGCCGCCCGCGACGGCGTCCGTGGTGACGGCCTCGCAGTACGAGTGGGGCGACGAGGAGTGGCTCGCGCGCCGCGCGAGGACACCGTTGCACGCGGCGCCGTTCTCCGTGTACGAGGTCCACCTGCCGTCCTGGCGGCCGGGCCTCACCTACCGGGAGCTCGCCGAGCAACTGCCCGCGTACGTGGGCGACCTGGGCTTCACCCACGTCGAGCTGATGCCGGTCGCCGAGCACCCCTTCGGCGGCTCCTGGGGCTACCAGGTCACCGGCTTCTACGCGCCCACGGCCCGCCTGGGCACCCCCGACGACTTCCGGTACTTCGTCGACGCCTGCCACCGGGCGGGGATCGGCGTGATCATGGACTGGGTACCCGCCCACTTCCCCAAGGACGACTGGGCGCTGGCCCGCTTCGACGGGGACCCCCTGTACGAACCCGGGGACGCGCGGCGGGCGGAGCACCCGGACTGGGGGACGTACGAGTTCGACTACGCCCGCACCGAGGTGCGCAACTTCCTTGTCGCCAACGCCGTGTACTGGTGCGAGGAGTTCCACATCGACGGCCTGCGCGTGGACGCCGTCGCCTCCATGCTCTACCTCGACTACTCGCGCGAGCCCGGTCAGTGGGAGCCCAATGCGTACGGCGGCCGGGAGGATCTGGCCGCGATGGTGTTCCTCCAGGAGATGAACGCGACCGTCTACCGCCGGGTGCCCGGAGTGGTGACGATCGCGGAGGAGTCCACGGCGTGGGGCGGCGTGACACGGCCCACCGACACCGGCGGGCTCGGCTTCGGGCTGAAGTGGAACATGGGCTGGATGCACGACTCGCTGGAGTACATGAGCCACGAGCCGGTGCACCGCAAGTACCACCACCACGAGATGACCTTCTCGATGGTGTACGCCTACAGCGAGAACTACCTCCTGCCCATCTCCCACGACGAGGTGGTGCACGGCAAGCAGGCCCTGGTGTCGAAGATGCCGGGCGACTGGTGGCAGCGGCGTGCGAACGTCCGCGCCTATCTTGGCTTCATGTGGGCACACCCGGGCAAGCAACTGCTGTTCATGGGGCAGGAGTTCGCGCAGGGCGCCGAGTGGTCCGTGGAGCACGGACCGGAGTGGTGGCTGCTGGACCCGGGCCACTGCGCCGCGGCCGACCACCGGGGCGTGCAGGACCTGGTACGGGACCTCAACGACGTCTACCGCGCCACCCCCGCCCTGTGGCAGCGCGACACCGATCCGGGCGGCTTCCGCTGGATCGCCGTGGACTCGGCCGACGACAACGTCTTCGCGTTCCTGCGCTTCGACGCTGCGGGCGCCCCGCTGCTCGCGGTGTCGAACTTCTCCCCCGTCGTCCGCCACGACTACCACCTGGCCGTCCCCGAAGAGGTTCCGGCCTGGCGGGAGATCCTCAACACGGACGCCCTGCGGTACGGCGGCAGCGACGTCATCTGCCCGGGCCCGGTCAGGACGGAGGGCGGGGCCGTCCGGCTCACGCTCCCGCCGCTCGCCACCGTCTGGCTGACGCCCGCGCGGTGAGAGCGCGCACGGGGACGTGACCGGCTCCGCCGCGCCCCGTCAGGTGTCGACGGCCGCCGGAGGGGCAGTCGGGGTCGTACCACCTGCGACGCCCAGTCGCGGTACGTATCGAAAGGCGGCCCCACGTGCGCACCGTCGGTGTGGAGGAGGAACTCCTTCTGGTCGACCCGGAAAGCGGCGACCCGAAGGCGCTGTCGGCGGCCGTGCTCGCCCGCGCCTCCCTGCTCGATCCCGCGCAGGACGTGTTCGAGAAGGAGCTGTACGGGCAGATGCTGGAGTTCGCCACGCATCCGCAGACGGACATGGCGGACCTCGGCGCGGAGATCGTCCGCTGCCGCAAGGAGGCGGCCCGGCACGCCGGTGAGATCGGCTGCACGGTTGCCGCGCTGGCCACCTCCCCGCTGCCGGTGAGCCCCTCGATCAGCGTGAACGACCGCTACCAGTGGCTGGCGGAGCAGTACGGCGTCGGCACCCGGGACCAACTCGTCTGCGGCTGCCATGTGCACGTGGCGGTGGAGTCCGACGAGGAGGGCGTCGCGGTCCTCGACCGCATCCGGCCGTGGCTGCCCGTGCTGTCGGCGATCAGCGCCAACTCCCCGTTCTGGCAGGGACGCGACACCGGCTACCACAGCTACCGCAGCCGGGTCTGGGGACGCTGGCCGTCGGCCGGTCCGACGGAGTTGTTCCGGACGGTGGAGCGCTACCACCGCCGGGTGGCGGACATGGTGGACACCGGCGTGATCCTGGACGCGGCGATGGTCTACTTCGACGCCCGGCTGTCCGAGCGCTACCCGACCGTGGAGATCCGCGTCGCCGACGTGTGCCTTCAGGCGGACACGGCCGTGCTCATCGCCACGCTCGTCCGCGGCCTGGTGGAGACCGCCGCGCGCGAGTGGCGACGCGGCGAGGAACCGGCCGAACACAGCGTGAGCGTGCTGCGGCTGGCCGCCTGGCGGGCCGCCCGTTCGGGTCTGGACGGCGAGCTGCTCCATCCCGCCACGATGCGGCCGGAGCCGGCCGAGACGGTCCTGCGGTCGCTCCTCGAACACGTCGGCGACGCCCTCGCCGGCACCGGTGACCTGGCCCGGGCCGAGCAGGCCGTCTCCGGCGTGCTGGAGCGCGGCAACGGCGCCCGCGTGCAGCGTGAGCTCATGGAGCGCACGGGCAGTCTGCGGGACGTCGTCACCGAGTGCGTGCGCCGTACCCAGTCCTGACGCGCCGCGGGTTCCACGGAAGCGGGTCTCACAGGATCAGCACCAGGGCGTACACCAGGAAGAAGGCCGCGACCAGCACGACGAGGACCATGATCAGGGTGAGCGGGGCCTTGGCCCAGCCCTTGGTCGGGTTGTGCGTCTCCTGGGGCCCGGCCTCGGGCATGCTGCTCTCCGCGGGCGGCGTCTCGCCGGGTGGCACGCCACCCCCGGGCTCCAGGCCGGTGGTGCGCTCGGGCTCCGGATCGGGGTTCACATGAGTCATGTATCCCGAGTCCCCCGAACACACCTAGATCATCAATCGGCCACGACTTCTCCGTTCCCGGCACCAACTGCTCGCACCTGGGCTACATTCGAGCACCGCCGACAACAGGACTCGTCGGCGGAGTCACTCTCCGTACACCCCAGGAGCAGCGCATGCGCGACCTCGCTCTCGCTCCAGCGGCCCTCCCGCCCCTGGTCGGCGGGCTGGCCGACGGCGTCTTCGAGACGGCGGCCCGGACCCCGACCCTGGCGGTGGTCGCCCGCCGCCCGGACGGCGCGTCGACCGCCTGGGAGGAGCTGACGGCCGTCGAGCTGCGGGACGAAGTGGTCGACGTGGCCAAGGGTCTGGTGGCATCCGGGATCTCGCCCGGCCACCGGGTGGCCGTCATGGCGCGCACCCGGTACGAGTGGACGGTGCTGGCGCACGCGCTGTGGACGGTGGGCGCGGAGGTGGTGCCGATCCATCCGTCGTCCTCACGCGACCAGGTCGAGTTCATCCTGCGGGACGCCGGCTGTGTGGCCGTGGTGGTGGAGGACGTACAGGGCATCATGACGGTCGGCACGGTGTGCGCTGCCCTGCCCCGGCTGGGGCACGTGTGGCAGCTGGACACCGGTGCGCTGGCGCAGCTGGCCCAGCGGGGCGAGTTCGTGTCGCTGACCACGGTGGAGTCGCTGCGCCGGATCGTGCTGCCGGACTCGACCGCGGCCGTCGTCTACACCTCCGGCACCACGGGCCGCCCGCAGGGCTGCGCGCTGAGCCACCGGGGCCTCGCGTACCCGTCCGACACGCTGCTCGAGGGCTGGGGGCACACGGCGGCGCCGCCGGGCGAGCAGGCGTCGGTCCTGGCCTTCCTGCCGTTCTCCCATGTGTACGGGCTCATGATCCAGGTGATGTGCGTGCGCGGCGGGATCCTCATGGCCCATGAGCCGGAGATGACCGAGGCGGCGATCTCGTCGGCGCTGCGCACGTTCCGGCCGACGTACCTCTACGGCGTGCCCTCCGTCTTCGAGAAGCTCTACAAGAATTTTCTGCGCACGGCCCAGCAGACGGGTCGCGGGGCCCTGTTCGAGCGGGCCGCGCAGACGGCGCGGGACTTCGCCACGGCCGAGGAACGGCAGCGGCTGGGCACGGGGCCGGGGCCCGGCTTCGACCTGCGGCTCCAGCACGCCCTGTACGAGCGGACGGTGTACCGCCGGCTGCGGGCGGCGCTGGGCGGCCGGGCGGTGCGGGCCACGTCCGGCGGCTCGTCGCTCGACCGCGAGCTCTCCCTGTTCTACGAGGGCATCGGCATCTATGTGCACGACGGCTACGGGCTGACGGAGAGCAGCGGCGGGATCACCATGCAGCCGCTGGGCCGGGAGAAGTCCGGGACCGTCGGGCGGCCCCTGCCGGGCACCGAGATCCAGGTGGCCGACGACGGGGAGATCCTGGTGCGCGGCCCGTCGGTGTTCCAGGGCTACGTGGGCGACGAGGCCGCGACCCGGGCCGCGCTGCGCGGCGGCTGGCTGGCCACCGGCGACATCGGCCGCCTGGACTCCGAGGGGTATCTGACCCTCACGGGCCGTAAGAAGGACGTCATCGTCACCAGCGGCGGCAAGACCGTGGCTCCGGCCCCGCTGGAGCAGCGCCTGCGGATGCATCCGCTCGTCCACCAGGCGGTGGTGGTGGGCGACGACCGGCCCTGCGTGGGCGCGCTGCTCACCCTGGACCCGGAGTTCCTCGCGCACTGGCGGGCGGCCCTGGCACCGCAGGGCGACACGCCGGGACGGGAGGTCCGCGAGGACAACGCGCTGCGCGAGGAGCTGAACCGGGCCGTCGCCGCCGCCAACAGCACGGTCTCGCGAGCCGAGTCCATCCGGGTCTACCGGGTGGTCTCCGAGCCGTTCGCACCGGCCAACGGGCTGCTGACGCCGTCGATGAAGCTGCGCCGGGACCTGATCGTCCGGCATTACGCGGCGGAGATCGAGGCGATGTACCAGGCGCGCAGCCGGGCCACGGCGCGGCTCGGACCTTCCGAACCGGCCGACTGGGAGGACTCGGACGACGTGTTCCGCTGAGGGCACCCACCCTGTGTGGCGTCCGCGACCAGGGAGACACGCGTACCCGGCTCGCCTGCGGGAACCCAAGACGTGGGAAAGCTGAGCAGCGACTACAGCCGCGTTCATCGGGGCTGAGGAAGATGTGATGGCTACGGAGCCGCGTTGGGACGACACACCCCACTCGGAGGAGACGCGCGAGCGTACGGTCTCCTTCGCGGGAGAGCTGTGCAATGTGACAGGAGCGCGGCTCGCCGCGGAGCAGTTCCTGGATGCCCTGGCGCGGGCGTCGCCGCCGGCGGCCCCCGAGTCCTGGGACGACATCCTGCTGGTCGTCACGGAGCTGGCCGCGAACGTCGTCCAGTACGCGCCCGGTCCCTTCGAACTGCGGATGCGGCGCACGTTCGACGGCGTGCACCTCACGATGCACGACACCAGCACCACCCGGCCGGAGCCGCGCCCGTTCCACCCGGACGCGGGCGGCGGCGGCATCGGCTGGCACCTCGTGCACACGCTGTGTGACCAGGTGAGCGTGGTGGTGACGGACACCGGCAAGGACATCCACGCGTTCCTGCCCTGGTGAGGGGGTCCTCGAGCCCGCCGCGACCGGCCGGGTCAACCCTCGAACTGCCCTCGGTACAGGAGTACACCGCATATTCGTGCGACACACGGGTTACTCAGGCACCGTGCCGGGGCATGCTGGTGCCCACGCGTTCGTCTGCCTGCCGCACCTGGCTGGCGTGGCGGCTCGGCGCACGGTGGGATCGATGTGGTGCGAAGCAGCGATCCGGGGGCATGCGAACGGCGTCCAGTCGTACCGCCTGGAGCCGCAGAAAGGGATGGACACCGTGACACGACCCAGGATCCTGGTGGTTGGCGCAGGCTTCGCCGGAGTGGAGTGCGTTCGCCGCCTGGAGCGCAAGCTCGCCCCTGACGAGGCCGACGTCACCCTGGTGACGCCGTTCGCCTATCAGCTCTACCTGCCCCTGCTGCCCCAGGTCGCCTCGGGTGTGCTGACGCCCCAGTCGATCGCCGTCTCCCTGCGCCGCAGCAAGAAGTACCGCACCCGGATCATCCCCGGCGGCGCTATAGGCGTGGATCTGAAGGCCAAGGTCTGCGTCATCCGCACCATCACCGACGAGATCGTCAACGAACGCTACGACTACATCGTGCTGGCCCCGGGCAGCATCACCCGCACCTTCGACATCCCCGGGCTGACCGAGCACGCCTTCGGTATGAAGACCCTCGCCGAGGCCGCCTACATACGCGACCACGTCATCGCCCAGCTGGACCTCGCCGACGCCAGCCACGACCCGGCGGAGCGCGCCGCGCGGCTCCAGTTCGTGGTGGTCGGCGGCGGTTACGCGGGCACCGAGACCGCGGCCTGTCTGCAACGGCTGACGCATGCCGCCGTCAAGCGCTATCCGCGCATAGACCCGAAGCTGATCAAGTGGCATCTGATCGACATCGCGCCGAAGCTGATGCCGGAGCTGGGCGACAAGCTCGGCCGCAGTGCGCAGGAGATCCTGGGCCGGCGCGGGATCGACATCTCCCTGGGCGTGTCGATCGACAAGGCGGGCCCCGAGGAGGTCACCTTCACCGACGGGCGGGTGGTGCCCACCCGCACCCTGATCTGGACGGCGGGCGTGGTCGCCAGTCCGCTGATCGCCACGCTGGGCGCCGAGACGGTCCGGGGCCGGCTCGCCGTCACCGCCGAGATGTGCCTGCCGGGCCAGGACGGCGTCTTCGCGCTCGGCGACGCCGCCGCCGTCCCGGACAAGGCCAAGGACCAGGAGGGCGCGGTCTGCCCGCCCACCGCGCAGCACGCCATGCGGCAGGGCAAGGTGGTCGCCGACAACGTCATCGCGACCCTGCGCAACCAGCCGATGCGGCCCTACGTGCACAAGGACCTGGGACTGGTCGTCGACCTCGGCGGCAAGGACGCGGTCTCCAAGCCGCTCGGCATCGAACTGCGCGGCGTGCCCGCCCAGGCGGTGGCCCGCGGTTACCACTGGTCGGCGCTGCGCACCAACGTCGCCAAGACGCGTGTCATGACGAACTGGCTGCTCAACGCGGTCGCGGGCGACGATTTCGTGCGCACTGGCTTCCAGGCCCGCAAGGCCGCGAGGCTCAAGGACTTCGAGTACACGGACTCCTACCTGACGCCGGAGCAGGTGCGGGCGTATGTAGAAGGCGGTGCAGGCGGTGCGGGCGGTGGGGGCGCCCCCTCCCTGACCTGATCCGGGAACACCACGGACCGTCGGCCGGTGCGCGTCCGGCCGGCGGCTCCGCCCTACGCGACACGGGAGAGAGAGCACGGCGGCGTGAGCACAGCGGGACGGTCGGTGCGGGCGGAGGTGTGGGACCGGCTCGCCGCCTCCGATCCGGGGCTGCTGCGGCTGAGCGCGGGGCTGCGGACGGTGTCCGCCATCGGGCTCACGCTCCTGCTGCTGGGCCCGCAGCGGGTCGGCGTGACCCACCTGGTGGCCGGGGCGCTGGCCGCGATGGCCGCCACCTTCGCCATCCGGGAGAAGCAGCCGGGCCGACAGGCCGTCACCCTCGCGCTCGGCCTGCCGGTGGCGCTGGTCTCCGTGACGCTGGGCGCGTTGCTGAACACGCGGGTCGTGGCGGGCGACCTGTTCATCGTGGCGCTCATCTTCTGCGCCGTGTACGGCCGCCGGTTCGGCGACCGCGGTACGGCGCTGGGGCTGATCGCCTTCCAGACGTACGTCATCTCCCTGTTCGTACGGGCGAGTGCCGGTGCCCTGCCCGCGCTGTACGGTGCGATCGCCGTGGGCTTCGTGTGCAGCGCGGCCGCCCGCTTCGTCCTCGTACGGCAGACACCGGCGGGCACCCTGGACCGGCTGCGCCGCGCCTTCCGGGCCCGGCTCGCGCAACTGGTGGACGCACAGGCCGAGTTGCTGGACGCCGGTCCCGAGGAGGTGGAGAAGGCCCTCGAGAACGTCCGCACCAGGACCGCGCGGCTGCACGAGGCGGCCCTGATGATCCAGAGCCGTCTGGAGGACGGAACCTCCGACGAGGCCGCGGCCCGCATGGTGCAGCGCCGGATCGCCGAGGCCGAGATCGCCGCCGAGCGGCTGGGGTTGCTGCTGCTCACCGCGCGCGCCGAGCGGCGGGCGGACACGCTCACGCTGCACCTGCCGGGCGCGCCGGTGCCCTCGGAGGTACGGCAGCCGGTGCGGGAGGAGGCGATCGACGCGCTGCGCCGGGACCTGCGGGCGCTGCGGCTCCAGGTGCTGCGGCCGGCCGGCGCGGACTCCGGGACCGGGCTGTCCCAGGTGCGCAACCGGCTGCTCGGCTACCGCGAGGGCGAGAACCTGCCGCCCGCGTCGCCTGCCGTCCAGGATGTCTTCCGGGGCCTCGGCGAGGCCGCGCGGGCGGTCCTGGGGCTGCGGATCGCCCTGGACGGGCCGCAGGACGATTCCGACGACAGCCCGGCGACCGCCCGGTCCCGCGAGGAGCTGGACGCGGAGGACGCCGCCATCGCCGCGGGCGAGGACGAGCAGCAGGGGGACGAGGAGCAGCCGACCGGGCTGCGGCGGCCCACCACGCGGGCGGCCGTACAGGTGTCCGTCGGCTCCGCGCTCGCCATCCTGGGCGGCGAACTGCTCTCCCCCCACCGCTGGTACTGGGCGGTGCTGGCCTGCTGGATCGTGTTCATCAACACCGCCTCCACCGGGGAGATCCTGGTCAAGGGCTACCGCCGGGTGCTGGGCACGGTCCTCGGCGTGGTGGCCGGCATCGGGCTGGCGGGGCTGGTCGGGCACGACACCTGGACGGCGTTCGGGCTGGTGCTGCTGTTCATCTTCGCGATGTTCTACACCGCGCCGCTGTCCTACACCCTGATGTCCTTCTTCGTGACGGCGATGCTGGGCCTGCTGTACACGCTGCTCAACACCTACAGCACCGCCGTGCTGGTACTGCGTGTGGAGGAGACGGCGCTGGGCGCGGCCTGCGGGATCCTCGCGGCGGCGGTGGTGCTGCCGGTGCACACCGACCGCCGGACCGACGAGCTCCTCGGCACCGCGCTGGACCGGCTCGCGGACGTGACCCGCGCCGCGGTCGACCAGCTCAGCGGCGGTGCGCCGGCCGACCTGCTGGACATGGCGCGGGACCTGGACCAGGCGCTGGCCGACCTGCGGGCGTCCGCCCAGCCGCTGACCCACCCGATCACGCCACTGCGGTCGAGGCGGGACACCGCCCGCTACGTCGTGGCACTGCTGGAGACCTGCGCGTACCACGCCCGTTCCCTGGCGGCCACGGCGGAACTGCTGCCCAGCCATCCCTCGATCGCGGCGGATCCCCGGCTGCGCGTGGTGGGGCGGCGCATCGTGCACAACATCGAGGCGATCGCCGCCCGCGTCACGGACGGGCGGCCCACCACCGAGCTCGAGACCGGCCCCAGCATCGCCTCCCTGCTGGAGCCCGGCTCCTACCACACCCCGCGCTACGGCAGGGTCACCGACCGGGTGCTGCGGCACCTCCAGCGCCTGGACGAAGCGGTGGCGGGCCTGGCCCGCCCCCTCGGCGTACCGGTACGACAGCCGAAGAACTGACCGAGTCGGCCGCGGCCCGCACCGCGAAGACACCCGCCGCCGTTGAAAACCGCCCGTGGCCGGGCCACGGGCGGTGCGGCTCCGGCCGGCGGTCTCAGGTGCGGATCCAGCGGGCCTCGGCGAAGGAGAACAGGCCGAACAGCGCCAGCCCTGCCGCGACGAGCGCCAGCAGCCAGGGGCCGACCGGGGTGTCGGCGAAGGTGCGGAGCGTGTCGTCGAGGCCCTTGGCCTTGTCGGGCCGCGAGTCGACCGCGGCACGCACCGCGAAGACGCCCGCCGCCGTGAACACCATGCCGCGCGCGACGCCGCCGGACACGCCCGTCACGTCCACCAGGCGGCGCGTCCTCGGTGACATCTCGCCGGTCCTGAGCCGGTCGCGGTATGCGCGCCGTACGGCCTGCGCGGCGATCCAGACGCCGGTGACGACGATGCCGGCGCCGATCGCGCCGACGAGCCACTGCCCGGCCGGCGCGGACAGGGCCCGGGCGGTGAGGTCGCGCGACTGCGTGTCGCTGGACTGCCCGCCGCCCGCGCCGGCCGCGAAGGACAGTACGGAGGAGGCGGCGAACGCGTAGAACACGCACCGCACGAGGGCCAGCAGCCGTTTCCGCACCGAGCGGCCGTCCTGGCCCACGGAGCCGAAGACCGCCTCCGAAAGCTGCCACAGGGCCATGCCCGCGAGCCCGATGCCCACCGCCCACAGCACCACTGCGCCGAACGGGTGGCGGGCGATCTCGGCGAGGGCGCCGTTGCGGTCGGCCTGCTTCCTGCTGCCGCCGAAGGCGATCTGCAACGCAAGCAGCCCCACCAGCAGATAGATCACCCCACGCGCGGCGAGACCCGCCCGCGCGGCCCACTCGGTCACCGCGCCCGTCGGCCCCGACCGGGCCCGCATCCCGGCACCCCGCATCACAGCACTCGTATCCATCCAGACCTCCCCGGCTCCGGCTGCCCCGGCCCGCCGGGGACACACCTCGGATCCTGACGACGGAGCCGTCGGGGCGACCGCGTGCCCGC
>NZ_JBSGZV010000093.1:0-13581 GCF_053611185.1 Streptomyces sp. NPDC054834 | reverse complement strand
CGCCACCACACAACCAGCGGCAACCTCACCCACCCTCCCCGCTCACCCCCCACTCCGGTCACGATTAGATTTCGGCCACCCCCACCCCCTTGTCTCCACCTCATGTAATCGATTCCAATCCTCCCTACAGCCCCATGTAAACGATTCCACGGGGTCCGCAAGGAGCCACAAGGAGGTGGAGCCGGCGATGGCGAGCATCAAGGATGTCGCCGCCGAGGCGGGTGTGTCCGTCGCCACGGTGTCGCGGGTGCTGAACGACCACCCGTCGGTCAGCGACGACGCACGCACGCGCGTGCTGGCCGCCGTCGAGACGCTGGGCTACCGCCCGAACGTCGTCGCCCGTTCGCTGCGCACCGACCAGACCCGCACCCTCGGCCTGGTCATCAGCGATGTGATGAACCCGTACTTCACCGAACTGGCCCGCTCCGTCGAGGAGGAGGCCCGTGCGCTCGGCTACAGCGTCATCATCGGCAACGCCGACGAGCGGCCCGATCTTCAGGACCATCACGTACGGACGCTCCTTGACCGGCGTATCGACGGCCTCCTCCTCTCCCCCACCGACGGCGGCTCCCCGCTGATGCTGGATGCCGCGTGCGGGGGGACGCCGATGGTCTTCGTGGACCGGTGGATCCCGGGCGTGGACGTGCCCGTCGTACGGGCCGACGGGCGGGCGGCCATCCGGGATCTCGTCGCGCATCTGCACGGGCTGGGGCACCGGCGGCTCGCGATCATCGCGGGCCCCGCGGCCACGACCACCGGCAGTGAGCGCGTCGAGGCCTTCAGGGCCGCCATGGCCGAGTACGGGCTTCCCCTCCCGGACGCCTACACGGGCCAGGGCGACTTCCAGGCCGAGAGCGGGCGGCGGGTCACCGAGGGGTTCCTGGATCTCCCGGAGCCGCCCGAGGTCGTGTTCGCCGCCGACAACCTGATGGCCCTGGGCGCACTGGACGCGATCCGCGCGCGCGGGCTGCGCGTGCCGGATGACGTCGCGCTGGCCGCGTTCGACGACATCCCGTGGTTCGTGCACACCGATCCGCCGGTCACGGCGATCGCCCAGCCGACGGGCGAGCTGGGCCGGGCCGCCGTACGGGCCCTGGTCGACCGCATCGAGGGACGGCCCCCCGCGTCCGCCACCTTCTCCGCCCGTCTCGTCGTACGCCGCTCGTGCGGCGAGCCTCCCTCCCCGGTCGAATCCCCTTCGCCGGTCGAATCCCCTTCGCCGATCGAATCCCCTTCCCCGATCGAATCCTCTTCCCCCCTTCAGTCCCCCTCCCCAGTGCAAAGGAGCACGTCGTGAGCGACCCGGACGAGTTGCTGCGCATCGAGGGCATACGGAAGACCTTCCCGGGCGTGGTCGCGCTGGACGGCGTCGACTTCGATCTGCGCCGGGGCGAGGTGCATGTGCTGCTCGGTGAGAACGGCGCGGGCAAGAGCACCCTCATCAAGATGCTCTCCGGTGCCTACACACCCGATGCCGGGCGGATCCTGGTCGGCGGCGAGGAGGTGCGCATCCACGGTGCGCAGGACTCCGAGCGCCTCGGGATCGCCACCATCTACCAGGAGTTCAACCTCGTACCCGATCTGACGGTCGCCGAGAACATCTTCCTGGGCCGCCAGCCGCGCCGTCTGGGGGTCATCGACCGGAAGAGGATGGAGGCCGACGCCAAGGTCCTGCTCGCGCGCGTGGGCGTGAACGTGTCGCCACGCGCGCGTGTCCGTGAACTCGGCATCGCCCGCCTCCAGATGGTCGAGATCGCCAAGGCCCTCAGTCTGGACGCGCGCGTGCTCATCATGGACGAGCCGACCGCCGTGCTCACCTCCGAGGAGGTCGAGAAGCTCTTCGCCATCGTGCGCAGGCTGCGCGAGGACGGGGTCGGGATCGTCTTCATCACCCACCATCTGGAGGAGATCGCCGAGCTCGGCGACCGGGTCAGCGTCATCCGTGACGGCAGGTCCGTCGGGCAGGTCCCGGCCGACACGCCCGAGGACGAGCTCGTACGACTCATGGTGGGGCGGTCCATCGAGCAGCAGTATCCGCGTGAACGGCCCGAGCAGGGCGCCGCGTTGCTCGCCGTCGAGGGGCTGACCCGGGACGGTGTCTTCCACGACGTGAGCTTCGAGGTGCGCGCCGGTGAGGTTGTCGGCGTCGCGGGGCTGGTCGGCGCGGGCCGTACGGAGGTCGTACGGGCCGTGTTCGGCGCCGACCCGTACGACCAGGGCTCCGTGAAGGTCGCGGGGGCCGGACTGCGCCGGCACGACGTGGGCGCCGCCATGGCCGCCGGGATCGGGCTCGTGCCCGAGGACCGCAAGGGCCAGGGGCTGGTGCTCGACGCCTCCGTGGCGGAGAACCTCGGCCTGGTGACCATGCGGGCCGCGACCCGGGCCGGGCTGGTCGACCGCAAGGCGCAGCACGCGGCGGCCGAGCGGATCGCCGGGCAGCTGGGTGTGCGGATGGCCGGACTCGAGCAGCACGTACGGACCCTGTCCGGCGGCAACCAGCAGAAGGTCGTCATCGGCAAGTGGCTGCTCGCCGACACCAAGGTGCTGATCCTCGACGAGCCGACGCGCGGCATCGACGTCGGCGCCAAGGTCGAGATCTACCAGCTCATCAATGAGCTGACGGCCGCCGGTGCCGCCGTCCTGATGATCTCCAGCGACCTGCCCGAGGTCCTCGGCATGAGCGACCGGGTGCTGGTGATGGCCCAGGGCCGGATCGCGGGCGAACTCGCGGCCGAGGAAGCCTCCCAGGACGCCGTCATGGCGCTCGCCGTCAACAACCCCACCGCCGTCAGCAACCCCACCACGGAAACGGAGGCCAGCCGTGGCCACTGACACGCTCAAGAGCACAACGGGCGCCGGTGGCGCCACGAGCGGCCTGCGCCGTCTGCTTCTCGACAACGGCGCGCTCACCGCGCTGATCGTCCTGGTCATCGCCCTGTCGGCGCTCTCCGGGGACTTCCTGACCACCGCCAACCTGCTGAACGTGGGCGTGCAGGCGGCCGTGACCGCCGTCCTCGCCTTCGGTGTGACCTTCGTGATCGTCTCGGCGGGGATCGACCTGTCGGTCGGGTCGGTGGCGGCGCTGTCGGCCACCGTCCTCGCGTGGAGCGCGACTTCGCACGGCGTACCGGTCGTCCTGGCGGTCGCGCTGTCCGTCGCCACCGGTATAGCCGCAGGCCTCGTGAACGGCTTCCTGATCGCTTACGGGAAGCTGCCGCCCTTCATCGCGACGCTCGCCATGCTGTCGGTGGCCCGTGGTCTGTCGCTGGTGATCTCCGAGGGCTCCCCGATTCCGTTCCCGGACTCGGTCTCCCACCTCGGCGACACGCTCGGCGGCTGGCTGCCCGTGCCGGTGCTGGTCATGGTGGTCATGGGCCTGATCGCGGCCTTCGTGCTCGGCCGGACGTACATCGGCCGCTCCATGTACGCGATCGGTGGCAACGAGGAGGCCGCCCGTCTCTCCGGCCTGCGCGTCAAGAAGCAGAAGCTCGCGATCTACGCCTTCTCCGGCCTGTTCGCGGCGGTCGCCGGCGTCGTGCTCGCCGCCCGTCTCTCCTCCGCGCAGCCGCAGGCCGCCGACGGCTACGAGCTGGACGCGATCGCCGCGGTGGTGATCGGCGGGGCCTCGCTGGCGGGCGGTACGGGCAAGGCGTCCGGGACCCTGATCGGCGCGCTGATCCTTGCGGTGCTGCGCAACGGCCTGAACCTTCTGAACGTCTCCGCCTTCTGGCAGCAGGTCGTCATCGGTGTCGTCATCGCGCTGGCGGTGCTGCTGGACACGCTGCGGCGCAAGGCCGGTGCGACCCCGGTGGCCGCCGGCACGGGCGGTGCCAAGGGCAAGCAGGCGGGGACGTACGCACTCGCGGCGGTGGTCACCGTGGCGCTGGTCGGCGCGACCTCCTTCCTGCACAACGGTTCCTCGGCGACGACCAGCCCGAAGATGGGCCTGTCCCTGTCCACCCTCAACAACCCCTTCTTCGTGCAGATCCGGGCGGGCGCGCAGGCCGAGGCGAAGAAGCTGGGCGTGGGCCTGACCGTCACGGACGCCCAGAACGACGCCTCCCAGCAGGCCAACCAGTTGCAGAACTTCACCAGTTCGAGCCTGGGCGCGATCATCGTCAACCCGGTGGACTCGGATGCCGCGAGCAACTCCGTCAAGGCCGCCGACCAGGCGAAGATCCCGGTCATCGCGGTCGACCGGGGCGTCAACAAGGCCTCGGTGGACGCCCTGGTGGCCTCCGACAACGTCGCCGGCGGTGAGCTCGCCGGCCGGACGATCGCCGAGAAGCTCGGCGGCAAGGGCAAGATCGTGATTCTTCAGGGTCAGGCGGGCACCTCCGCCGCCCGGGAGCGGGCGGAAGGATTCGCCAAGGGGCTGAAGGCCTACCCGGGCATCCAGGTGCTGGCCCAGCAGCCCGCCGACTTCGACCGCACCAAGGGCCTCGACGTGATGTCGAACCTGCTCCAGGCCCACCCGGACGTCCAGGGCGTCATCGCCGCCAACGACGAGATGGCCCTCGGTGCCGTGAAGGCGCTGGGTTCCAAGGCCGGCAAGTCGGTCCAGGTCGTCGGCTTCGACGGCACCCCGGACGGCCTGACCGCTGTGAAGAACGGCACGTTGTACGCGTCCGTGGCGCAGCAGCCCACCCAGCTCGGGAAGATCGCGGTGGACAACGCGCTGCGTGCCGTCCAGGGCAAGAAGGTCGCGGCGACGGTGAAGGTGCCGGTGAAGGTGGTCACGAAGGAGAACGTGGCCGGGTTCGGCGGCTGACATCCGCCAACGGATGACATCCGTCAACGGGTGTCATCCGTCAATGGGTGTCATCCGTCAATGGGTGTCATCCGCCAACGGGTGTCATCTCTCAGGGGAGTTCATTTCATGTACGACTACGACCTCCTGGTCGTGGGATCGGCCAACGCCGACCTGGTGATCGACGTCGAGCGGCGCCCCGGCGCCGGCGAGACGGTGCTCGGCGGTGATCTGGCCGTCCACCCGGGCGGCAAGGGCGCCAACCAGGCGGTCGCGGCCGCCCGGCTCGGGGCCCGTACGGCCCTGCTGGCCCGGGTCGGCGACGACGCGCACGGCCGGCTGCTGCTCGACTCGCAGCGGGCGGCCGGTGCGGACACGGTGGGCGTGCTGGTGGGCGGCGCGCCGACCGGGGTCGCGCTGATCACGGTGGACCCGTCCGGGGACAACAGCATCGTGGTCTCGCCGGGCGCCAACGGCCGTCTGACGCCCGCGGACGTACGGGCCGCGAGCAGCCTCTTCCATGCCTCCCGGGTGGTCTCGGCGCAGTTGGAGATCCCGCTGGAGACGGTCGTGGAGGTCGTACGGAACCTGCCCGCGGGCAGCCGTTTCGTCCTCAACCCCTCCCCGCCGCGCCCGCTCCCGCCGGAGGTGCTGGCGGCCTGCGATCCGCTGATCGTGAACGAGCACGAGGCGAGGGTGATCCTGGGTGAGGCGTGTGTGAGCGAGGAGCCGGCGGACTGGGCCCGGCTGCTGCTGGCGAAGGGTCCGCGGTCGGTGGTGGTCACGCTGGGCGCGGAGGGCGCGCTGGTGGCTTCGGCGGAGGCCGTCACGCCGGTCGCGTCGGTGAAGGTGGACGCCGTGGACACCACGGGCGCCGGCGACGCGTTCACCGCGGCGCTGGCCTGGCGGCTGGGGTCGGGGGCCTCTCTTGCTCAGGCGGCGGCCTACGCCGCCCGGGTCGGGGCGGCCGCCGTGACGAAGCGGGGCGCGCAGGAGTCGTTCCCGACGGCGCAGGAGGTCGACGCCCTGTGCTGTGCCGATCCGGGGGACAACCCCCGGACCCCCGGCAGAGGGCCGGACAGCGCCGCCGGTGAAGCTGTGCGAGGTGGGTCACTGTGAAGCGGGCGGGCATTCTCAACCGTCACCTCGCCGGGGCGATCGCCGAGCTGGGCCATGGGCACGGCGTACTCGTGTGCGACGCGGGGATGCCGATACCCGACGGCCCCCGGGTCGTGGACCTCGCCTTCCGCGCCGGTGTGCCGTCCTTCGCCGAGGTGCTGGACGGCCTGCTGGCCGAGCTGGTGGTGGAGGGCGCGACCGCGGCGACGGAGGTGCGGGAGGCCAATCCCGCGGCCGCGTCCCTGCTGGACGGGCACTTCCCCGACCTGGCCGTGGTCCCGCACGAGCGGCTGAAGGAACTGTCGGCGGGGGCACGTCTGGTCGTACGCACGGGGGAGGCCCGGCCGTACGCGAACGTGCTGCTGCGGTGCGGGGTGTTCTTCTGACAGACCCTGCGCCAGGGGTACGAGAAGCTTCGAGGGGCCCGGTCTCGTCGACAGGGCCCCTCGGCGTTTCCCCTCCGTGTCAGAGCCTCCGCGATCCCCCCCGGGTCCCCCACCAGAAGCCCTGACGCCATGTACGACACCGCAGGGACGAGGAGGGTTGCACCGCTTCTCAAGATTTTTTTCCGCCATGGCCGCCGCCACCATCGCCGCCACCCCGGCCTCCGCCGCCACCGATCCGAGGACCGTTCACTTCGGCGGATGGCAGTACGACAGCCCCGGCAGCGACACCCGCTCCAACACGAGCCTGAACAACGAGTGGATCAACATCCACAACGGCACATCCGCCGCGGTGCAGCTCAAGGGCTGGTCGGTCGAGGATGCGGCGGGGCACCGCTACGTCTTCCCGTCGTACAAGATCGGCGCGGGCAAGACGGTCAAGCTGCACACCGGCCGGGGCACCAACACCGCCGGTCACCTGTACTGGGGCAGCGGCAACTACATCTGGAACAACACCCACGACATGGCGTTCCTGTTCAAGCCCAACGGCTACGACTTCCGGACCTGCTTCGCCGGCAACGACTTCGACGACCCCAACCCGTACAACTGCCACAACGAGAGCTGATCGCCGATGCCGAGGGGTCCCCGCTCCGGCGAGGGCCCCTCGGCCGTCATCCCACGACGTGTTCCACGAACCGGGCCGCGGTCTCGGCCAGCACCTCCCGCCCGTCCCGCGCCCACAACCCGTCGTTGAACAGCTCCACTTCGATGGGCCCGGTGTAGCCGGCCGCCTCCACGTAGCCCTTCCACTCCCGCATGTCGATCGCGCCGTCCCCGATCTGGCCGCGCCCGTTGAGCACGCCCTCGGGCAGGGGGGTGGTCCAGTCGGCGAGCTGGAAGGTGTGGATGCGGCCGCCCGCGCCCGCGCGGGCGATCTGCTCGGGGGCGGTGTCGTCCCACCAGATGTGGTAGGTGTCGACGGTCACGCCGACCTGGTGGGCGGGGAAGCGTTCCGCGAGGTCGAGGGCCTGGGCGAGGGTGGAGACCACGCAGCGGTCCGAGGCGTACATGGGGTGGAGGGGCTCGATGGCCAGCCTCACTCCGTGGTCCTCGGCGTACGGCCCCAGCTCGGCGAGGGCGTCCGCGATGCGCTCGCGGGCGCCGTGCAGGTCCTTGGAGCCGGCGGGCAGGCCCCCGGAGACCAGGACCAGTACCTCGGTGCCGAGGGTCGCGGCCTCGTCGACGGCGCGGCGGTTGTCGGCCAGGGCCGCCACACGCTCCTCCGGGTCGATCGCCGTGAAGAACCCGCCCCGGCACAGGGTCGTGACGGTGAGGCCCGCGTCGCGGACCAGTTTCGCCGTCGCCTCCAGGCCGTGCGTCCGCACCGGCTCGCGCCACAGGCCGACGTTGGTGACGCCCAGGTCGCGGCAGGCGTCGGCGAGTTCGGGCATCGACAGCTGCTTGACCGTCATCTGGTTGATGGAGAAGCGCTCGAGGCCGTTCGTCGTGGTCACTGGTTCACCCCGTACAGCGACAGCAGGTTCTTCATCCGCTCCTCGGCCAGCTTCGGGTCCGGGAACAGGCCCAGTCCGTCGGCGAGTTCGTAGGCGCGGGCGAAGTGCGGGAGGGAGCGGGCCGACTGGAGGCCGCCGACCATCGTGAAGTGCGTCTGGTGGCCGGCGAGCCAGGCCAGGAAGACGACCCCGGTCTTGTAGAAGCGGGTGGGGGTCTGGAAGAGGTGGCGGGACAGCTCCACCGTGGGGTCGAGGAGGGCGCGGAAGCCTGCCGTGTCCCCGGTGTCCAGTACCCGTACCGCCTCGGCCGCGAGCGGGCCCAGCGGGTCGAAGATGCCGAGCAGGGCGTGGCTGAAGCCCTTCGCGTCGCCTGCGATCAGCTCGGGGTAGTTGAAGTCGTCGCCGGTGTAGCAGCGCACGCCCTGCGGGAGGCGGCGGCGCAGGTCGATCTCGCGCTGGGCGTCCAGGAGGGAGATCTTGACGCCGTCGACCTTGTCCGGGTGGGCGGCGATGGCCTCCAGGAAGGTGTCGGTGGCGGCGTCCAGGTCGGAGGAGCCCCAGTAACCCTCCAGCGCCGGGTCGAACATCGGGCCGAGCCAGTGCAGGACGACCGGTTCGGCGGACTGGCGCAGGAGGTGGCCGTAGACCTCCAGGTAGTCCTCGGGGCCCTGTGCCGCGGCCGCGAGGGCGCGGGAGGCCATCAGGATCGCCTGCGCGCCGGACTGCTCGACGAGGGCGAGCTGCTCCTCGTACGCCGTGCGGATCTCCACGAGAGACCCGCCGGTGATCTGGTCGGTGCCGACCCCGCAGGCGATCCGGCCGCCGACGCTGCGGGCCTCCGCCGCGGACCGGCGGATCAGCTCGGCGGCGCCCGCCCAGTCGAGGCCCATCCCGCGCTGGGCGGTGTCCATCGCCTCGGCGACGCCAAGCCCGTGCGACCACAGGTGGCGGCGGAAGGCGAGGGTGGCGTCCCAGTCGACGGCGGCGGGCGAGTCGGGGGACACGTCGGCATACGGGTCGGCGACCACGTGCGCCGCCGAGAAGACCATACGGGAGGTGAGGGGGGTGCCGGGGGCGAGGGCAAGCGGCTCGGTGCGCGGCTCGTAGGTCCTCAGGCCCCCGTGGATGTCGGGCAGTCGGATGGTCACAGCGCGATCTCCGGTACGTCGATACGGCGGCCCTCGGCCGACGACTTCAGGCCCAGCTCGGCCAGCTGGACGCCACGGGCGCCGGCGAGGAGGTCCCAGTGGTAGGGGGCGTCGGCGTAGACGTGCCTGAGGAACAGCTCCCACTGGGCCTTGAAGCCGTTGTCGAACTCGGCGTTGTCCGGGACCTCCTGCCACTGCTCACGGAAGACCTCGGTGGCGGGGATGTCGGGGTTCCAGACCGGCTTGGGGGTCGCGCTCCTGTGCTGCGCACGGCACTTGCGCAGCCCGGCGACAGCCGACCCTTCCGTACCGTCCACCTGGAACTCCACCAGCTCGTCGCGGTTGACGCGGACCGCCCAGGAGGAGTTGATCTGGGCGATGGCGCCGCCCTCGAGCTCGAAGATGCCGTAGGCGGCGTCGTCGGCGGTGGCGTCATAGGGCTTGCCGTTCTCGTCCCAGCGCTGCGGGATGTGGGTGGCGGCGAGGGCCTGGACGGACTTCACTCGGCCGAACAGCTCGTGGAGCACGTACTCCCAGTGCGGGAACATGTCGACGACGATGCCGCCGCCGTCCTCGGCACGGTAGTTCCAGGAGGGGCGCTGGGCCGGCTGCCAGTCGCCCTCGAACACCCAGTAGCCGAACTCCCCGCGGATGGAGAGGATCCGTCCGAAGAACCCGCCGTCGATGAGCCGCTTCAGCTTCAGCAGGCCGGGCAGGAAGATCTTGTCCTGCACGACGCCGTGCTTGATGCCGGCGGCGTGCGCGAGCCGGGCGAGTTCCAGGGCGCCGTCGAGGCCGGTGGCGGTGGGCTTCTCGGTGTAGACGTGCTTGCCCGCGGCGATCGCCTTCTTGAGCGACTCCTCGCGGGCGGAGGTGACCTGGGAATCGAAGTAGATGTCCACGTCCGGGTCGGCGAGGACCGCGTCCACGTCCGTGGAGACGTGCTCCAGGCCGTGCCGTTCGGCGATCTCCCGCAGGGCGTGTTCACGGCGGCCGACCAGGACCGGCTCCGGCCACAGCACGGTGCCGTCACCGAGGTCGAGGCCGCCCTGCTCACGCAGGGCGAGGATCGATCGGACGAGGTGCTGGCGGTAGCCCATGCGCCCGGTGACGCCGTTCATGGCGATACGCACCGTCTTGCGTGTCACGTCAGTCCCCTTCATGGGCGCCGGGCGCCCCGGTAAGCAGTACAGCAAGCAAGTACAGCAAGCGCTTTCTATCCAATGAGAAGCTAGCCTCTGACCGGGGCTCCGGACAAGGCCTGGTCCACTCCTACTTGTTCGAGGGGGCGAACAAACGCGTCCGTTGGCCTTATGGTCTGCTCGGCACTTCACGGAACCGTGTCCGTGGGATGGCCTGTCTACGAGGACGTACGACGATATGCGCGACCGGAGGACGACGAGATGACGGTGACCCTGGCGGACGTGGCGGCCCGCGCCCAGGTCTCGCCCGCGACGGTGTCGCGCGTGCTGAACGGCAACTACCCCGTGGCCGCATCGACACGGGAGCGGGTACTGCGGGCCGTGGACGAGCTGGACTACGTCCTCAACGGCCCCGCCAGCGCCCTGGCGGCGGCGACCTCCGACCTCGTCGGCATCCTCGTCAACGACATAGCGGACCCCTTCTTCGGCATCATGGCCGGCGCGATCCAGGGGGAGATCGGCGGCCCCGGCGGACGGGCCGGCGGGGAGCGGCTGGCCGTCGTCTGCAACACCGGCGGCTCCCCCGAGCGCGAACTGACCTACCTGACCCTGCTCCAGCGGCAGCGCGCCGCGGCCGTGGTGCTCACCGGCGGCGCGGTGGAGGAGGCGCCGCACGCGGCGGCGGTGGCCGTGAAGCTGCGCAAGCTCACGGAGGCCGGGACCAGGGTCGTGCTGTGCGGACGCCCGCCGGCGCCCGACACCCAGGCCATCGCGCTCACCTTCGACAACCGCGGCGGCGGCCGGCAGCTGACCGAACACCTCATCGGCCTCGGCCATCGCCGGCTCGGCTACATCGCGGGCCCCGAGGAACGCACCACCACCCGGCACCGGCTCGAGGGCCACCGCGAGGCACTGGCCGCGGCCGGCATCGAGGAGGACCCTCGCTGGACGGTGCACGGCCGCTACGACCGGCGCTCCGGCTACGAGGCGACGCTCGAACTGCTGCGCCGCGACCCCTCCCTCACCGCCGTCGTCGCCGCCAACGACTCCGTCGCCCTCGGTGCCTGCGCGGCCCTGCGGGACTCCGGGCTGCGGATCCCCGCCGACGTGTCGGTCGCCGGGTTCGACGACCTGCCGTTCAGCATCGACGCGGTACCCGCCCTCACGACGGTGCGGCTGCCGCTCGCGGAGGCGGGCGCGCGGGCCGGCCGCATCGCCATGGGACGGGAGGAGCCGCCTCCCGGGGGGATCGCGACGGTTCGGGGGGAACTGATGGTGCGGGGGTCCACGGCGGTGCCGCGGGATTGACGCGGGATTGACGCGGGATTGACGCGGGATTGACGCGGGGGCGTGAGGGTGCCGCCGGGCCCGGCCGGCACCCGGCGGCGGTGCGGAGGCGGAGTGATCCTCGAACAGCTGGAGGCGGCCGTTCCCTGCGTGGACTGCGTGGACTGCGCGGGCGAGGCCGCGTGGCACGGCGTCCAGGCGCTGGTGGGCGATTCCTTGCGATGCGACACCGAGGTGGTGTGCCGGAACTGCGGGAGCGCGGCGGCCGTCTGCGGCCGCGAGTTGCCGGCACCGCTGCGGGAGCGCATGCTCGCGGAGCACGGGCGGACGGTGCTGCGGCTGGGACAGGCCCCTGGGGGACCGGTGGCGTGGGTGGCGCGGATGGCGCGGGTGGCCGCGGGTGACGGTCATGCGGGTGCTGCGGACGGCGCTGGGGGTCCGCTCGCCGATGCCAGGGACATACTGGAGCGCATCCTGAGCGGGGAGTACGGCGGGACCCTGCCCGAGACGGAATGGCTCGCGCGCAGGTTTCGGGCGGCCGGGGTCGGGGCGGTGGCTGTGCGGGTCGGTGACGGGGATGACCCGGGCGATGAGTTTTCGTCGCCGCTGGGGTCTTCCTTGCCGTGACCGAGCAACCGCCCGGCATGGGCGGTCTTGAAGAACAGACCAGGAGGAGTGATTCTCATGCGCGTCGTAGTGACCGAGTTCATCAGTCTGGACGGCATCGTGCAGGCGCCCGGTGGGCCCGAGGAGGACACCGACGGGGGGTTCGCGCACGGGGGCTGGTCGCACCCGTTCTTCGACCCGGAGGTGATCGGGGGGACCTTCGCCGCGGGGCTGGAGAAGGCGGAGGCGCTGCTGTACGGGCGGCGCACCTGGCAGACGATGGCGGCGGCCTGGCCGGAGCGGGCCGGGGACCCGTTCGCGGACCGGTTGAACTCGATGCGCAAGTACGTCGTCTCCGACACCCTCGGGGAAGAGGAGCTGACCTGGGAGAACACCGTCCGGGTCCCCGTCGCCGAGGCCCTCGGCCGGGTCCGTGAGCTGCGGGCGGCCGACGGTGGCGACCTGGCGATGATGGGGAGCCCCACGCTGGTCCGGGCCCTGCTCCAGGAGGGGCTGGTCGACGAACTCCAGCTCGTCGTCATGCCGGTGATCCTCGGCGGCGGCAAGTCGATCTTCCCGGCGGACGGGGGGAAGCGGACGCTGGAGCTGGTGTCCACGACCACCGCCAAGACCGGAGCGCTGGTGAACGTCTACCGGCCCGCCCCCGCCGAATAGGGAATCGCCGGGATCGCCGAGTAGGAGACCGCCGAACAGGGGATCGCCGATCTGCGCGGATCGGGTGAGTGACGGGCGGTGCGGGGTAGTGTCCGCCCCATGAAGCTGGCGTTCTCCACCCTCGGTGTCCCCGGCCTGCCCGTACCGGAGGTACTGGCCCTCGCGGCCGAACACGGCTACCACGGCGTCGAGCTGCGCGCGCACCCGGAGGAACCGGTGCACGCGGGCCTCGGCCCCGCCGAACGGGCCGACGTGGCCGCCGCGTTCAAGTCGTCCGGGGTCGAGATCCTGGGACTCGCCGGGTACGCGCGCGTCGCTGCGCCCGGGGCGGACGAACCCGTGCTCGGCGAGATCCGGCAACTCCTCGGACTCGCCCATGACCTCGGGGCACCCTTCGTACGGGTCTTCCCGGGCGCCGCCCCCGACCAGTCCCCCGCCGACGCGGACGCCACGGCCGCCCGGCGGCTGGGCACCGCCGCCGAGGACGCCGCCGCCCTCGGCGTCCGGATCCTGCTGGAGACCCACGACTCGCACCGCACCGGCGCCGACGCGATCCGCATCCTCGGCCCCGTCGGCCACCGCCAGGTCGGCGCGCTGTGGGACGTGATGCACACCTGGCTGGGCGGCGAACAGCCCTCCGAGACGTACGCGGCACTCTCCCCGCACCTCGGATACGTCCAGGTCAAGGACATCGCCTCGGCCGAGGACACCACCCCGCTACCGCTCGGCACCGGCGTACTGCCGCTCACCGAGTGCGTGGAGGTGCTCTCCCGGCACGGCTGGGACGGCTGGCTGTGCTGGGAGTACGAGAAGCGGTGGTACGAGTCCGCCGCCCCGCTCCCCGAACTGCTGGACGCGGGCCGCGAGCACCTGGTGCGGCTGCTGAGCGATTCGGCGTAGGAGGTGCGCGGGTCAGCGGAGTGAGCGGGTCAGGTTGCCGCTGGTTGTGTAGTTGCC
>NZ_JBSGZV010000092.1:0-14475 GCF_053611185.1 Streptomyces sp. NPDC054834 | reverse complement strand
CCGTCGCTCACCGCGACGGGGCCCCACTGGCGCGCCTTTGCCTCAACTTCCTTTGGAATAAGGCGAGTTGCGCGAACCCGGGGTTGCCGTCACACTCGAAGCAGCGGCAGAGCTGCGCCCGGACCCCGGGCGGCGGACCTGCCGCTTTCTGCTGCCCGGAAACCGGGCCCCCTCTTCGCCTCCTCTTCCCGAAGGGAGCGTCCATGTGGCGATCCTGAACTTTCCCGACGTGGAGCGGCTCGTCGTCGACTTCCTGAAGAACCGGACGGAGCTGGCCGGGACCACGGTCGACAACCGGCCGCCCGCCGGGTTCGACGGCACCCAGCAGGTCGTCCTCGTCTCCCGTGCCGGCGGCGCCTGGATCGACGACCTCAACCTCGACCGGCCGCTGGTCGACCTCGAGGTGTACGGCCCGGACAAGACCACCGCACTCGTCACCGCCAACGCGACCCGCGCCTGCGCTCTGGAGCTCCAAGGCACCCGGTACGGCACCGCGCTGGTCACCGATGTCGACGAGGCGGACGGACCGCGCTGGCTGCCGGACTACAACCGCCCGGCCGGCAACCGCTACCTGGCCACGCTCCGGCTGTCGATCCGCCCGGCGTAGGCGACTCCACCACTCTCCACTCCCCCTCTCACCGAGGAGCGCACATGGCAGGCTTCAAGAACACCGAGATCCGCATCGCCGGCGCCGGCAACGTCTGGTGGGCCCCGGCCGGCACCACCGCCAAGGACACCACCGCGCTGGCCTCCCCGTGGGTCAACCTGGGCTTCACCTCCTCCGACGGGGTCAAGTTCAACAAGAAGGACAAGAACGACCCGGTCGACACCTGGCAGTCGATGGCCCCGGCGCGCTTCATGCTCTCCGACCGGGACCTGACCCTGAAGTTCCAGCTGCTCCAGATCAACAAGGACACGTTCCCGTTCTACCTGGGGCTGCCGTCGGCCTCGATCGTCTCGGCGGGCTCGCAGACGGAGACCACCGCGCAGAAGATCGACATCGGCGGCACGCCGGGCGGCCAGGACCAGCGGGCCCTCGCCATCGACTTCACGGACAACAACGGCACCAAGGACCTGCGTTACCGGCTGGTGGTCCCGTACGGCGCCGTCTCCGAGGTCGAGGAGCTGTCGCTGTCCCGCACCGGAGCGGTCAAGCTCGGCGTCACCTTCACCGCGCTGTCGGGGGACGACCCGACCAAGCCGATGGCGACCTGGCTGGTCAACGACCCGGCCGCGCTGGCCTGATCCCCTCCCTTCCCTCATCGGGCCCGGCGGGGGCCCCCCCCCCCACGCGGGGGCCCAGTGGGCTGCCAACCCCCCGGCCGGCGGGGGCGTCCCCCCCCCCCCCCCCGCGGGGGCCCCGGGGGCCCCCCCCCGCCCGGGCCCGGCCCCGACTCATCGGAAACGGAGCCTCGTATGACCACCTTTGACGTCAACGCCGCCCGCGCCCAGCGCCTGGAGGCCCTCGGCCGCGACTGGACGTTCGCGCTGGACGGCGACACCTTCGCCCTGCCGACCGAACTCACCCGCAGCACGGCGCGCAAGCTGCGCGACCTCGACGACAACGACGTGGACGGACTGCTCCGACTCCTCCTCGGCGAGCAGCAGTTCGCCCGCTTCGAGCAGCACGACGTCACCATGCAGGACCTCGCCGCGATCCTGGAGGCCTACGGCAAGGAGACGGGGCTGGGCCTGGGGGAAGACTGAGCCTCGGCGAGCTCGTCGAAGAGCACGCCGAGGCCCTGGAGGCGGATCTGCTCCGCCACTACGGCGTCGACCTCCTGGACTGGCACCGCGGCCGGCTCTCCTCGCGCCGGCTCGCGGTGCTGGTCCGGCATCTGCCGCGGGACAGCGCGCTGCTGAGGGAGCTGCACGGCGAGGCCGCCGACTGGTCGACGGCCGAGCATCTACTGGCCGCCGTGGTCGACCAACTCGTCGAGGGCAACTGGATGTTCGCCACCGTCAACCGCGACGAGGACTCGGAGCCCCTGGACCCTCCGGAGCCGCTGCCGCGTCCTGGTTCGGCTCAGAAGGCGGACACCTTGCCGAGTCCCCAGGAGATGGCCCAGTTCCTCGCCTGACCCGGAACGGGGGTGCCCGAGCGACGCCTCACGCGTCACACCAGCGCCTTGATCACGCCCACTGTCGCGGTGATCACCGTGCCTGCGACGAACACGGCCATCGCGGCGCGGTATCCCCCGATCGACTCCGCGCGGTCCTCCACCAGGACCGCATGGGTCGGCTGGTCCGGATCGTAGAGAACCTGCGCCACCTCCCCCACCTCGAACATGGGGTCACGCGGGCGCCGCGAGGACCTCACCCTGATCCTTCTTCCGTCCTCGAGCTGGAAGTAGCAGAAAGACTCCGCTTCCCCGTCCGTCCAGCTGACCCACTCACACACCGCCTCGGCCAGCACGCCGTGCTCGTTCAACCAGTAGACGCGCCGGACCCTGCCCCAGGCCCACAAAGCCCCCCAGAGGCAAACCGCAAACCACACCCAGATCGCCATCACGTCCCGCCCTCATAGGCCACCGACACTTTGTCTCTGGGAGCGGCGAACATCCAGCCGTACCCGCGGGTCTCTTGGCGGAGCTTCGCCTGAACGGACCTCCGTGGACGGCACCGATCGTGTACGTCACCATGAGGTGCCTCGGACAGCTGGTGGATACCGAACGGGAGCGACGTGGTGGGCGGTGCCCTGGTTCTGGCTCTCATCATGGCTGTCGTGTCCACCGGCGTGGGCTACACCGTCGTGCACACGGCCCGCCGGCACCGTCAGTGCCTTCGCCTGCGCGCGTCCGGCGCGGAAACGACCGGAACCTGTACGTCACTGTCCTGGGACCAGGACTACGTCTCGGTGCGCTTCTCCTACCGTCTTCCCAACGGCACCGAGCACGAGGCGGAGTCGTTTCCGATGGGGCACACGAGCGTGGTGCCCGGGGTGGACGTGACCGTGGTGTACGACCCCGCCGTCCCGACGACGGCCGAATTGCGGGATTGTCTGGAACCCGCCCTCCGTGTCCGGCGGCGCCAGCTGGTGGGTGTCACACCGGTCGCGCTCTTCCTCGCCGTCCTCGACCTCTGGATCGTCCTCGGCCTGCTCGGCCTCTGACCCCTGTTTTCCCCGTCACACCCCTGACCGCGGCGGTCAGGGGTTCTTCGTCGCGCCCTGCTCACGCACGGAGGTATCACGTGTCATCCCAGAGCCAGCCCTACGACCCGACCACTGTGCGGCTCACCGTCGCACAGCAGGCGCAGCAGACGACAGCGTCGATCCTTGCTGCCCGACTTCCCAAATTCAAAGGAGAGTTGCTCAAAGACGTCCAAGGCACGCTCGCCAAGGTCGACAGCCAGGTCGCCACTCTCAGCGCCCAGTTCTTCAAGTTCGATCAGTCGCTGTTCAAGTGGGACGAGAAAGGACTCACCTTCGCCGGACGGCCCATCGGTCCTGGCAAGAAATGGTCGCTCGAGAACGCCGTCTACGGCAGAAGCGACCGACGGGAGAAGGAAGACAAGGCCAGGAGGGACGCGGCGGAGGAGAAAGCCGCCGCGGCCGCGCGGGAGCGGGAGCGGGAGCGGGTCAAGAAGTGGGAGGACGAGCTCAACCGGCAGGTCCGCGTCGCCCGGACCGGCGCCCGCCAGGCGCACGAGGACGCACTCAAGGCCCAGCAGGACGCCCGACGCGCCGACAACCTGCTGCGCAGCGCAGACCAGAGTGCCCGCCTGGCCGCCCGGTCCGCCACACAGGCGAGCCGCAGCCTGGCCGCGCTGGAGGCGCGTGTCGACGATCTGGCGGCACGTATCTGAGCCACCCCGCGAAGTGCCGCCCCGGCACCTCACCGATTCCTGACCCGAGGAGACATCCGTATGTCCCTGATACAGAAACTGCGCACCGCGGACGGGGCCTTCGGCCGGTTCGCCTCGGCGGCCGGCCGCGCCGCCACTTCCACGGGCGGGTTCAAGACGGCTGTCGCCCAGGCCGACAGCGCCCTGGCCAGGTCCAAGAGTTCCAACGACAAGTTCAAGACCTCCCTGGACCACCTCAAGACCTCCTCCGGCGGCGCCAAGAACGCCCTCCGTGACGTCAAGCGCCAGTCCGACGCCGTCGAGAAGTCCGTCGGCAACGCGGGCAAGAAGGCGACGACCAGCGGGACCTCCATGAAGGGGTTCGGGTCGGGGCTCAAGGGAGCGACGCTCGCGCAGAAGGGCCTCAACACCGCCATGAAGGCCAACGCCTTCGGGTTGATCATGGCCCTGCTCGCCCCGCTCATCTCCCAGTTCATCAACATGGACAAGGTCTCCGCAGCCCTCGCCAAGGGCGTGAAGTGGGCCTGGAACGCCATCTACAACGCCATCAAGAACCACGCGGGGCCCATCAAGTCGGTACTGAAAGGCATCATCAACGCCTTCACCGCCCTGCCCCGCGCCTACATCAGCGGCCTCAACGCCATGATCGGCGCCCTGAACCGGATCCACGTCAAGATCCCCGACTGGGTGCCCCACTTCGGCGGCCGGGAGTTCGGCATCCACCTGCCGATGCTCCCCAACATCCCCACCCTGGCCCAGGGCGGTGTCGTGCCCGCCCGCCGCGGCGGCACCCTCGCGCTGCTCGCCGAGGCCGGCGAGCCCGAGGCCGTGATCCCGCTGTCGAAGCTGGAGCGGGTGCTCGGCTCGGGCGGCGGGATGCACCGGCTCGCCGCGGCCGTCGAGAAGCTCGCCGCGCGGCCCGTGCACGTCGAGGTGGACTCGCAAGTCATCGCCCGCGCCGTCCTCGTCGGACAGCGCCAGCTCGCCCGGAGGTGAGGGAGAGACCATGGCCAGGAACCTGTGGATCGGACGGCCCGGATTCATGCGGGAGATCGCCCAGGCCGCGAAGAACTGGGACCGCACCGCCGATCTGAACGTCACCGAGTTCAAGTCCCTCGAGGGGAACGTCACCACCGTCGCGACGGCACGCACCGTACGCCGTCTCAAACTGTCCTGGGACGCCCTGCCCCCGGGCGACGCCCAGCACCTCACCCGCCTGGCCCGGCGGGTCAACGAGCCCGGGTTCCAGGGCGGTCCGCAGCCGCCGTACGGGCCGCTCGCCCTGCTCGACCCGGCATCCGTGAACCTGCTCGACCCGTACCAGGCGACCGCCCAGAGCAGCCAGCCCAGCGGGACCGACCACTGGTTCACCGTGCAGGGCACGGTCGTCATCAGCCCGTCCCTCGCGGGCACCGTCGTCGCCGACTGCCAGGACGCGGCGAGCCGCATCGGCTGGCGGCACGGGGTGTGGACCGGGTGGCCGGTGATGCCCGGCATGCAGGTGTCGTGGCTGCTGCCGCCCGACTGGAACCCGGCGACCGCCACCGCACAGCTCGACTGGAAGGCCGTGGACGGTTCGTACCTCGCCTCCACGTCCGCGAACGACACCGACGTCACCGGGACCGCCCCGGCCGAGGCCGCCTTCGTCACCCCGCTCGGCGGACCGGGCGCCACCGGACTCTTCGGGCTCGCCGGTGCCTGCCTGACCATCGGCGAGCCGACGACCACGTTCGCGCTCGGCGACGGCTGCCCGGCCATGAGCGTCACGGCCTACACCGACGTGCCCGCCGCCCCGCTGCCGTACCGGAACGTCAGCCTCGACCTGGTGGAGGTGCGCGGTGCTCAGTTCTGACCCGGCACTGGACGACGCGCTCGCCGCCCCCGACCGCACCCCGGCGCACGCCACCCGGTGCGGCGGCCGTGAACTCGGCGCCCAGGTGCAGTCCTGGAAGGCCGAACGTGCCTACAGCACCGATCTGCCCGAGGCGTTGCGCGCCTTCTCCGGCAGCGCCTCCGCCCAGCTCGAGATGCAGCTCGGCGGCGCGAGCGGGACGCCCGCGCCGCAGCTTTACTCGGCGTGGGCCGGGCGGTACACGGGCGACGCAGTACGCCCCGGCCAGTCCGTCGTGCACGAGACGGGCCTGCTCGGCTCGACCCTGCCCGCCTTCCGCGGCACCGTCCGCTCCCGCACCGCGGCCTCCGGCACCGACACCGTCACCGTCCAGGCGCTGGACGGCGCCGAGCGGCTGCGCGGACCGGCCCTGCTGCCACGGCCGTACCACGGCCTGATGTACGCCAAGCCCGTGGCGAGCGCGACCTGGTGCGTGGACGAGCTGCTGCGCCAGGGCGGCATCCACACCTGCCCGCCGCCCCGCGCACCCGCGGCGAGCACCGACGTCACCGCGCCCTTCACCGCGCTGTACGCCTCCCTGCACGGCGGCTTCAGCGCCACCCACGGCCAGCCGGAGACGCTGCCCGACCCGGCGTCGTACTCCTGGATCCGGGACGGCGCGCCGCACGAGATGGCCCTGATGCCGGCCGCCGCGGGACTGGCGGTGTCCTGGATGCCCCGGTCCCGGTTCGTCGTGGCCGGCAAGGTGTTCCAGGCCGAGCTGCACGTCAACACGGCCCGTGCCGTGGGCAGCACCCTGGAGCTGAAGCTGGTCTTCGACCGCAGCGCGGGCGCCTACGGCAACTACGCTTTGAACGTCGACTTCGCGGCCGGCACCATGAAGATCACCTCCGGGACGGTGGGCGGCAGCGGCCAGGTCTACAGCTGGACCGTGCCGAAGCTGGCGTCCCTGAAGGGCGCCTGGCACCTGGGCTTCACGGTGGACACCCGGGCCGGGACCACGTCCGCCGCCACACCGGCGACCGTGTACCCGCGGCTGACCGCACCGGACGGCGAGTACGTCGTACCCTCCACCGCGCCCGGCACGTTCAGCGACGCCTCCTCCACCCAGCCGCCGTCCGAGCTGTACCGCGTAGACCTGAAGACGGACGTGGCCGTGGAGTGCCTCCAGGTCACCGACCGGGTCTGGCCCGACCTCACTTCCTACACCGCAGACGAGTGGGAGCAGCGGGACCGCTGGACCAAGGCCGCCGAACTGGACGACGTCACCGTCCCCCTGTTCGACGTGCCGAAGGTCTCCGGCTCCCAGTGGGAGGCGATCTCCGAGATCGCCCGGGCGACCATGTCCACGGCCGAGTTCGACGAGCAGGGCGTCTTCCGCTGGCGCGGCCCGGGGCGGTTCCAGAAGGTGCCCGCGCGGCCGGACGTGACCGTCACGACCCGGCGGGACATCGCCTCGATCACCGTCTCCGAGGAGATCGACGCCTGCCGCAACCACTGCGAACAGCCCTACCAGGACTACACCGCGGTACGCAGCACCTACGCCGACACGACCACCGACACCGCCGTACGGGAGATCAAGCCGGGCGCGGCGGTGGAGGTGGCGTACGCCATGGCCGAGGACGAGCTGGACATCGGCCCCCTCCAGATCGAGGACGACGCGTCGACAACGACCGGGCACAAGGTCCGCTTCGGCAGCGCGGCCGCCGGCGGCACCTCGGTCAAGGGAAGCGTCACGGTCAGCGCCCGGCGCGACGGCCCGAACTACATCGTCCGGTTCATCAACCACGGCACGGCGAGCGTGTGGACGGTCACCAAGGACGGCAAGCCGTCCGTGCAGATCGTGCCGCAGAAGCGGACCGCGGACCCGGCGCAGCGCTGGTACGCCTGGTACAACACCACCAGCCAGTCCTACTACGGCAGGCAGGTCTACCAGGCGCCCGCGACCGACTGGGTGCAGCAGCGGCAGGTGGCCTCCGACCTCTCCCACGCCATGCTCGACGCCGGCCGCTACCCGGTCCCCGTGCTCGGCGAGGTGGACGTCCTGCACGACCCGCGTATCCAACTCGGCGACGTCGTACGGGTGGTGGACAGCACCGGCGCCGCGCTGGACACCCTCGCCTGGGTCGTCGGCATCCGCACCACCTGCCAGGCGGGCTCGGTGCCCCAGCAGACGCTGACCCTGCGCGGCACCTCCTACAACGGCGTTCCCCTGGACTCCGGGCTGACGCCCGACCCGCCGGTGGACCCGCAGTACGGCACCCGGCGCAGCTACGCCCTGGTCGCCGCGCAGTTCCCGACCCTGGACGACCTCACGCAGAGCAAGCTCAGCTACCGCGAGCTGCTCCAGCCACCGGGAGGTGCCGCATGAGCGACCAGCCCGCGCCGGACGCCGAGGACGACGGCACGGCCGTACTCCCGCCGGACGGCTCCGCGCCGGACGATTCCGCACAGGGCGACCCCGCACAGGACGACCCCGCACAGGACGGCGACACCGCCGTGCCCGTGCCCGTGGACAGCGCCACCGCACGCGCGGGTGACGACGGCAGCCCGTTCGACACACTCCCGCCGGCCCTCGGCACCTGACCGCCCGCCGCCCGCCGCCCGCACACCGCAAGGAGGAGCCGTCATGGCCCTGCTCACCCCGCTCGGCAGTCTCCCCTACCCGCAGCCCGCCGACGCCGCGAACGTCCCGCAGCACATCCAGTCCCTCGCCGAGGCCGTCGACGGCCGCACCGTGCTGCGGTTCGCCGACGCCGCCACCCGCGACACGAAGGTGACGTCCCCGGTGGCCGGCATGCTCGCCTGGCTCAGCACCCCCAAGCAGTTCTGGTACTACACGGGCACCGCCTGGGCGCAGCTCGCCCCCGGCCCGGTCCACAAGGCCAACACCACCACCGGCACGACCACTTCCACGTCGTACGTGGAGACCCTCACCGGCTCCACCGGCGACCCGACCGCCGTCACCTTCACCGCCCCTGCCTCCGGCGCCGTCCTGGTCACGGTGGGCGCACGGATCAACAGCAGCGCGGCGACGGCCTGTTACGTCTCCGCGAACGTCCGCCTCGGCACGACCGTCACGCTCGCCGCCGCGGACAGCCGGGCGGCGGTCTCCTACGGCACCAACCTGTGCTCCGCCACCACCCAGTTCCAGGCGACCGGCCTGACGGTGAACAGCTCGTACACCGCCACCCTCGCCTACAAATCCGCGGCCACCACCAGCACCGCGACCTTCACCAACCGTTTCGTGACCGTCACCCCCGTCACCTGAGGACGCCATGGCCACTCCCCTCACCGCGGACGCCTTCGTGCGCGCCCTGCGCGCCGAGGGCGTCGTCGTCCGCGAGCACGGCGACTGGCGGACGCACAACCGCAACCACAAGGGCCCCTGGGGCCCCGTCAACGGCGTGATGCTCCACCACACCGCCGGCTCGGACAGCCTCCGCGTCTGCCTGGACGGCACGGCGGTCCTGCCCGGCCCGCTGTGCACCGGCCTGGTCACCAAGGACGGCACCGTGCACCTGGTGGGCTACGGCCGTACCAACCACGCCGGTTCCGGCTCCACCGCCGTGCTGTCCGCCGTGGTCGCCGAGAAGTCCCCGCCGCCCGCCCCGGGCCCGGACGCCGTCGACGGCAACGCCCACTTCTACGGCTTCGAGATCGAGAACCTCGGCAACGGCCGCGACCCGTACCCGGCGGCCCAACTCGACGCCGCGGAACGCCTGTCGACCGCCCTGTGCCGCGCCCACGGCTGGAACGCGGCCAGCGTGATCGGCCACAAGGAGTGGACGCGACGCAAGATCGACCCCTCCTTCTCGATGCCGGGCATGCGTACCAGGATCGACGCCCGCCTCGGCCTGCGGCCGGCCCCCGGCCCGACGTCGTACGAGCCCTTCCCCGGCGCCGCCTACTTCGTGAGCGGCCGCCGCAGCCCCCTGATCACGGCGATCGGCCGGCGCCTCGTCGCCGAGGGCTGCGGCCGGTACACCGTCGGACCCGGCCCGACATGGGGCGAGGCCGACGTCCGCTCGTACGCCGCCTGGCAGCGCAAGCTCGGCTACAGCGGCCCGGCCGCCGACGGCGTCCCCGGGCGCACGAGCTGGGACCTGCTGCGGATACCGCGCACCGGCTGAGGAGGCCCCCGATGACCGACGCCACGCGCCGCACGCTCCGGACGTCGCTTCAGACCCTGGTCGCGCTCCTCCCGCTGCTCGCCGGGGAGCCGTCGGCCAGGAACGCGCCCACGGTCGCGGGTGTGGTCGCGGTCGCCGCCGCGCTCACCCGCGTCATGGCCCTGCCGGAGGTGGAACGCCTCCTGCCGTCCTGGCTGCGCAAGGAGGGCTCACCATGACCACCCGCGAAGCGGAGGGAGTCGCCCTGGAACTGGAACGCCTGCGCCGCTCGGTCGACGTCGGCTTCGCCACCACCCGGGGCGACCTCGCCCTCCTCCTCCAGCGCGCCGACCAGACCGACAAGACCCTTGGCGAACACGAGGAACGCCTCGACGCCCTGGAACGCACCCGCTGGCCCCTGCCCTCCCTGGCCGCGGTGACCTCCTGCACGGCACTCGCGGTGACGCTGTGGGAGGCGGCCCACAGGTGACGGCCCGGTTGCTGTGGGACGGGGCCACCGGCCCACAGCCATCGACTGCGGATGCCCCCGCCGGGCATCCCCGCATGCAGCAGGAGCCCCCCATGCGCAGACCCCTGCGACTCGCCCTCGCGACGGGCACCGCTGCCGCGCCGGCGGGTGGTCTGCTCACCTTGGTGGCGACGACCACCTCGGCCGCGGACTCCACCAGGGTCGCGAAGGCCGACTTCAACGGCGACGGCGTCGGCGACGTGGTGGCCTCCGCCCCCACCGCCTACGTCAGCGGCCACAAGGAGGCCGGCCAGGTCGTCGCCCTGTACGGCTCCGCCTCCGGCGTGACCGCCGCCAAGCGCATCACCATCCTGATCGCCCGGTGACCCCCTCGGGGGACCCCTTAGGGGATGTCACAGGTCGGCAGCAAAGCCGGGCCGGAAGGCCGGGCCCGGCACGTCACTCCCGGGGACCAGGTACGTTCGATAACGTGGCTGGATTCAGGATCGGACGCGGGGGCCGGAACGGCCGTGCCCCGCAAGGACAGCAGGCCCCGCGGGGACAGCAGGCCCCGCAGGGACAGCAGGCCCCGCAGGGACCGTCGTACGGCCGGCAGGCGCCGCAGGGGCAGGGGCCGTCGTACGGTTACCCGTCGGCGCAGCAGCCGTACCCGCAGCAGCGGCCGCAGTACGGCGGTGCCGCGGGCGGGGGCGGCCAGTGGCCGCAGGCGGGCGGCGGCTACTCCGGTGGCGACGGCCCGGAGTACTTCGGCGACGGCTACGGCGACAGAGGCGGCTACCCGGGCCAGGGCGGCGCCCCGGACCCGTACGCGGCCAACAGTCCGGGCCACACCCAGGCCTTCTCGGTCGACGAGGCCGCCTCCTACACCCAGGGCGAGACCTACCACGCGGGCGCGGGGGCCCCGTCCGGCCCGATCGGGCCGCCCCTGCACTGGAAGGAACTGCTGCGGGGCATCGTCCTCAACCCCAACCAGACCTTCCTGCGGATGCGGGACTACACGATGTGGGGCCCCGCCCTCATCGTGACCTTCCTCTACGGCCTCCTCGCCGTCTTCGGCTTCGACGGCGCCCGCAAGGACGCGATCAGCGCCACACTCTCCAACGCGGTCCCGATCGTCCTGACGACGGCCGTCGCGCTGGTCCTGTCGGCCTTCATCCTGGGCGTGGTCACCCACACCCTGGCCCGTCAGCTCGGCGGCGACGGGGCCTGGCAGCCCACGGTCGGCCTCTCCATGCTGATCATGTCCATCACGGACGCGCCCCGCCTCGTCTTCGCCATGTTCTTCGGCGGCGACGCCGGCTTCGTCCAGCTCCTGGGCTGGGCCACCTGGGTCGCCGCGGGCGCCCTGCTGACCCTGATGGTCAGCCGCTCCCACGACCTGCCCTGGCCGAAGGCACTGGGTGCGTCGGCGATCCAGCTGATCGCGTTGCTGTCGATCGTGAAGCTGGGGACGTTCTAGACCGTCGTCCCCGTCACCGGCACGAGAAGGGCCCCTCGGCACGACAGCCGGGGGGCCCTTTTCGCTGGACGCGGGCGTCAGGCGTCAGGCGTCAGGCGTCAGGCGTCGAGAACCTGTCCCGCCCGCCTGATGACAGGAGGCAAGACACTCCACGGGAAGTTGATCCAGTCATCGGTCCGCTTCCACACGTAATCGCACTTCACGAGGGAGTGGGACTTCTCATAGATCACGGCGGACCGCACCTCGGCGACCGTGTCGACGCAGAAGTCACGCACGAGCTTCAGCGTCTTCCCCGTGTCGGCGACGTCATCGGTGATGAGCACCTTCTTGTCGGAGAAGTCGATCACGTTGGGGACGGGAGCGAGCATGACGGGCATGGGAAGAGTGGTCCCCACACCGGTGTAGAACTCGACGTTCACGAGATGGATGTTCTTGCAGTCGAGGGCATAGGCGAGCCCGCCGGCGACGAAGACCCCGCCGCGCGCGATGCTCAGCACTATGTCCGGCTCGAACCCGTCGTCGGCGATGGTCTGCGCGAGCTCGCGGACGGCGGCGCCGAACCGCTCGTAGGTCAGGTTCTCCCTTGTGTCACCCATGGCGCCGCCCTCAGACCTGGGTCCGGTGGAAGTTGAGGAAGGACCGCGAGGCGGTGGGCCCGCGCTGCCCCTGGTACCGGGATCCGTACCGCTCGCTGCCGTAGGGGTGCTCGGCGGGCGAGCTGAGCCGGAACATGCACAGCTGGCCGATCTTCATGCCGGGCCAGAGCTTGATGGGGAGCGTGGCGAGATTGGACAGCTCAAGGGTCACATGCCCGCTGAACCCCGGGTCGATGAACCCGGCGGTCGAGTGCGTGACGAGCCCGAGCCGCCCGAGGGAGCTCTTCCCCTCGAGCCGCGAGGCGAGATCGTCGGGCAGCGTGATGACCTCGTACGTCGAGGCGAGGACGAACTCCCCGGGGTGAAGGATGAACGGCTCATCGCCCTCGGGCTCCACCAGCCGGGTGAGATCCGCCTGCTCGACGGAGGGGTCGATGTGCGGGTACCGGTGATTCTCGAACACCCGGAAGTACCGGTCCAGCCGCACGTCGATGCTCGACGGCTGCACCATGGATTCGTCGTAGGGATCGATCCGCACCCGCCCGGCGTCGATCTCGGCCCGGATGTCCTTGTCTGAGAGAAGCACGTCCCGAGGATACGCAAGGCGCGCGGAGCCGTAACAATCGTGACGACTCCACGCGCCGGGCTACTGCCGTTGTGGTTGCTATTGGCTACTACTCGCTACTGCCGGCTACCGCTTCTCAAGAGCCACCGGCACGACACTGCGCAGCCGGGCACACCGTGGACACCGCACGAGCCGGCCGGGGCCGAGCCGCTCGGCCTGCTGCATCGGGAACGAAGCGGTGCTGAACACGTGCCCATCGGCACAGCGGACGACGGTGCGTTCCATCAAGTCCAAGAGTCCCTTCCCCAAGAGCCGCGTCTGGCTAAATACCCTGACGACAAAAGCCACATTACGGGATCAAAGAGACGACTCTCCAGGCGGCACCCCGACTCCGCCCAGCCCCTCTCCCACCCCTCCACGGTACGCCCCAACTCGGTTCCCCCGCAGCCGGATCCCATGCCCTGAAACACACTCAGGCCCCGGGTCCCGAGCACCCAGGGCCTGCGATGAGGTACAGTGAGCGAGCGTTCGGCCACCGGCTCCACCGAGGTCCGTCCGTCTTACGCGGGTGTAGTTTAATGGTAGAACATCAGCTTCCCAAGCTGAGAGCGCGAGTTCGATTCTCGTCACCCGCTCCATAGAGAAGCCCCAGGTCAGCGACCTGGGGCTTCTGTTGTATCACCAGCCCTCCAGCGCCTTTCGCTCCGCCACACACTCGAAGACTGGGCACGCGGTGGGCACGAGTGCTTGGTTGAGGCGAGCGGGCCTCTGCTCCTCATAGCAGCGTGTATCGCTGACCTGCGGCTCGACCTGGACTGGCTGTTCGCCCACGCCGACCAGCACCAGGACCGCGTCGACGCGCTCCCGGACGCGCGCATCCGAATCCCATACCCCCCATGTCGTGCATCAATAGGGATATAATCGATAGCCGAGTTTATATCCAAGGAGATGTAGTCGATGAGCAGGACTGTGATCGACCTCGACGATCAGCTGGTCGCGGACGTGGCCAAGGCCCTCGGCACCAGCACCAAGAAGGAGACGGTGAACACCGCGCTGCGCGAGGTGCTGGAGAACCGGCGGCGCGCTCTGGCGCTTACCCGCCTGCGGGCGGCGGCAGCCGAAGGCGCCTTCGACCTGGACCTCTTCGAGGACAAGGAGAACTACCGCCGGTGAACGCCGCGCAATACCTGATCGACACCAGTGCCGTCGCCCGCCTGCTGCGCGGCGACGCCGAGCAGTACGGATGGGACCAGGCGGCAGCCGCCGGGCTCATCGCCACCTGCCCCATCACCGAGCTGGAGTTCTTCTACAGCGCGCGTTCCGCCGCCGACCGCGCACAAGGCATCGAAGACATGCGCCTGCTCTTCGGCTGGGTGCCGGTCGACGACCGCGCCTACGACCGCGCCTGGCGGGTCCAGGAGCTCCTCACCCAGCGCGGACAGCACCGCAGCGCCGGGGCCGTCGATTTGGTGGTGGCCGCCACGGCCGAGTTGCAGGGGCTCACTCTGCTGCACCGCGACCGGGACTTCGAGTGCGTCGCCGCCGTCACCGGCCAGGCGCTCCAGTGGTACGGCCCCGAAGCCGGCAAATGAAC
>NZ_JBSGZV010000091.1:0-15841 GCF_053611185.1 Streptomyces sp. NPDC054834 | reverse complement strand
ACCGAGGCCCCCGGCGTCGCCGGGGGCCTCGGTCATGCGGGGTCAGGTCCGTGGCTCACGCCATCTTCAGCGCCTCGGCCATCTTGGTCAGCTGCGCGAACGACGCCGTGCCCGCCACCACCGTCGTGGAGCCGGGGGTGTCCTCGAGGACGAGCGCGTCGTAGCGGCCGCCGGTGTAGCGCGTCCACGTGCGGTCGCCGATCCTCTCGGTGACCTTGGTCGCCTTCGCTCCCTGGCTGGCGGTGTCGATGAAGTCCGCGCGCTTCTGAGTGGACTGCTCGACCGCCACGTATTGACCGTCGGGATTCTGGTAACCAAGATGCCAGCGGTCGAAGTGGTCGCCCTGGAAGCGGACGGACGTCGCCTTCCAGGAGCTGGGCAGGCCCTCGGGCGCGGCCACCGGGTAGTCCGCGGCGCGCCGCGCCGTGAGCAGCTCGACCCGGTAGTCGACCCGCTCGAGGTCGGGAGCGTGGTCGCTGTGCGGGACGAAGAGGTAGATGACCCCTGCCGCGACCCCGATCACGGCCAGGGAGAGGATCATGTCCCGGACCGTATTCTGCTTGCCGTTCTTGCCTGCCACGCCCCCTATCGTCGCAGGTGCCCGGCGCGCTCATCCGTGGGGTCCCCTGCTCATTTTGTCTGCCTAACGATAGAGTCGGGGATATCACCCTCATCCGGCCGTCGTCGTATCAGAAAGGTGCGCTCCGATGACCGAACATCATCACTTGCCCTCGGAACTGGACGTCCCCTCCGAGGCCCCCGACCGCAACCTCGCCCTTGAGCTCGTCCGGGTGACAGAAGCGGCGGCGATGGCCGCGGGCCGCTGGGTCGGGCGCGGCGACAAGAACGGCGCCGACGGTGCCGCGGTGCGTGCCATGCGGACCCTCGTCTCCACCGTGTCGATGAACGGCGTGGTCGTCATCGGCGAGGGCGAGAAGGACGAAGCCCCCATGCTCTTCAACGGCGAGCAGGTCGGCGACGGCACCGGGCCCGAGGTCGACATCGCCGTCGACCCGATCGACGGCACCACGCTGACCGCCAAGGGCATGCCCAACGCGATCGCGGTGCTGGCCGCGGCCGAGCGCGGCGCGCTGTTCGACCCCTCCGCCGTGTTCTACATGGACAAGCTGGTCACCGGCCCGGAGGCCGCCGACTTCGTCGACATCAACGCGCCCGTGACCGTGAACATCAAGCGGATCGCCAAGGCCAAGAAGTCCGCGCCGGAGGACGTCACCGTCGTCATCCTCGACCGGCCCCGGCACGCGGACCTGATCAAGGAGGTCCGGGAGGCGGGCGCGCGCATCAAGCTCATCTCCGACGGCGATGTCGCCGGCTCCGTCTACGCGCTGCGCGAGGGCACGGGCGTCGACCTGCTGCTCGGTATCGGCGGTACGCCGGAGGGCATCATCTCGGCCTGCGCCGTGAAGTGCCTGGGCGGCACGATCCAGGGCAAGCTGTGGCCCAAGGACGACGAGGAGCGGCAGCGGGCCATCGACGCCGGGCACGACCTGGACCGGGTGCTCACGACGGACGACCTGGTGGCCGGGGAGAACGTCTTCTTCGTGGCGACCGGTATCACCGACGGTGAACTGCTGCGGGGTGTGCGGTACCGGTCGGAGACCGCGCTGACCGAGTCGATCGTCATGCGCTCCAAGTCCGGCACGGTCCGGCGGATCGACTCCGAGCACCGGCTGAGCAAGCTGCGGGCGTACAGCGCGGTTGATTTCGACCGGGCGAAGTAGCGCCTGGACAGCCCCGCGCCCCTGGTCGGGCGATGAACGGCGTCGGAGGGCGTCCCCTGGTGCGGAAGGGGGCGCCCTCTGTCGGCGCTCAGCCCGCTATGCGGCTCGCCGCTCGGGCGGCCTTCTTCAGTTCCATGTCGCGGCGGCGGCGTCGGGCGAGGACCACACGGCGTTCGGCCGCGGTGAGGCCGCCCCAGACGCCGTACGGCTCGGGCTGGAGCAGCGCGTGCTCGCGGCATTCGACCATCACGGGGCAGCGCGCGCAGACCCGCTTGGCCGCCTCCTCGCGGGACAGCCGGGCGGCGGTGGGTTCCTTGGAGGGGGCGAAGAACAGGCCTGCCTCGTCGCGCTGGCACACCGCCTCGGTGTGCCAGGGTGCGTCTTGGTCCCTGTCCCGCACTGGCACCCGCTGGGCCGGAACAGCAGCTACCTGCAGGGACGAATGCGGCGGTTGCAGCACGGTCTACTCCTGACGACGGCTTCGCGAGCGAGAGACGATGCAGCAAGCCCTACCCGCTGTGCGCGCGCCTATGCACTGCGTTCCGGGCCGCGGGAGTGCGGCGGCTTGTTCACGACCCTGTGCGCCGGCTGTCGAAGGACCGAATCGTTCCGGTTCCTGCCCTCTTCACAACCGTCAACGGTCCAGGTGTTTGCGCAAACCCTTGTCGACCTTGCGCTGCACGCGGTCGAGGATGTCCGCGACGAGCTTGCCGCGCTTCGGCCGCGCCTCCACGTTGCCCATCACCGCCCATCCGTCCACGTAGACGACGGGGGCGTCGGACTCGACCGAGTCCAGCGTGTCCACCTCGAAGTTGCCGAGCACTCCGCCGCCGGTGCCGCGCAGCGACACGTTCTCCGGCACGCGGATCTCGACGTTGCCGAAGACCGACACCGCCTTGATCACGACCTGCTGGTACTCGAAGATCGCCTCGCTGAGGTCGATCTCGACGCTGCCGAAAATGGCGTACGCGTGCAGTCGGCGCCCGGCGCGCCAACGGCCCCGGCGTATGGCGCTGCTGAACACCGCGACAACGTTGGCGTCGGCCTCGGCCGGTATCGCACCGGCGGCCGGACGGGGCGGCACCGGCGTGTAGCCCGGGGACGCCTGGCGCTGATGGGCCGCCGGCAGGTCCTGTATGAAGACCTCCAGCTCGCCCACCGTCTTGGCGTTCAGCACCCCCTCCACGCGCTCGGCGTGCTCCTCCGCGGTCAGGCGGCCCTCGGCGAGGGCCTCGCGCAGGATGTCGGCGATGCGGTCACGGTCGGCGTCCGAGGCGCGGAGTTCGATGACGCGCGGTGCCGCGCCCTGCTGTTGATCCTGCTTCTGAAGGTCCACGGCAGCAGGGTACCGAAACGCGATAGATCGCGACCAGGGGTGTGGACAACCTCGGTGTGGCGAACTGAGCCTTACCTCACAGGTTCCCTGCGGGAGGCAGGTTCTACGCTGGTGAGCGCCCGCCAACGTCGGCGGGCCGCCGTCCGTAGAGTGAGGAATGGGCTGAGATGCCTGAGTTCGCGTACACCGATCTGCTCCCCCAGGGAGAGGACACCACCCCCTACCGGCTGGTGACCTCCGAGGGTGTCTCCACCTTCGAGGCCGACGGGCGGACGTTCCTCAAGGTGGAGCCGGAGGCGCTGCGCAAGCTGGCCGAGGAGGCCATCCACGACATCCAGCACTACCTGCGCCCGGCCCACCTCGCGCAGCTGCGCCGCATCATCGACGACCCGGAGGCGTCGAGCAACGACAAGTTCGTCGCGCTCGACCTGCTGAAGAACGCGAACATCGCGGCGGCGGGCGTGCTGCCCATGTGCCAGGACACCGGCACGGCGATCGTCATGGGCAAGCGCGGGCAGAACGTGCTGACCGAGGGCCGCGACGAGGAGGCGCTCTCCCGTGGCATCTACGACGCCTACCTGAACCTGAACCTGCGCTACTCGCAGATGGCTCCCCTCACCATGTGGGAGGAGAAGAACACCGGCTCCAACCTGCCCGCGCAGATCGAGCTGTACGCCACGGACGGCGGCGCGTACAAGTTCCTGTTCATGGCGAAGGGCGGCGGCTCCGCCAACAAGTCCTTCCTGTACCAGGAGACGAAGGCCGTCCTGAACGAGGCCTCCATGATGAGGTTCCTGGAGGAGAAGATCCGTTCGCTGGGGACGGCCGCCTGCCCGCCGTACCACCTGGCGATCGTGGTCGGCGGTACGTCGGCCGAGTACGCGCTGAAGACCGCCAAGTACGCCTCCGCGCACTACCTGGACGAGATCCCGGCCGAGGGCTCCGAGCTCGGGCACGGCTTCCGGGACAAGGAGCTGGAGCAGAAGGTCTTCGAGCTGACGCAGAAGATCGGCATCGGCGCGCAGTTCGGCGGCAAGTACTTCTGCCACGACGTGCGGGTGGTCCGCCTGCCCCGGCACGGCGCGTCCTGCCCGGTCGCCATCGCGGTGTCGTGCTCCGCGGACCGGCAGGCCGTCGCGAAGATCACGGCGGAGGGTGTCTTCCTGGAGCAGCTGGAGACGGACCCGGCGCGGTTCCTGCCGGAGACGACGGACGAGCAGCTCGACGAATCCGCGGACGTGGTCAAGATCGACCTCAACCAGCCGATGGACGACATTCTCGCCGAGCTGACCAAGTACCCGGTCAAGACCCGCCTTTCGCTCACCGGTCCGCTGGTCGTGGCCCGCGACATCGCGCACGCCAAGATCAAGGAGCGGCTGGACGCGGGTGAGGAGATGCCGCAGTACCTGAAGGACCACCCGGTGTACTACGCGGGGCCGGCGAAGACGCCGGAGGGTTACGCGTCCGGCTCCTTCGGGCCGACCACGGCCGGGCGCATGGACTCCTACGTCGAGCAGTTCCAGGCGGCGGGGGGCTCCAAGGTGATGCTGGCGAAGGGGAACCGGAGCAAGCAGGTCACCGACGCGTGTGCCGCACACGGGGGCTTCTACCTGGGGTCCATCGGCGGGCCCGCGGCCCGTCTCGCCCAGGACTGCATCAAGAAGGTCGAGGTCGTCGAGTACGAGGAGCTCGGCATGGAGGCTGTGTGGAAGATCGAGGTCGAGGACTTCCCGGCGTTCATCGTCGTCGACGACAAGGGTGACGACTTCTTCCAGGACCCGGCTCCGCAGCCGACGTTCACGTCGATTCCGGTGCGGGGGCCGGGTCTGGTGTGATGCTGTGACAGGACGCCCGCCCCTGATTGGCGCAGGGGCGGGCATCCTGTCAGGTCAGGGCCTGATCAGCCGGCGCAGACGGTGAAGTTCACCGTGTCGCCCTTCCTGACGATCTCCGGGGCGTGCGGGGACACGCCGATCACCGATGTCGGCTTGCAGCCCTTGACCGCCTTCTTGGTGATGGTGCCGACCTTCGTCTGCGTCTTCAGCATGTACGTCTTGGCGCTCTCGATGTTCCAGCCCGCGAAGTCGATGGCGACGGAGCCGCCGTCGGAGAAGCCGTACAGCATGGTGGTGGCGTCGCTCTTGGCGGCGGTGGTCGTGCTGCTCGGCGCCGAGTGCGAGCCGCCGGCGACCGAGGTGGCCAGGGCCGTTCCCCCGCCCGCCAGGATGAGGGCGGCGGCCACGGCGGCGATGCCGGCGGTCCGCCTGCGCCGGGTGCGGCGGGCGATCCCGGGCGCGTCGAAGTCGGGGGCCTCGGCGGAGTCCGCGAAACGGTTCATGGCGTTCATCAGTTCCTCTTCGAAGGGTGTGCAGCCGGAAGGCCGTGCGTCGTCGTACGAGGTCATCGGATTCCTTCCGTGGGCTGCCGTGGTGAAGGGCCGGAGAGTGCGGGGAACTGGCTTCGGAGCTTCTCGATCCCCCGGGCCAGCTGCGAGCGCACCGTGCTCGGGGAGATGTCCAGGTCGGCGGCTATCTCGGTGTCCGAGAGGTCGTGGAAGTAGCGCAGCACCACGACCGTCCGCATCCGCATGGGCAGTTGCTGAAGAGCCCGCACCAACTGGTCCCTGCTGTCGACCTGTCCGTACTCGTCCCCCGGAGCGATGCGATCGCCACTGTCCGGCACGGTCCTGCGGAACCTGCGCCAGCGGTCGTTGGCCAGGTTCACCATGATCCGCCGCACATAGGCGTCCGGGGCGTCCTTGGCCGAGATCCCGCGCCACTTGCGGCAGGCCCGCTCCAGGGTCTCCTGGACCAGGTCCTCCGCCGCCTCACGGTTGCCCGTGAGGACGAGGGCTCCCCGGAACAGCGCGGCCGACCGGGCGGCGACGAAGCCGTCGAAGTCCGTCTCCACACGCTCCTCCCTTCATGTCACCCGTCCTCGACGTGGCAGCCCCCGTGTCTGCTGCACGGACGCGATGAGACCTGGGTCACAGCGGCGGGGGAGGCGGGGGGAGTCATGCACCCGGGCGGCCCAAAGCCCGGAACATCCCCACGGTCCCGATCGCTATAACCGGTATGAGCGACTACCGGATCGAACACGACTCCATGGGCGAGGTCCGTGTCCCCGCCCACGCCAAGTGGCGTGCCCAGACCCAGCGGGCCGTCGAGAACTTCCCCGTGTCGGGGCAGCGGATCGAGCGGGCGCACATCGAGGCGCTGGCCCGGATCAAGGGTGCGGCGGCGAAGGTGAACGCCGAGCTGGGGGTGCTCGACAAGGACGTGGCCGAGGCGATCCAGGAAGCGGCGAGGGAGGTCGCCGAGGGGAAGTGGGACGAGCACTTCCCGGTCGACGTGTTCCAGACGGGGTCGGGAACCTCGTCCAACATGAACACCAACGAGGTCGTCGCCACGCTGGCGACGGAGCGGCTGGGCCGGCCCGTGCACCCCAACGACCATGTCAACGCCTCGCAGTCGTCCAACGACGTCTTCCCGTCCTCCATCCACATCGCCGCGACGGCCGCCGTCACCCACGATCTGGTCCCGGCCCTGGAGCACCTCGCCGACGCGCTCGGCCGCAAGAGCGAGGAGTTCGCGGACGTCGTGAAGGCGGGGCGGACGCATCTGATGGACGCCACCCCGGTGACGCTCGGTCAGGAGTTCGGCGGGTACGCCGCCCAGGTGCGCTACGGCGTCGAGCGGTTGAACGCCTCGCTGCCGCGCCTCGCCGAGCTGCCGCTGGGCGGGACCGCCGTAGGGACCGGCATCAACACGCCGCCGGGGTTCTCCGCCGCCGTGATCGCGGAGGTCGCCCGGGTCACCGGGCTGCCGCTGACCGAGGCGCGCGACCACTTCGAGGCCCAGGGCGCCCGGGACGGGATCGTGGAGACCAGCGGGCAGCTCAGGACCATCGCGGTCGGGCTGACGAAGATCGCCAACGATCTGCGGTGGATGTCCTCGGGCCCGATGACCGGGCTCGCGGAGATCTCGCTGCCCGACCTCCAGCCCGGCTCCTCGATCATGCCCGGGAAGGTCAATCCGGTCATCCCGGAGGCGGTCCTCATGGTCGCGGCCCAGGTGATCGGCAACGACGCCACCATCGCCACCGCCGGTGCCTCCGGGAACTTCGAGCTCAACGTCATGCTCCCGGTCATCGCCAAGAACGTGCTGGAGTCGGTCCGGCTGCTCGCCAACGTCACCCGGCTGCTCGCCGACCGGACCGTGGACGGGATCACCGCCCACCGCGAACGCGCCCGCCAGTACGCCGAGTCCTCGCCCTCCGTGGTCACCCCGCTCAACAAGTACATCGGGTACGAGGAGGCCGCCAAGGTGGCCAAGAAGGCCCTCTCGGAACGCAAGACGATCCGTCAGGTCGTGCTGGAGAGCGGGTACGTCGAGCGTGGCGATCTCACCCGCGAGCAGCTGGACGAGGCGCTGGATGTCCTGCGTATGACGCACCCGTGAACGATCGCCGCCGATCACGAAACGTTCGGGCCATCCGGCCGGAACCGTGACGCGCACCGCAGCGTCGTATGCCTGGGGCACCTAATATCTGTGCATGGCAGACGGTGAAGCGGTGAGACGCGTGGTACGCGGGGAAGCGGGCGGTGCTGCGCCCTTCTGGGCGCCCGGGACCAGGATCCTGTGGCGGTACCGGGAGAACGGCGGCGACCGCATCCACATCGCGCGCCCCGTCACCGTCGTACGGGACGACGAGGAACTGCTCGCCGTGTGGCTGGCGCCGGGCACCGAGTGCGTGAAGCCGGTGCTCGCCGACGGAACGCCCGTGAACCTGGAGCCGCTTCCGTCGCGCTACACCAAGCCCCGCTCGGTGCAGCGCGACCGGTGGTCCGGTACGGGTGTGCTGAAGCTGGCCCGGCCCGGTGAGCCGTGGTCGGTGTGGCTGTTCTGGGAGCCGGGCTGGCGGTTCAAGAACTGGTACGTCAACCTCGAGGAACCGCTGGCCCGCTGGGACGGCGGGGTCGACTCCGAGGACCACTTCCTCGACATCTCCGTGCACCCCGATCGCAGTTGGCACTGGCGTGACGAGGACGAGTTCGCGCAGGCCCAGCAGGACGGGCTGATGGACGACCGGCTCGCCGAACGGGTGCGGGCGGCGGGGCGCGCCGCGGTCGAGGTGATCCGCGGCTGGGGCCCGCCGTACTCGGACGGCTGGCAGCACTGGCGCCCGAACCCGTCCTGGGCGGTACCGTCACTGCCGGAGGACTGGGACCGTACGCCCGCGCACGTGTCCTCATGAGACCCTTGATGCGCCCCCGGTCCACAACCGTAGGATCGTCCTCCGCAAGGAGGATCAACCCACAACTCCCGGGGCGGGTACCGGGCTTGACCGAACGTCACCGAGGGGCGGCAGGACGTGAGCGAGTGGTACGAGGGCAAGACCACCGCGGACCGGAAACGGTCCGCCGCAGGAACGGCCTCTGACCACGCGGGAATTCCGTTCCCGGGGCACGTATTCCGGGTATCGGGATTTCGGCGGGACGAACCGCGCGCACGGCGCGTGGCCCCGGACGGATGGATTCGACACGCGTGACGGAGCAGCCGACCTCCTACGAGCGCCCTCAGACGGGCGTCGACCCCGCGGAGGCCCGCGGGGCGCTCCTGCGTACCCCGACGCCGCTCGGCCCCGCCGCCTTACCCGCACAGGCCCGCACCGGCGAGACGCCCTCCTCACCGGGTACCACCACGCCCTGCGGCAAGGGGAAGGAGCTCCCAGTCAACGGCCCCGAGCACGCCCAGCCGTCCGCTGCCGAGCAGGACGCGCACCGTCCGCGTCCCGCGCCCGAGCAGATCCCGGTCCAGCCGGGCGCCGAGCAGGAGCACGGCCCCGGCGGCCAGGAGCGCCGCACCGGGCGGGGACTGCCGCCCGGCCGGCCGCTGCCGATGCGGCGGGACGGCGACCGGCTGCGCTTCGTCGGCGCCGCGACCCGGCGGATCGCCCGCGGCATCGACCTCGACGAGATCGTCATGGGCCTGTGCCGGGCCACCGTGCCGACCTTCTCGGACGCGATCCTCGTCTATCTGCGCGACCCGCTGCCGATCGGCGACGAACGCCCCACCGGGCCGGTGGTGCTGCGGCTGCGCCGTACCGACCGGATCCCGGAGGAACGGGACACCGAGGGCGGTTTCCTGCCCGCTCCGGCGCCGGAGACCGAACTTCCGGAGCTGTCGGCGATGACCGCCGAGCTGTGCGAGGTACGTCCCGGTGGCGCGCTCAACGAGGTGCTGCGCGGGGTGCGTCCGGTGTTCGCCGACTCCCCTGCCGCCCGCGCCGCGCTGCCGGAACTCCTGGGCGAGGGCGGCGAGTCCGTGGTGCCCGAGGGACAGCACGCGATCCTCGCGCCGCTGCGCGGCCGGCGCCGGGTGATCGGGGCCGCGCTGTTCCTGCGCCGCCCGGAGCGGATGGCGTTCGAGGCCGACGATCTGCTGGTGGCCGCCCAGCTGGCCACGCACAGCGCCCTCGGCATCGACAAGGCGGTGCTGTACGGCCGCGAGGCCTACATCGCCGACGAGCTCCAGCGCACCATGCTGCCCGAGACGCTCCCCCGCCCGACCGGCGTCCGGCTGGCCTCGCGCTATCTGCCGGCCGCCGAGACCGCGCGGGTCGGCGGCGACTGGTACGACGCGATCCCGCTGCCCGGCAGCCGGGTCGCGCTCGTCGTCGGTGATGTGATGGGCCACTCCATGACCTCGGCGGCGATCATGGGCCAGCTGCGGACGACCGCCCAGACCCTCGCCGGGCTGGACCTGCCGCCGCAGGAGGTGTTGCACCACCTGGACGAGCAGGCCCAGCGCCTGGGCACCGACCGGATGGCGACCTGCCTGTACGCGGTGTACGACCCGGTCTCGCACCGCATCACCATCGCCAACGCCGGCCATCCTCCGCCCGTGCTGCTGCACCTGGGCGGGCGGGCCGAGGTGCTGCGGGTGCCGCCGGGCGCGCCGATCGGCGTCGGCGGCGTCGACTTCGAGGCCGTGGAGCTGGACGCGCCCGCCGGGGCCACGCTGCTGCTGTACACCGACGGCCTGGTGGAGTCCCGCCTCAGGGACGTGTGGACCGGCATAGAGCAGCTGCGCGAGAAGCTCGCCGCGACGGCCCAGCTGACCGGGCCCGACCATCCGCCGCCCCTCGAGGCCCTGTGCGACGAGGTGCTCGACATGCTCGGCCCGGGCGACCGGGACGACGACATCGCGCTGCTCGCCGCCCGCTTCGACGGGATCGCGCCGAGCGACGTGGCGTACTGGTTCCTGGAGCCGGAGGACGCGGCCCCCGGCCGGGCCCGCCGGCTGGCCCGGCGCGCGCTGGCCCGCTGGGGCATGGAAGAGCTCAGCGATTCGGTCGAGCTGCTGGTCAGCGAGGTCGTGACGAACGCGGTGCGCTACGCCTCCCGTCCGGTCACCCTCCGGCTGCTGCGCACCGACGTGCTGCGCTGCGAGGTCGGCGACGACGTCCCGCAGCTGCCGCGGCTGCGCCAGGCCCGGGCCACGGACGAGGGCGGGCGCGGGCTGTACCTGGTGAACCGGCTGGCCCGCCGCTGGGGCGCGACCCGGCTGAGCACCGGCAAGGTGGTCTGGTTCGAGGTCAACTTGGCAGCACCGCAGAACTGATCCCGCCCACTCGCCCGCAACAGGACGGACAGCGAAAACAAGACGCGTCACAGCGGAGATCACCGACGCCGAGTCCATCTCTCGGTCACAGCAACTCAACAGCTACGGCGATGAGTTGTGTCGCGCACACGAGCCGCTTCGCGCCGCGGTGTGGCGCAAATCTTCCGCCATGAACGGATCAAACCCTTGTGTGGCGTGTCCATGCCTCGCTTAAGGTGACCTCGCGCTCAGAGAACCGGACTTGACCACCCGGTCCTGATGAGCGGGTGATTCAGCGAGGGGGACATCTCTGCACGGTGCACACTGCGTTGCCCCGCCCATCTGAACGGGCAGGTTTTCGGCCGCCCTTACGGCGACGCAGATCTCAGCGGCAAGGCGACCGCGCGCTCATCGCTCTCCGCCCGCCCTGGACCCCCTCTCCCATCGCCCCTCCCTCACAAAGTCTCCTGCCCATCCCCGGTTAGCGGGAGCGGGCAGGCTCGCCGCGCCTGGCCCCCAGGAGCGGGAACCCACTCAACGAGAAACGGGGAATGTCTCTCTTGAGATCCAGAAGAGGAACACTCATATCCCTGGCCGCGGTGGTGACTTCTGCCGCGCTCGCCAGCACATTGCTGCAAGCCGTGCCCGCCACCGCCACCCCCAGGTCGAACTCCAGTTCAAGTAAGGGCAGGCCGGCACAGCGCGGAGGTGTCAGCAACCCAGACCGCAGGCTCGGCAAGGGGTGGCGAACATCCGACGACCGGGCCGTCACCGCCGCAGCCGACAGTGACGGCTTGCACATCCTGGTCGCCGACAGCGCGAAGGCGTACACGTGGAAGGCCGCCGCGGTCCTCTCCGAGCCGGGCATGCCCGCGGACTCCTGGGTCGGCAACGAGTGCCTCATGGACCGCGACCATGTCGCCGCCGTGTACGCACCGCGCACGTTCACGAACAAGCCTGATCTGATGCAGGGCGGCGCGTTCGCCGCGATCGTGAACCTCGGCACCGGCCAGGTGACGAAGCTGCCGTTCACCGCGTCGCTGGCGTATTTCGACCCCTCGTGCGATCCGGCCACACACACCGCCGCGTTCACCGCGTTCCGCGACATGAACGACGCGGCGAAGACCAGGACCCGGGTCGTGACGGTGAACACCGCCGGCAGGACCGTCATCGAGGCCGCGGCGAAGGGCGAGATGACCAGCGCCGTCCCGGTCAAGGACGGCGCGGTCGCCGCCCTCGGCCGCCGTCTGGTCCACCTCAACCGCTCCGGCAAGGTGGAAAACCTGCTCACGACGGGCGGCGTGGCCTTCGACCTCCACCCGGTGAAGGGCGGAAAGGTCGCCTTCGTCGAACGCGTCGGCAGCACGAAGGCGCGTGCCAGGGTGTGGGGCGGAGACGGCAAGGCGGCCACCACGATCGCCACCGGAAAGCTCGGCGACCTCGACCTGAAGCGCGGTGGATCCGCGCAGGTCTTCCTCACCGGCCATCCCGTCGGCAGCCCGCACACCGCGGGCAGCGGGGTCACCCGGGTGAACGCCCCGGCTGACACGGACATCTCCAGCCAGGGGCGGCTCGCCGTCGAGCCCGTGCTCACTCCTGGCATTCGGGCCGGTATCGAGCGGATCAAGAACGCCGGCAAGGGTTTCACCAAGACCGAGCCTGCCGCGCAGGACGCTCCGGCCCAGGCCCCGGGCACGGTGACCGCGACCACCCCGGTGACGGTCACCTCCATCGCCACCACCACCGGCTCGAAAATCAGCCAGAAGGTCGCCCCCGTCCCGAAACCCGCCGTAAAGGACCGCCTGTCGCCCGCGCTGACCGCCGGCAGCACATCCGGCTCGGCCGCGGGCAAGCACGGGCAACGGGCGCGGACCACGGCGGCCGTCGTGTCGCACGACCCCACCGATCCCGACCGCTGGTGCTCCGTCTCCCGCAACGACGTGGGCGCACAGGCGCTGCAACCCACTCCCAACCAGGTCGAGTGGGCGGTCGACATGGCCGTACGCGGTAATCTGCGCGCCAGTTACCTCCGTCAGGGTGGCTACCGCAATCAGACCGGGCTGAGCAGTATCGACCCGCAGGGTCTGTTCCCGCCGCCCACCCTGACCGGCGGCGGTCGTATTCCCGCCAACGTGATGCTCGGCATCATGGCCCAGGAATCCAACCTGTGGCAGGCCGAGTCCGGTTCCATCCCCGGCCAGATGGGCAGCCCCCTCGCGGCGGTCGACGGCTACTACGGGCACAAGATCGACCCTGGCATGCCGGAGTCGTACTGGGCCATCAACTGGGACAAGTCCGACTGCGGCTACGGCGTCGGACAGGTCACCGACGGCATGCGCATCGCCGGTCACGAGAAGCCCGGGGAGACGAGCCTGTCGCCGGCCCTTCAGAAGGCCGTCGCCATCGACTACGCGACCAACATCGCCGCCTCGATGAAGATCCTCGCCGACAAGTGGAACGAGGTCCACAAGGCCGGCCAGAAGATCACCGTCAACAACGACGACCCCTCCTATGTGGAGAACTGGTTCACCGCGGTCTGGAACTACAACCTCGGTTTCAACCCGCCCTCCGACGCCTCGAAGCACGACGGGCACTGGGGGCTCGGCTGGTACAACAACCCGGCCAACCCCATCTACAAGAACAGCTGGAACCACCCGTTCATGGACACGGACGTGGACGGCACCGAAGCCAACCACGACGCCGCACACCCGCAGGACTGGCCCTACGAGGAGAAGGTGATGGGCTGGTCCGCCTGGTCCATCGACACCGGATACTCCTACGGCACCGACGGCCGCCAGGACTGGAAGGGCGAATCCGGCTACTCCTCGGCGGGCTTCCGGCCGGCCTGGTGGAACACCACCGCCGCGCGCAGCCAGGTCTCGCCGCCGCTCAGCACCTTCTGCAACAGCGACAACAACTGCAACCCGGCCACGCCGCCGGACTGCGGCACGGAAGCCTGTTACGCGAAGTACTGGTACAACAAGCCCAACGCCACGTGGAAGACGGCCTGTGCCACCCAGTGCGGGCACGAACTGATCAAGTACCAGACACTGATCCCGGAACCAGGGCGTGGCTACCGCCTCAAGAACGGCATGCCTGTCTGTACCGGCCAACCGACCGGTGCGCACGTCGTCGCGTCGGTGCCCAACGGCACCGAGACATGGGGCGACTGCGGACAGGCCACCTCCTCCGGCAGCTTCCAGTTCACGTTCAACCCGTCCACCACGGGCACCCACTACGAGGCGAAAGCCGACCTGCACCAGGTCGGCGGCGGCTTCGGCGGCCACTTCTGGTACACCCACACCCGCAACGAGGACCATCTCGGCGGTGACGGAGGCCTGATGGCCATCGACGGCACCTGGACGCTCGGCGAGCAGATGGATCTGGCCCAGGTCTGGGCCCACATCCCCGACACGGGCGCACAGGCCAAGCGGGTGCACTACGTCATCAACGGGGCCTCGGGCGGACCCTATGACCGGTACGTCAACCAGGACGCCAGCAACGGCAAGTGGGTGTCCCTGGGCGCCTACAAGTTCACCTCCACTCCCAGTGTGAAACTGACGAACTACACCCCCGACGGGACCGGTGACGACGACGTGGCCTTCGGCGCCGTCGCCTTCCAGCCCGTCACCGGCAAGTTCGTCCGACGCACCCTGACCGCGGCCGCGATCTTCGACCCGAACCAGGAGCTCAACCAGAACTGGCCAGTGGCCAATGAGTTCGACACACCCCTGCGCTCGATGAAGTCGCTGTACGAGTGGGCCCTGGGCCTCGCCGACGAAGGCCACCTGTGGGACAACGACGACCCGTCGGTGCGCGTACAGGGCCTCACCTCCTGGAATCGGTGCGACCCCCGGGGGCACGAGGAGTGCACCGGCCCGCAGACGTACGACGCGGCCAAGAAGTGGGGCGACGACATCAAGGCAGGCGGCTACACGCCCAAGGCCGACGGCTCCGCGCCGGCGATGTCGATTCCCGTCTGGATGGGTATGTCCAACCAGCGCCCCGATCCGTCGCTGCCGGCCAGCCAGGCGTACAAGAGCGACAACAGTTACAAGATCAAGAGCGATATCGTCGTGACGTTCGTGGCCGACGGCTCGGGGAAGATCATCCCCGGCAGTGAGGGAGCGAGCTACCGGGTCCGGGTCGGCAACGCCCACCTTCCGTACTTCGTGACCAGCATCATGAAAGCCATCGAGGCGGACTACGGCATCCCGAAGCCGGACATCGACTACACCACCCAGGACGCACTGGAGTACGGCAACGTGCTCACCTCCCACCCCTACACCGACGGCGACACCCCCGGGCAGGCGTACTTCCCGCACTTCCGGGGCGCACGCCTGAACTCGGACAACACCTGCGTCGACGTCCGGGGCGTCGGCGGCGGCGTGCACGGCTACCGGGCGATGATCGGCCACAAGTACATCAACGACAACGTCAAGGCCTGGGTCGACAAGATCAACAACAGTCCGGACACCAACTACTCCGTGCGTCGCTTCGCCGGAGACATCTACTCGATGTTCTTCAAGAACGACGGCGGCAACAACATCTTCGGCAGCATGATCGGCAACGCTCCGCCGATCTGGCAGGACGTCGCCGCCGCCTTCTGCGCCGACGGCAGCGTGAAGCCGACGCACATGCAGAACGACGGGGACGCCACCCCTTCCAACGGCATCGTGTTCCAGAGCTACATGCCCGACCTGTACCTGTACGTCGACGACAAGATGACCGACAACCTCGGTCGGCCCTCCGCCGCGAGGGTCAGGGGCGGAGACTGGAAGAACTTCTCGAACCTCCCGGCGACCGCTCCCAACGGCAACGCGTTCGGGCCTTGTGACGCCTATCACCGCGGAAGCGGCGGAAACCCCTGGGACGTCTCGCCGCCGGTGCCCGTCATCGGAGACGGTCCCGGCAACCGACCGTCAAGCGTCGTCCACTGCGACGACTCGGCAACGAAGTTCACCGACAACCTGACGCCCTGACGACAGGTGATCGAACGCCCAGGGGCCGCGCCGGCACAGGCGCGGCCCCTGGGTCGCCGGGGGGCCCGGTGGCCCCCCGCCCCCCGGCCCGGTGCGTACCCCCACAGGGCCGGGGGGGGGAGCCGGGGGGTGGGGGGGGGCCGGGTGGCCGGGGGGGGGGGGGTGGGAGGGCACGGG
>NZ_JBSGZV010000090.1:0-15934 GCF_053611185.1 Streptomyces sp. NPDC054834 | reverse complement strand
CCGCTGGTCCTTACGCGGCACCGAGGCGAACACATCCGCCACGAATAACGCCAACGACGCCCGCACCCGGTTCACTTCATGTGCGTCCACACAGTCCTCATGCCCCTGACCACGGCAGGCAGACAAACCTAACGGACCACGGTCGCGGTCAGCGCCTGCCAGGCCCAGATGGCCAGGCGCGGTGAGCGGGCCGTCCAGCCCGTCCGCGTCAGCCACAGCGGTGCGAGCACGCCCAGGGTGACGGCATAGGCGAACAGCAGGATGGCGATCTTCATGCCCGGTCTCCGTCCGCCTGCTCGGCCAGCGCCGCCCGCAAGTCGGAGAGCTCGCCCGGATCCAGTTCGTCGAAGAGCTTCACCAGGGTCGCGGTGCGGTCCGCGCCGGTCGCCCACACCTGGTCGATCAGCGAGGCAGCGTACTCCTCACGGCTCCTGGTGGCCTTGTACCGGAAGGCGCGTCCGTCCTTGGCCCGGGCCAGCCAGTCCTTGCGGTGCAAGATCTCCATCACCGTCTGCACCGTGTTGTACGCCAGCGGCTGCGGCCGGCCGCTGTTCAGCCGCTCCAGCACGTCACGCACGGTCACCGGCGCATCAGCGGCCCAGACGACATCCATGATCGCCTGCTCCAGCTCACCGAAGCCCCGCACCCGACCGCCCTCTCTGCCGACCAACCGAACGAAAACCTAAACGCCATAGTAGGTCGTCGGAGCAGGGGCTCTGGTGCCTGTGCCAAGCGCGTGATGCTGTGACGCTCATGAGTCATACGCTGCCGCGGGGCTCTTGCATCTGGATGAAGCGGCCGTGCCAGGTGTGGTACCAGACCTGACCGGTGGTCGCGTTGACGGAGAGCATGCCGACGACGTGGTGATCGCGCAGGGTGTGCAGGGTGTAGTAGCCGGGGAACCGGTCGGGTTCGGCGGCGTGCAGCCCGGTGCGGTGCTCGCTCAGCCAGCCATCGGCGATCCGCACCGCCTGGTCGGGCCCGACGGCTGCGGGGCCGGACTGGTGCGGGGCTCGCATCATTCCGTAGGCGGTGTTCCACATCATGGCCGGGCCGAACTCCAGATGGACGGCGCCGCTGCCCGGGTCGACGAGGACCTCGGTGGCGCGCTTGCCGCCCCGGTCCAGAAGTTCGGCGTAGTAGTTCTTCGTGAACTGCATGATTTCGCCGACGTGCAGGCCCCAGCGGTCGGCGAATCGCGCCGCCGCGCGATTCGCGTCGCCGATGCTGTGCACCGGCTGCTCGCGGGCGACGACGCCCATCATCGGGCCGAGGCCGTGGCCTGGCGCTGGCTACCGCTGACGGTGCTGGTTTGCGCGGTGACTGCGCTGATTGCCTCGCTCGTGTGGGCCACGGGCAACCGCTTCGGTGGCCATTCAGCCAAGTCACCGCGGCCTCGGCTTGTGAGCAGCCAGGCGTTCGCGGGCCTCGGTGTAGGCGTCCGCGTCGATCTCACCCGAGGCGAAGCGCCGATCAAGGATCTCCTCCGGCGTCTCGCGTGGCGGCTGCCAGGGGCCGCGGTCGCTGTCGCGACCGGCGGGATGCCGGGCGAGGCGGACCACCGCCCACACCACCAGCCCGATAAAGGCAATCCACACCAACGGCAGGAAGGCCATCCAGACCCAGCCGCCATCCCAATACATCACCGCAGCTCACCTCCCCAGGAGGCTTCCTGCTCCCCATTGTCCGCGCGGACCGGGTCCGGGTGCCAGCCACCTTCGGCACCGCATCAGACTCCTGGTGCCGGACAGCCGGGGTCCTCCTGATCACACGGTGGCCAGCCGCAAACCAGCGCCGACCGGGGTCTCAGTGGAGTAAGCCCGCAACCGGCCGCGGCATCGTCACCGCCGGGTTCCGAGCGCAGCGTGGACGGACCGCCCTCGGCACAGCAGCTGCTCGGTGTGGCCGCGGTCGCCATGGACGCCAAAGGGCGGTGCGTGTTCTGAGCCCGCAGGCCAAGGAGGTGTTCGGCGACACCGCTGAGGAAGCCCTGGGAAGGTACGTGCCCCGGCTGCTGGTCAACGAGGAGCACCGGGAGATGGTGATCTTCGAGGTGATGGGCACCGTAGTGAGCGGGGCCGGCGCGTTTCCCATCCGGCACAAGGACGGCAGCACCCGCCTGGTGGGGCCCCGCAACATGCGCGGCTCTGGCTCGCTGCCGGGCGGAGGCGTGTCAGCGGGTGCGGCGTAGGACGGCCCAGCTACCCCAGCCGGCTTCGGAGTCGGTCGCCTGCCAGGAGCCGGGCAGGGCTGCAGCGACGGCAGCGGCGGGCAGGTACAGCGGGCCGTCGTTGCCGAGCTGGTTGATCCACAGCAGTACTCCGTCGTGCGCCAGGACGCGGGCGGTCTCGGTGGGGAACAGCAGCATGTCGATCGCGGCGATGGCGGCGATGGAGGAGTCGGGCAGCGGCAGTGTGCTTGCGTCGGCCTGGACGCGCACCGGTGAGCGGCCGTGTGCTTGCTGCAGCATGCGCAGCGACAGGTCCACGCTGATCACCGGCGCGAAGGCGGTTCTCAGCAGGGGCGTGAACAGGCCGGTGCCGGAGCCGAGTTCGAGGCATGGGCCCGCGGGCAGTGGTCCGCCGCGGGTGAGGGCGTCGCGCAGGGGGTCGTCGCGTCCGGTGGCACGGGTGGTGTCCCAGTCGGTGGCGAGTTGGTCGAACTGTGCGGCGATGAAATGGGCGGTCTCGGCCGTCCAGGGCCGCCGGCCGGCGGCCAGGTCACGGGCGAAGGACCGGAAGACGTCGGCGGTGCCGGGCGGCGGAACCGGTTTGCCGTCCGGGCTGGGCAGGACGCGCGGCAAGGTGGCAGTCACGGCACTACTCCAGCACGCCGGCGGCGGTTCCTGGATCGGCCCGTGGGCAGAACGGGCCCTCCACCCGCGGGTGGAGGGCCGCGCTTCAGTGGTGGTGCCCGCCGTGTGTGTCCCCTGCTGGGTGCCCGTGCTGCAGGGGGCCGGTGGGATCGTGGCCGGTGTCGGGTGAGCCGCCCATCATGCGGAGCATGGACAGCCCGCCGGTGCGCAAGAAGCGCACCAGGAGCGCCGCGGCCAGGAGGAGGAAGGCGATGTTGAGCCAGGTGGTGTAGTTCCAGCTCACGCCCTCCATGGGGATCTTCGCGTCGGCCTGGTCGGGGATCAGGCCGAGACCGCCGAAGGCGAATTCGACGATGTACCCGGCGATGACCATCGCGAGGTAGAAGGTGCCGAGCAGGAAGGCGGCGGTCTTGGCGCCGTAGTACTTCCGGTAGATGTTGAGGATCGGCAGGATCAGCAGGTCGGCGAAGATGAACGCCACCACGCCGCCGAAACTGATGCCGCCCTTCCACAGCACCACAGCCAGCGGCACGTTGCCGATGGAGCACACGAATGAGGCGATCGCGACCAGCGGGCCGACGATCGGGCCCCACAGCTTGGAGGCGAGAGGGTGGCCGTCGAAGAAGAAGGTGCGCCAGAAGGAATCGGGAACCCAGGCGGCGATGGCGCCGGCGATGAGCAGGCCAACGATCAGGTCGCGCAGGATCGCCGCCCACTCCATGACGAAGACGTGCGAGGTCGAGGTGAAACCCTCGCGGGAGAACAGGCGCCGGGCGAAGGAGCCATCGCCCTGAACGGACATGTCCATCGCGGCGTGGCCCTCCATCGAGCCGGCAAGGCCCCGTTCGGCCTGCTCGCGGGCGGTGCGCAGGAGTTTGTCGCGCAGGAAGAGGCGGAACAGGACCGCCAGCACGGTGATCATGATCGGGCCGCCGACGAATTCGGCGGCGGTGAATTGCCAGCCCATCAGCAGGGCCAGGATCACGCCGAGTTCGACGACCAGGTTGGTGGAGGCGATCTCGAAGGCCATCGCGGCGGTGAAATTCGCTCCCTTGCGGAACAGTGAGCGGGCCAGCGCGACTGCCGCGTACGAGCAGGATGAAGACGCCGCGCCCAGGCCGGCGGCGACGGCGAGGGTGCGGGGGCGGTCATCGCCCAGGAGTGAGACCACGGTGGACTTGCGGACCACGGCCTGGACGACAGCGGACAGGGCGAAGCCCAGGATCAGGGCCCAGGTGATCTCCCAGGTCATCGACCCGGCAATCGACAGTGCGTGCAGTACGGCGTGCATCTGTGAAGCCTTCCTCCATCATGGTGCGGTAAGCCGCCCACGGACGCGCTCTCTTTGGGGGCGCGTTCGTCGGGCCGGAGTGCGGGGCCCCGCCCCGCCCGGGTCAGCCGACGCGCAGGGTCAGGGCAGCGGTGTGGAGCTTGCCGCCGGTCTGGAACTGCAGGAACAGCCGCCAGTTGCCGGAGGTGGGCAGCTCGGCGTGGAAGGACAGGTCCGGGCCGCCGTGGTCGCCGCTCACCTTGGTGGTCGGGTGGAGGTGGGCGAACGTGGCGTCGCCTTCGCGGAAGGCGGTCAGGTGGGCGTAGGTGTCCAGGTAGGGCTCAAGGTCGGTGACGGGCTTTCCGTCGTGGGCGATCGAGACGGTCAGCGGGTGTGCCATGCCTGCCATGGGCTTGCCCTTGACGGTGACGGTGTACCCGTCGGCCTGCGTGCTGGTGGCCGGTGCGGGCAGTGGGGTCTTCGCGGCGTCGCCGGGCACGGTGACGGTGCGCGAGAGCACGAAGTCCTTGCCTTGGTCCGTGCCGGTGTTCGGGGTGAAGGAGGCGAACATGCGCCAGGAGCCCCCAGTGAGGGAGGACAGGTTCGCACTCAAGGTGCCGTCGGCGGCCATGGTCGGGTGGACGTGCTGGAACCCGGTCAGGTCGGAGCGGATCGCGTAGAAGTGCATCCGCTTGGTCTGGTCGAGGGCGAAGTCGGTGACCGGCTTGCCGTCCGGGCCGATCACCGTGAACCGGTAGGCGGTCTGCTTGCCGGACGACAGGGTCGCGTCCTTGGAGGTGAGGCGGTAGCCGTCCTGAGTGTCGGACAGGCCGTTGCCGGAAGCCATGTGGTCCATGCCGGGCATGTCGCCCATCGAAGGTGACGCGCTGGACGAGGGCGATGCGGAGGACTTGCTGCCGTGGTCCATGCCCGGCATGGACGCGGAGTCGCTGGAGGAGCCGCAGGCGGCCAGGGTCAGTGCGAGAGCCACTGCGGCACCGGTCGCGGCGATCGCGCGACGGCAGGCAATGAGACGGGAAGAGGACATCGTCGAAGGAGGGATCTTTCCGGGTGGGCGCACCACACCGGTGGCGCGCGGAGAGCGGCAGGGCACGGTGCCGGTCCCGGCCGATGGCCGGGCCTCGGCGCGTGCCTGTCACGTCCGCGCGATACACGCCTGGAGCAGGTGATCTCGTCCGCTGGCCGGAGGCCCACGCAGCCCGCTGCCGCCCAGTGCCCGCAGCCGAGCCGGCGTCCATGCGGCCACAACCGTGACGGCTGCCACGGCGAGGAGGCCGGGCGCGGACAGGAGGGTTCGCTCGTGGGCCGGGGTCGCCACGCACAGCGTCCCGGGCATCCCGGCAGTCCCGGCGGCCTGGAGAGCCGGGCCTGGATGATGCCTGGCGGGCGCGTGAGCCGTGACCATCGGGGAGGCATCGTGGCCGACGGGCATCGGCGCGGGTGCGGGCATGGCGCCGTGGCAGCCCTCGGCGGCACTCGCCGGGGAGCCGTGCATGAGGAACAGGCCGAACAGCACCGCGCACACCGCCAGCAGCCGGGCGATGCCCCGCCTGCCTGCATGTCCGCTGTCCACGTTCCGTCCTCTTTCTTCCTCACCGTTCGGCACGCCGCCTGCGGTCGCCCCTCTCACCATACCGGGGTGGGGTACCAACCACCTCGGGTGTGCCGGATCCGCGGCCGAGGACCTGGCGGGGTGATGCCAGCCAAAGGTGCCCTGTACTCGTGGCGCTGCCCGCAGTCGCACTCGTAGATGCCGGATTCCGGCACGATCTCACCGGGCGACGTCTCACCCCCGCCGTCGGCGGGGCCGGTGTTCCGGCTCGCCGACTACCTCGAACAACACGGCCGCACCACCCGCAGGCACCTGTGCCCGCCGGCCTCCTTCTGGCACGCCGCCCACACCCACCTCACCCACCCCGACGACCTGAACCACCTCGCTCAAGTAGCCGGGGCCCGCCACCGCCAGCAGTGGGCCCACCACCTCCGCCACCGAGCCGCTGACCGTGGTAGCGCCAATGCCATGTGCTCCCTGTCGGAGTTGCGGGAGCGAGCCGGGGACCGGCAGGGCGCCGAAGCCCTCTACCGGCAGGCCGCCGACCACGGCCACACCCACGCCATGCGCCGCCTGGCGGTGTTGCGGGAGGAGGCCGGGGACCGGCAGGGCGCCGAAGCCCTTTACCGGCAGGTCGCCGACCACGGCGGCGACACCGACCCCCCGACGCATTCGTGGGACGATGCCGGGGACCGGGAGGGGGCCGAGCTCCTCTACGAACTGCGCCGCCTGGTGAGGTGGCGGCTTGAGGCCGGGGACTACATGGGCGCCGAAGCCGCCTACCGGCACGCTGCCGATCATGGCATCACCGACGTCCTATACTCCCTGGCGGCGTTGCGGGAGCAGGCCGGGGACCGGGAGGAGGCCGAGGCCCTGGCCCGGCAGGCCGCCGACCATGGCCTCTTCCACCCCGAACCCGCGCACTCTGACTGGCTGCCTTAGGGCTTGTCGGGAAACAAGTCGTGGCTTCCGGCTCCCGGGATCGTTGTCGTGGTATGGGGAGACCGGAGGGGATCGAGGCGGTCCTGACTGCGAAGTTCCAGGCGTTGTTGCCGCATCTGGACGAGCGTCAGCGCCGGCTGGCCATAGGGGCGGAGGCTCGGTCGCTGGGGCATGGCGGGATCAGGCTTGTCGCCGCTGCGGCCGGAGTCCGGGAGGGCACGGTCTCGCGCGAAGTGGCTGAACTGGAGTCCGGCCAGGCCCTGTTGGGGCGGGTCCGCCGTCCCGGCGGAGGCCGGAAGAAGGCGACTGAGCTGGACGCGGGGCTGCGGCCCGCGCTGCTGGCGCTGGTCGAGCCCGACGAGCGGGGCGACCTGATGTCGCCGCTGCGCTGGACGGCGAAGTCGGCCCGGAACCTGGCAGCGGAGCTGACCCGGCAGGGCCACCGGGTCTCCGCTGACACGGTCGCCGGCCTGCTGCGGGAGGAAGGCTTCAGCCTGCAGGCGAACGCCAAGACCATCGAAGGCTCTCAGCACCCGGACCGGGATGCCCAGTTCCGCTACCCTGGGGGCAGGGGCATAACCACCGGCAGGGCTGCTGGCCGAGCCCGTAGTGGATCACGGCGACGACGAAGCCGCCGCGGTCGGTGATGGTGCCGGCGTAGTCGTCGAGGCGGGGGCCGCTCGCGCTGACACACTGGTCGTGGTGACCGGAGCCGCAGGGGTGGCAGATGCCCCGCTCGCAGGAGCACCAGCGGTGGAAGCCATGGGGGTAGGCGTCCTCGATCTTGCGCAGTCCCTTGGTCCAGGCATTCGCGCGGACCCAGGCGCCTTCCGCCTCGGTCATCGGGGAGGTCACGCTGGAGGGGACGGGGTCCAGGATGCCCATGATCGATGCGCCGATGAGGCGCAGCCAGGTCGTCACGTCTCGTCTCCGAACAGAGTTGGGGTGGTGTGGAGTTCGTTCATCCAGGCGAGAAGGCGGGGGAGGTTGGTGTCGGGTCCCAAGGCGAGATAGGTGCCGTCGCAGCTGGTGCACCCGAAGGCCTGCGCGATGCGCAGCCGCCGGCGGGAGTTGACGCCGCCCATGTGGACGGACGCGGCCCATGTGGACGGCCATGCCTCGCTCCTGCGCCCTCAGGGCCAGGCGGTGCGCGGCCGGTGAGGTCTTCCACTGGGTGGAGCCCGCGAGGAACAGCACGTCGATCAAGTCCCAGGGGATGAGGCTGCGCTCGCTGCCGTCCTGGGCGGCGAAAGCAACCGGAACGCCCAGTGAGCGGATCCGCTTCAGCCACGGCAGCGACTCGGCCAAGGTCGCCGCGGCGTCCATGGGGACGTCGGGGGCGACGGCCCACAGGCAGCGGCCTGGCCCGTAGCGGTCGACGGTCGCCTTCAGCCAGGCGAACCAGGCCTCGGCGCCGGGCCAGCCCTTGCCGAACTTGCCGTTGTCGCAGGCGTACAGGGCGCCGGGCGGGATCACGTTGCCCTGCTCCGGGGTGGTCATGCAGCCCAGGAGGCCGGCCTGCATGGCGGCCCGTACGTCAGCTCCGGACGGCGTGGCCAGGTACAGCACGGCGCGGGAGCGAGGCGAGGGCAGGGGATAAGGACATGGGTGCGCGCATGACGGGTCCTTCCGGAGGCGGTGGTCGGGCGGTTCAGGCGAGCGGGAGCTGGGCGGCGGCACCGGAGAGCAGGGCGTCCCACTCCTCCTCGAGGGCCTCGTCCTGCTTGTTGATCACGCGGGCGGGGGCGGTGGCGAAGAGTTCCTCCGCCATCGGCCACGCCTTCGCGCGGGGGCGGACCCAGGAGCGGGCGCGCCCGTAGACGGGGTCGTGCTCGATGTCGACGCGGTGTCGCTCGGTCGAGCACCGGCTCTTCTCGCACATCACCATGAACTGGCGCGGCCGCCCGCTGACCAGCCACGAAGTCATCGTCCAGTCCATCGCCGCGACCACCACCAGCACCGGACTGCGCGTCATGGCCGAGCTGGACACCAACATCTACCCAACTGGAGTCCAGATCGGGGACGCGGAGATGGCGGCCCTGCCACTGACCCGACACCCCTTCCACGGCGACTGGAACTATGCCGTGCACCCCCAGCCGTGTCCTGCCATCCCAGCACCCCGGACTCCGCAGAAGCCGGCCCCGGAGTGGGACCATGCTCTACTGTCCGATCCCGCCCTGACCGGCATGTCCCGGCAGCAACTGAGCGACCTCACCGACACTTTGGCCGTCGATGGCGACGTCAAGCGCGGACGCCCGCCCCGACTCGCCTTCCCCGACCAGGTCCTGGCGGCCGTCCTTCACCTGCGGGTCGCCCTGGCCGCGGAACCCCTCGCCGTGCTGTTCGACAGCAGTCGCACCGCTATGCACCGCACCCTGCTAAAGATCAGGACACTGCTTAGTCCCCGCATCCGCCGCCGGGCCTCCACACGGCAAAAGCGGGCTCCGGTGCGCAGGAAGAGTTCTTCGAGTTCCAGGTCCCAAGCGTTCGTCGGCACATCATGGATCACGACTACGGACTGCTCGCCGCGCTGTCATTACATGCGGCGCGGGCACCCCTTGGTGGGACAGTCGGCCCAAGACCGTCCCCCGCGCGCCCAACCCTCGCTACACTCCCCACCGCCAGGCCGTTGGCCAGGAGAAATACAGAAGTCCGGCTGGAGTACTAGTACTCCAGCCGTAGATTGTGATCTTGCTGGTGGGATGCCAGGTCCCCGTGCGGACGTCAGGTGATCGGCTCTGGCGCTGATCTTGTGACGCGAGACGGTTGGAGTCAGTAAGGCCGTTGGTTGACTGCGCGGTAGCCTGTTTCAGTGATCGACTTGGTGGTTCGGGATGAGGTCGGGACCATCCTGGCGCATTCCCGCGGTGTGTCCTGGGACGAGGCGCTTGTGGACATCGACCCGGCACAGTTCCCCATGCTCGCCGGGCTGTGCCCATACGCGGACACCGTCTTCAACAGCTGGCAGAGACCCATGCTGCTGGAGGAGCTGGATCGACTGCCCGCGGAGCGTAGTGGCCCCTGGGTCGATCGGGTGCGTGCCATGTGCCGGGTAGCGGAGGAAGGGCGCCATAGGTACGTATGGTTCGTCGGCGACTGATCGGCAGTCTCTGCCACGGCCCTCACTGACCGGGCCAGTCATCGCGGCTGTTGGACCATCAGTCAGGGCTCAGCTCGCTCCCGACGGACCGGGGGTGTCCGGCTTGGGGATCCACAGCAGAGGCTGGTTGTCCCGGCAGTAGTCGGCAGCCCCGTCCTCCCAGGGGAAGCGGCCTTCCCTGTCGGGCCAGAAGAGCTGGGCCACGGGCAGGGGCGAGACCTGGTAGAAGTCCAGCGCCGCGCCGAAGAAGTCGGTGCACCAGCTCTCGTGCACGGGCCGGATTACGGCGGGAAAGTGGTCGAAGATGTCGTCCCGGCGCTGGTTGGGCATCACGGGAGGTCCGCTGCGCACGGCCTCGCCTGCCTCGTTGATCAGGGACATCATGGTGTCGACCGCCAGCCCGAAGACACATATCTCCGGGCTGCGCAGCGTGTGCCACAGACCGATGGAATACGCCCAGCCGGCTGGAACTTCATCGTCGGCGGCCACTCCCATCACATGCCAGCCATAATTCCGCGTACTGGTGGCTATGGTCCGGTCCCGCTGATCCCACGACGCTTCATGCGACGACTGCGTGCAGAGGATGCACGGACATCCAGATCTTCCCATTCGGCGATGCTAGCGCCACCTCCGGCCTGACGCGCTTGCCGTATCAGCTGGACTTGGACTGGTCGAGGGAGGGGTAGCCGACGTTGTCCGTGTAGAAGCGGCCCTGCTCGCACAGATCCTCGAACTCAAGTCTCTCTTCCGAGCTGAGTTGCTCATCCAGCGCGAGACTGAGGACGCCTCGGGCGCGGGCCAGTCGCCGCGCGACATCCCAGTCGCCGATGAATTTGCCGACGGTGTACTCGTCGGCGTCTCCGCCTGCCATGCGGGATCCGAGTCGGTCAAGGGAAACCACGAACTCCTCCAGGTCCAGCAGGACCGCGACGGCCTTGTCGAGGGGGATGCGGATCTCTCGGGAGGACATGTCCATCGGCCGATTCAACTCCAGAGCTGGTACTCCGGGCCAGATCGTGGTCTTGCTGGCCGGGACTGGTGCGGGAGCGGCTATTGATGATCATCGGGGTGCGAAGACAGAAGATCAGACAGTGGCCGCAGGTCACAGCATAGATCCTGCCTGCTGGCTGGACGTGTTCGAGGTCCTGATGGGCCGCATCGCGGGGCGGTTCGCCCGGGTCGAACCGCGGCGCCGGGCGAGGGCTCTGGTGCTCGGGTTGCTGTCGGAAGGACCTGCCACGCAAGAATTGCTGGGTGCGTTACAAGGCGCCATGTGACCGAGTGGAGGTGCAAGACCTCTACCGCCGGGCCGTCGCAGCGGCCGGGTAGCAACGGCCAGTACCGGCCGTACGCCGCCCACGCCCGAGCCCAGGCCCGCCGGCCCCGCGCCCCAAGCCCGGGAAGATCGGCTAGAACCCCGAACTCCGGGACTTCATCCAGCGTCACCTCGACATACGGTGGAGCCCCGAGCAGATCTGCCAGGCTCTGCGGGCCCAGTTCCCCGACCGGCCGGAGATGCACGTGGCCCACGAGACGATCTACCAGGCCCTCTACGTCCAGGGCCGGGGCAAGCTGCGCCGCGAACTCGCCAGGGCCCTGCGGACCGGCAGCGTCCGCCGCAAGCCCCGCCGCCAGGCCCAGCAGCGCACCCCGCGGTTCGCCACCCAGCGAACGCCCGGCCGAGGCCGGCGACCGGGCCGTGCCCGGCCACTGGGAGGGCGACCTCATCATCGGCAAGGACGGCAACTCCGCCATCGGCACCCTCGTCGAGCGCGCCACCCGCTACGTCATGCTGCTGCACCTGCCCCAGGGCCGCACCGCCGAACACGTCCGCGACGCCCTCGTGGAAACCGTCCAGACACTGCCCGCACACCTGGTGCGATCCCTGACCTGGGACCAGGGCGCCGAGATGGCCGCCCACGGCGCCTTCACCGTCGCCACCGACATTCCGGTCTACTTCTGCGACCCGGCCAGCCCCTGGCAGCGCGGCTCCAACGAGAACACGAACGGCCTGCTGCGGCAGTACTTCCCCAAGGGCACCGACCTGTCCGTCCACACTCGCGACCACCTGGTGGCCGTGGCCGCCGAGCTCAACGGCCGCCCACGCAAAACGCTCGGCTGGGAAACCCCAGCCGAGCGCCTGCATAAACTGCTCGCGGCCTGATCAACACGACCACGTGTTGCAACGACCCTAGAAACCGCCAGATGGGCTGGGGGCCTTCTGTCATCTGTCCATGATTTCGTCGACGCGCTTGTTGACGGCGTTGAGGTGCTTGATGCCGATGTCCATCTCGGAAGCCATCAGGTCGAACTGGGTTTGGTCTCCGCTGACGGCGCCAGTGGAGCATGCTGTGGCCGAATTCCCGAGGTGTTTGAGGGCCAGCTTCCAGCGCTTGTTTGTTGCCGGGTCTGGAACCTGATCTTCTTCCTGGGCGGCTTCGATGTCGGCAGTGAGGGTGGAGCAGCTGTCGCGGAGTCCGTCGAGGTCGGCGAGGTCGGAGTCGTCTCCGACTTTGCTGAGGTCGTCAACGAGGGTGGTGAGGGTTTCACTGCCGCCCTTGCTGCCCCAGGCGTGCATCTGTTCAGCGAGGCTGGGACTGGCGCTGGTCTTCGCAGCTTCGGGTGTGGTCTTGACGGCCAGGTCGTCGTCGTTCTTGTTGCTGCTGATCAGTAGGCCAGCGGTGACGACGCCTGCGATAGTGACAACGGCCGCGCCAATGATGATCGCGTTGATGCGTCGCTTCTTGGCAGGTGGCGGCTCCGCCGCGTCGGGTGGCGGTGTGGTTTCGTAGCTCATGGTCCCCCCAGGGCTGGTGCGGAGGTGCATCATGGCGCGCCCGAGGCGCCTCATGAAGGAGTTGTGGCCATTTCGTGCCCGAGGTGAGTGAAGGCCCCGGCCGTGATGGCCGAAGCCCGGTGCGTTCAGCCGAGGTAGGTCATCTGCAGCACGGTGATCGTCTTGAACGTTTGCCCGACGAGGAGGACGGCGAATGCGTGCTCGGTGACGATCATTCGCATGACGTCGTCGCCTTCGCCGTATGGCTGGGTCGCGGAGATCGGGTCGTGGCAGGCGGCGGCAAGTGCGAGAGTGAGGGCTTCGCTGGCGGCCGGTGGCATCGCCTCGTGGACGGCCTCGGCGGCGGGGTCGTATTTCAGGCGATACATGGGCACACTCCACCCCTCGTAGTTCCTTCGGAGTGGGGGTGAAGGGCCAGAGCGACTCGACGCTGAGCGTAGCAGGACGGCGACGGAACGTGTGCCTGGTCTTCAGATCAGGCGGCGCCGCGGGAACTGATGCGGTCGGCGTCGGCGAGGACGCGGTCGGTCACGTCGGTCCACTCGCCTGCGGGCTCTTCGCCGCGGGCCTCTGCCGCAGCGATCTCCCGGCCACGCTCGACGGCGGCAACGGTGTCCTTGGCGATCCGCTCCCACCGCGCGAAGACCTGGAGCAGTTCATGCGCCGGCGCCCGGTTGATCTCGCTCAGGAAGCGCTGGACCAGGACACGGCTGCCGAGGGCGTCGCGGATGGACTCGATCGTCCAAGGCTGCTCGCTCATCCCGGCCTCCCAGCCTGCGAAACTTTAGCGCGTTTGAGTTTCAGGCTAGCGCGATCCTGCGACCAGATACGGAAAATCGCTGTCCGCGATCAGCTATACGAGAACTCCAGGCCGGTTACTCAGCCGGGATCTCCGTTACGCCGCCTGCCTCTCCGCCAGTGGTAGTCGGAGCGCCTCGCTGTGCCCGTAGCTGGTGGAGCAGGGAGGACTCGACGTCGACCAGGATGGTCCCGTAGGTACGCGGGCGGCGGAAGGCGAAGTCGTCGACTCCCAGCACCCGCGGGCTCAGGGTGGGAACGTCGGCGCGTGCAGCTGGCCGAGCAGCCGGGCCCGGCCGGTTGATGATGCGGCCGCCCTCGCGGACCTTCTGGGTCAGCGCGTCGACCCAGACGAACGAGTAGGGCCCGGCCTCCAGTGGCCTGTTGCGGATGGCGGCGACCTGCTCGTCCAGATGCTTGGCCATTGCGGAGACCTGGGACTTCGACAACTGCGTGACTCCGAGGGACTCGGCGAGTTTCTCGACGCGGCGGGTGGAGACGCCGAGCAGGTAGGCGGTGGCGACCACCGAGATCAGGGCCTGCTCGGCACGGCGTCGTCGTTCCAGGAGCCAGTGCGGGAAGTAACTCCCGGACCTGAGCTTGGGGATGGCGAGTTCGACGGTGCCGGCCCGGGTGTCTCACTCGCGTGGGCGATATCCGTTGCGGTGGTTGACTCTCTCGTCGCTGACCTGCCCGTATTCGGCGTTGCAGAGGGCGTCGGCCTCGGCGGACATGAGTGCGTCGGCGAACGTCTTGACCATCGCGCGCAGCAGATCGGGACTCGCCGCGGCGAGGTTGTCTTCCGCGAGGGCGTGCAGGGGCAGACTGTCTGGTGCGGTCATCGTGCTGATCTCCTTCGAACCTTCGACACCTCGAAGATCAGCCGGTGGCCGTTCTCGTATCCGGACACTCACTCTGACGCCGCAAACGCCCGGATCAGGTGGGAACCGGTACACCACTTCTCAGGACGCAACCAGGGCTTGCGTTCTGAATCTTGTTGGTTGGAGAAACCGCTCTGCCAGCGGCGCGTAGATGCGAAGGTGTGACTGACCTATCCGAGCAAGGGAAGAGATCCTCCGGCATGGCCGTCATCCACCACACCGTCCTCAAGCCGAGCAAGCTTGAACTGCTCAACTCCTGGCTGCCGTCCCGCCAGTGGTACCACGGTGGCGCGGACGGACCGAAGTTGGCGAAGGCGGGCGGCTTCCGGCTGGACGACCCGCGAGGCGAGGTCGGGATCGAGTTCATAGTGGTCACCGATGCCTCCGCTGCTGACCTGGTCACCTACCTGGTACCGCTCACCTATCGTGGTGCCCCGCTCGACGGGGCGGAGCACGCCCTCGTCGGCACCATGGAGCACGGGGTGCTGGGGCGGCGCTGGGCCTACGACGGCTGCCACGATCCCGTGCTGGTCGCCCAGTTGCTAGCCCTGATCGAGGGGCGGGCGCAGGCCCAGGATCAGAACATCAGCGACGCACCCGACCGGGAGGTCATCGCCTCTTGCACCGGTGAGGGCCCTCTGCTCGCAGACGTCACTGCCATCGACGATCCAGAAGGCACCGCACTGATTACTCCGCAGGGCACTACCCTCCGCTTGCACCGGGTCCTCGACCCTGCCCCGGACGGCCCGTCTCTTCCTCCGCAAGGAGGGATCGGCCACATCACCGGCTGCTGGCGGACGCCGGACGGCATCCGCGCCCGGGGAGTGTTCGCCGTTTTGCACACCGGTACCGGGGCGTAGTTCTCGTACCTTCGGCCACGATCAGAGCCAGATGAGGAGTGCGACGGCGGGCACTGTGCCGAGGCAGACGTATCCGCGTTCGGGTGGTCAGTTCAGCCGCACCGGCCGCGCCGCGCGAGCGACGACGCGCTGATCGCGGCCGAGGAACATCAGCTGGGTGCGCATCGCCTTGGAGCCGTGCGCGACATGGCGTGCAGTGGTGGCCGACCACCTCCAGCCCGGCCCGCAGCGCCGCCCGGGCACCACCGGAAACGGCACCACCGGCGAAAGGTCCTCCAGCCGCACTTTCACGGCCGTCCGGCACCAGCGCCGCTGCATCCGGGTGCCGTCCGGCGCGACGAAGACCGCCTCTACGGCCGCAACCTGCGGCAGGGGAAAACCGGCGGCCGGACGGGTGGCCGTGACGCTGTCGCTCATACCCTCCACGCAAGCCGACGCCTGCCAGCCACCGCAGCCGAACGTGCCGGTATCTCCCTGTCGGGTCGCTGTCTTGTACCTGCCGTCGCCCTGTTGCAGCCTCAACCGGAAGTGCTGGTACGCCCGGCCAGCCAGAGCTGGGAGCTTCGCGGGTGGTCTCAGGTTTGAAGCTGTCGCGGAGCGACGTTCGCAGCGCACCTCTTATCAGCCGTGGTCTTCCCAACCCTCTGCGCAGAACCGGGCTTCGCTGACCACGGCGTCACCGGTTCTGGTAGCCCGCACGTACATGTTGAGCCCGTCCGGTCCCAGGTCTCCGCCGCAGCCGATGACCAGGCCGATGTGATCATTCTCTGCTCGCTGGGTCAGGACCGCGTCGATGTCGGAAACGAGTAATAGTCAAGACCTGTGGATGACGTAGAGGTCGTGGCCCATGCAGCGAGGGCCTCCCGCTCGTTGACCAGGACCAGTAGAGTGCGCGGAT
>NZ_JBSGZV010000089.1:0-16769 GCF_053611185.1 Streptomyces sp. NPDC054834 | reverse complement strand
GGCAATGCCCGCGCCGCCCCTTCCGTCTTGGTCCCGCCCCTACTTCACGGACCCGGCCATCACTCCTTGCACGAAGTGCCGCTGGAACGCGAAGAACACGACCACCGGCACGATCAGCGACAGGAACGCACCGGGTGCGAGGACGTCGATGTTGCTGCCGAACTGCCTGATCTGGGACTGGAGTTGAACCGTCAGCGGCTGGGAGGAGCTGTCGGCGAACAGCAGGGCCACCAGCATGTCGTTCCAGACCCAGAGGAACTGGAAGATGGCGAGGCTGGCGATGGCGGGCCGGCCCACGGGCAGGACGAGGCGGGTGAAGATGCGCCACTCGCTGCCGCCGTCCATGCGGGCCGCCTCCAGCATCTCCTTGGGCATCTCGGCGAAGTAGTTGCGCAGCAGGAACACCGCGAACGGCAGGCCGTAGGCGACGTGGAAGAGGACGACGCCCGGGATCGTGCCGAACAGGCCGAGCTGGCCGAAGAGTTTGGCGACGGGCAGCAGACCGATCTGCACCGGTACCACCAGCAGGGCCACCACGAGCAGGAAGACGGCCTCCCGTCCCGGGAAGTCCAGCCAGGCGAAGGCGTATCCGGCGAGGGACGCGATGACGACGACGAGGACGGTCGCCGGCACCGAGATCAGCACCGTGTTCCAGAAGGCCTGGGTCATCCCGGCGTTCTTCAGCAGCGCCGAGTAGTTGTCGAAGGACAGCTGCCCGGGGCTCGCCAGCGCCGTCCACCAGCCGCCCTTGGCGGTGTCCTGCGCCGAGCGCAGGGAGGAGAGGAACAGGCCCGCGAGCGGGGTCAGCCAGACCAGGCCGATCACCACCAGGAAGGCCTGCACCAGGCCGTTGCCGAGGCCCCGCCTGACCGCGTTCATCGCTGACTCCTCATCGCTGACTCCTTCGGAAGCGGCGGACGTTGAAGACCATCGCGGGGATCACCAGCAGCAGCAGGAGCACGCCCAGCGCACTGCCGAGGCCCTGGTTGTTGCCACCGCCGAAGGACACCAGCCACATCTGGGTGGCCAGTACGGTGGCGTCCTCCTGCACCGGGCCGGGCGCGATGATGTAGACGAGGTCGAAGACCTTCATCACGTTGATCACGAGGGTCACGAAGACCACGGTGAGCACGGGGGCGAGCAGGGGGACGGTGATGCGGCGGAAGATCTGCCATTCGTTCGCGCCGTCCATCCGGGCCGCCTCCAGGGCGTCCCGGGGCAGGGCCGACAGTCCGGCGCCGATCAGCACCATCGCGAATCCGGTCCAGATCCAGAGGTACGCGCCGATGATCGCGGGCGTGACGAGGGTCGGGCCGAGCCAGGAGACGCCCTGGTAGGGCGGTGCGAAGTTCGACTCGGGCAGCTTCAGCGTGTACGAGCCGGTGTGCAGCCCGGAGAAGCGGAAGGAGCCGTCGGACGCGGTCATCGTGCTCGCGACCGTCTTCCCGCCGCGCACCGCCTCGACCTTCATACCGGGCAGCCCGCTCTCCCGCCGGTCGACCTTGCCCTGCTTGCCTCCGCCGCCGGGTGTGAAGTCCAGGTAGACGACGCCGCGCAGTTCATCGGCAGTGGCCTTGCCGCCGGCCGCCGGGTAGGCGGGCGCGGCGCCCTCGGGCAGGTCCTTGGGCAGGACGCCGACCATGGGGAGCGTCACCAGATCGCCCGGTGACACACCGCTCTTCGTCTCGTACGAGCCGTCGCTCCCCTGGGCCAGGTCCTGTCCCGCGCGGGCCCGTGCCGTCGGGTACGACGAGGTGCCCTCGAAGGCGTCGTGGACCGAGACCACGGCGGCGTTGAGCACGCCCTTGGCGGGGTCCTCGTCGTAGGCGAGGCGGAAGATGATCCCCGCCGCGAGGAAGGACACCGCCATCGGCATGAACAGCAGCAGCTTGAACGCGGTGGCCCAGCGGACCTTCTCCACCAGGACGGCGAGGATCAGGCCGAGCCCGGTCAGCAGGGCCGGGGCGACGACCACCCAGATGGTCGTGTTCCGGACGGCCTTGAGCGTCGCCGGGTCGCGGAACATCTCCGTGTAGTTGTCCGCGCCGACGAAGCGCGAGCCGGAGGCGTCGAAGAAGCTCCGGCCGACGGAGAACAGCACCGGGTAGACGACCAGCGCTCCGAGCAGGAGCAGTGCGGGGAAGACGAAGAGCAGGGCGATGATCCGGCCGCGCCGCCGCGAGCGCCGGGCGCGCTCGGCGAGCGAGCCCGGCGGCGGGGAGCCCGCCCCTTTCTGCTTCACGAGTGTGGTTGCGGTCATCTGCCGGCTCAGCCCTGGTACGCCTTGGCCGCGGCGGCCTCGAGCTTCGCCGCGGTCCCCTTCGGGTCGGACGGCTCACGCAGGAAGTCCTGGAGCAGCTTCCACTCCCCCACGCCCTTGGTGCCGCCGAAGGACGCGGGTGCCTGGTCGGACATGTCGAATCGGACCGAGTCGCCCGCCGCGATCAGGGACTTGGCGGTGGCGCGGGTGACGTCGTCGCCGTAGGAGGCCAGGTCGAGCGCCTTGTTCGGGGACAGGAAGCCGCCCGCCTTCGCCCACACCGCGGCGGCCTCGGGAGTGGCCAGGTACTCCAGGAGCTTCATGCCGGCCTTGGAGTTCTTGCCGTCCTTGAGCACCACGGCCGCGTCACCGCCGCTGACGACCGGCGCCTTGCCGCCGTCGACCGCCGGGAACGGGAAGAAGTTCGCGTCCTTGCCGATGCTCTTGCCGAACTGGTCGTGGGCGACGCCGGCGACGAAGTCGCCCTCGTAGACCATGCCTGCCTCGGGCTTGGGCCCGAACACCTTCTCGACCGAACCCGGGAAGTCGGTGTTGAGGGCTTCCTTCTGGCCGCCCGCGATCAGTTGCTTGTCCTTGAACAGCTTGCCGAGCGTGCCGAGCGCCTTGACCACGCTCGCGTCGGTCCACTTCAGCTTGTGGGTGGCGAGGGCGTCGTACTTCTCGGGGCCGGCCTGGGAGAGGTAGATGTTCTCGAACCAGTCGGTCAGGGTCCAGCCGTCCTGCCCGGCGACCGCGAAGGCGGCGAGCCCGGAGTCGGAGACGGTGTGCCCGGCCTTCAGCAGCTCGGTGTACGTCTTCGGCGGCTTGACCCCGGCCTGGTCGAGGGCGTCGGGGCTGTACCAGACGGTCGACTTGTGGGCGGCCTTGAAGTACAGGCCGTACAGGGTGCCGTCGACGCTGCCGTACTTCTTCCAGACCGGCGCGTAGCCCGCGTCCACGGACTTCTCGGTGGTGGCGGACAGCTGCTTCAGCCAGCCCTTCTTCGCGAACTGCTGGAGGACGCCGACCTGCGGGACCATCACGACGTCGGGCGCGTTGCCGCCCTCGATCTTGCTGCCGACGACGGTGGAGACGTTGTCGCCCGTGGACACGAACTGGGTCTTGGCGCCGGTCTTGGCGCTGAACGCGTCCAGCACCTTCTGGAAGTTCTTCTGCTCGCTGCCGGACCAGACACCGGCCACGGTGACGGTCTGGCCGCTGAGCGCCTTGTCGCCGCCGCCGGCGGAGACCGGGCCGCCGCCGCAGGCGGTCGCGCCGAGCGCCAGGACGAGGGCGGTGCAGCCGGTGAGCAGGGTGGTGCGTCGTCGCATCATCGTTGATGTCCCTTTCGAAGGATGGGGAAATGACGGGCGATCAGAGATCGTTGATCCACCAGGCGGCCGTGGAACCGGGGAGCACCCCGGCCGGGCAGGGGCCGCTGGACAGCAGGGGGGTGCCGGAGACCGGCGCGGGCGTGGGCGCCGTGCCGAAGTTGACGGCGCAGACCAGGCCGTCGCCGCGGACGAAGCCGAGTACGCCCGGCGGAGTGTCCAGCCAGCGCAGCGAGCCCTCACCCAACTGGGGAAGCGCGGCGCGCAGTTGGAGGCCGTCGCGGTACAGGTGCCAGAAGGAGCGGGTGTCGGCGAGGGCGCGGTCGGTGGCGTACTCGGCGAAGTACTCGGGCTGCGGCAGCCACGGCTTGGCGCTCTCCGCTCCCGACGTGAAGCCGAACGGGGAGGCCTGCCCGGACCAGGGCAGCGGCACCCGGCAGCCGTCGCGGATGCGGGCGCGGCTGCCGGTGCGCCGGAAGATCGGGTCGGTGAGCACGTCGTCGGGCAGGTCGACGACCTCGGGCAGGCCCAGCTCCTCGCCCTGGTAGATGTACGCGGCTCCGGGCAGCGCCAGCATCAGCAGCGCGGCGGCGCGGGCGCGGGCGGTGCCGAGGCCGCTGCCCCCGGTGGCGGGTTCGCCGTAGCGGGTGACGGTGCGGACCTGGTCGTGGTTGTTGAGGACCCAGGTGACCGTGGAGCCCGTACCGGCGATGTCCGCCATGGCCTCGGAGATGACCTTGCGGAAGGCGTCGGGGTCCCAGGGGGCGCTGAGCAGGTCGAAGAAGAAGGCCTGGTGGAGTTCGTCGGGGCGGACGTACTGGGCGTGTTCGCGGGCGGACGGGACCGAGACCTCGCCGACGAGGAGGCGCTCGTGGCCGTCGCGTGCGGTGTACTCCTCGCACACCGACCGCCAGTGCCGCCACACCTCGTGCACCTCGGGCTGGTTCCAGGCGAGGGGGTTGACCGAGTCGCGGGTGCGGGCGTCGGCCTCCGGGTCGTCGGAGTCGGGCAGGTCCGGGTGCTTGAACAGGCCGGCGGCCACGTCGATGCGGAAGCCGTCGACGCCCCGGTCCAGCCAGAAGCGCAGGATCCGGTCGAACTCGGCGGGCACTTCGGGGTTGCGCCAGTTCCAGTCGGGCTGTTCGGGCGTGAACATGTGCAGGTACCACTGGCCGTCGCCGACCCTGGTCCAGGCCGGGCCGCCGAACATCGCGTGCCAGTTGTTGGGCGGCTCGCTGCCGTCCGGGCCACGGCCGTCGGTGAAGTGGAAGCGGGCTCGGGCCTGGCTGCCGGGTGCGCTGTCCAGCGCCTCGCGGAACCACGTGTGCTCGCTGGAGCAGTGGTTGGGGACGATGTCGAGGAGCACCTTGATGCCCAGCCGCCGGGCCGCGGCCACCAGCAGGTCGAACTCGGCGAGGTCGCCGAAGAGCGGGTCGACGCCGCAGTAGTCGGCCACGTCGTAGCCGTGGTCGTGCTGGGGCGAGGGGTAGAAGGGGCTCAGCCAGATGCCGTCGACGCCGAGCTTCTTCAGGTACGGCAGCCCGGCCCGGACGCCGGCCAGATCGCCGATGCCGTCGCCGGTGCTGTCGAGGAAGCTGCGGACGTAGACCTGGTAGATCACCGCGTCACGCCACCAATGATGCCTGTTCAACCCTGTGGCCTGTCTCTGTGAAGGGCAGCAGTTATGCATGCATGTTAAGTAGGCGCTTCACAGAGGTGTCAATGAAAAGAACGGAGGCTACTGAGGAGTTCGTGAATGAAATCCGGACTTATCAGGGCGCTGCGAACCCAGATGAGATGTCCGCGTTACCTAACAAGTAACTATCGGCGGGCGACGGCGTCGAGTTCCCGCGCCAGCCGCGCCACCGCCACCTCGGGCGTCTCCCGCCCGGTCAGCGCGTCGTGCACGACCGCCTGCACCACCAGACTGACCTGGTCGTAGTGTGGGCTCTTGGGTCGCGGCTTGGCGGCGCGCAGGGCGGCGCGCAGGGTGGGCAGGTACGGGAACTTCCGTACGAGCTCGGGGTCCTTGTACAGCGCGGCGCGTACGGGCGGCAGTGAGCCGCGCGTGAGGACTTGGCGCTGGACAGGCTTGCTGGTGAGGTACGCGATGAGGCGCGCGGCGGAATCGGGGTGCCGGGCGTGCGTGTTCACGGCCAGGTTGGAGCCGCCGAGGACACTCCTGCCCGGCCCGTCCGGCCCGGGCAGCGGCACGGCGCCGATCTTCCCGGCGACCTCGGAGCCCTTGGCCGAGGCGACGGCGTACGCGTAGGGCCAGTTGCGCAGGAAGAGCAGACGGCCGTCCTGGAAGGCGTCCTTGGACTCCTCCTCCTTGTACGTCAGCGCCCGCTTCGGAATCCAGCCCTCGCGGAAGCCGCGCGCCAGGAAACCGATGCCCTCGCGGGCGGCGGCGGAGTCCACGGTGACGCGCTCCCCCTCGTCGCCGAGGATGGTCCCGCCCGCGGAGTAGACGGCCTCGGCCGCGTTGACCGTGAGGCCCTCGTACGGCAGGAACTGGCCCGCGTACCCGTCGAGCCCGTATTTCGGCGCGATGGTCTTCGCGTCGTGTTCCAGCTCGGCCCAGGTGCGCGGCGGCGGCACGCCCTCCTCGTCCAGGATGTCCTTGCGGTACAGGAGCAGGCCGGCGTTGGTGACGTACGGGACGGCGTACAGGTGTCCGTCGTAGGTGGCCGTGCCGACGACCGGCTTCAGGAAGGTGTCGACGGGGAAGCGGTCTCTCGGCAGGGGCCGGATCCAGCCGGCGGCGGCGAACTCCGAGGTCCAGTTGACGTCGATGTTGAGCACGTCGAAGCGGCTGCGGTCGCCGTCGCGCAGGTCGGTGGTCATCTGCGCATGGGTCTCGTCGGCGGAGTCCGGCAGCTCGACGAGGGTGACCTTCTCGCCGGGGTGGGTGCGGTTCCAGCCCTGGAGCAGCGGGCCGAGATAGCCGGTGAGGTCCCCGGCGGTGGCCAGGGTGAGCGGGCCGCGGCCACCGGTGCCGCCCTCGTCGGTGTGGGGACCCGAGACGATGTACCCGGTCATGACCACGACGAGGACGAGAAGGCCCCTACCGGCGGCGCGTATCCACCGCATAGGTTCCTCCCTGAACACGTACACCGGCCCACGGGCATCCTCGCCGATGGGTCAGAGGCCATGTATACCTGTTAGGTATGGGCGATACTAGGGCCTGGAGCACATTACGCAGACTAGGAGGACAGCACGAGTGCGCCTGCCCCTCCTGGCACTCCTCGCGCGCGGTCCCGCCCACGGCTACGAGCTGAAGCAGGCCCTTGAGCAACTGCTGGGCTCCGCGTACCCTCAGCCGAACGTCGGCCAGATCTACGTGACCCTCGGCCGCCTCGAGAAGTCGGGACTGATCGAGGGCGAGGACGTCGAGCAGTCCAGCCGGCCCAACAAAAAGGTCTACCGCCTCACCGAAGCCGGGCGTGAGGCGCTGCGCGTCTGGTTCGAGGAGCCCGAGGACGAGCCGCGGGTGCGGGACGAGTTCTTCATGAAACTCGCCCTCGCCCCGCAGACCGGTCTCACCGACCAGATCGCCCTCATCAACAAGCAGCGGCGCCAGTACCTCAACACCATGCGTGATCTGTCGAAGCTGGCCGCGGCCGAGAGCCGGGACAACCGAATCGCCCATCTGCTGATCGAGGGCGCGATGCTGCACCTCCAGGCCGACCTGGACTGGCTGGAGCGGTGCCAGGAGGAACTGGAGGAGCTGGAGTGAGCGAGAGTCCCGCTCCGCTGTTGCGTGCCGTGGGCTTGGTCAAGACCCACTACGGCGAGGGCGCACCCGCCCGTGCCGTGCGCGGGGTCGACCTGTCCGTGCGGCCGGGCGAGTTCGTTGCGATCACCGGCCCCTCCGGGGCCGGCAAGTCGACGCTGCTGCACCTGCTGGGCGGACTCCAGCGGCCCGACGAGGGCAGTATCTGGCTGGACGGGCGGTGCACGGACGGCTACAGCGAGGCACGCTGGGCCGAGGAGCGCAGGAAGCGGATCGGGATCGTCTTCCAGTTCTTCAACCTGGTCTCCAATCTGTCGGTCGCCGACAACGTCGAGCTGCCCGCGCTGCTGGTCGGCCGCTCGCCGAAGCAGGCTCGGGCCGAGCGGGAGGAGCTGCTCGCCGAGCTCGGCCTCGAGGGCAAGGAGCGCAGCATGCCGGGCGAGCTGTCCGGCGGCGAGCAGCAGCGGGTCGCGCTCGCCCGCGCGCTGGTCAACCATCCCCCGCTGCTGCTGGCCGACGAGCCCGCCGGCAGCCTGGACAGCAAGGGCACCCGCGAGGTGATGCGGCTGCTGTCCCGCTTCCACCAGCGCGGCCAGAGCATCGCACTTGTCACCCACGACGCCCGGCTGGCGAGCGCCGCCGACCGCGTGATCAGCTTCTTCGACGGGCGGATCGCCGACGACGCGGAACTGGACGGCACGCCGTCGCGCCGGCGTACGGGGACAGCCGGCGTGCTGGAACTGAAGGACTGACCACCCGTGCGAGCCACCCTGCGCTGGGCGCACTCCGATCTGCGCACACATCGCGGCGAGGCGCTGTTCATCGTGCTGGCCACCGCCGGCATCGTCGGCGCGCTGCTGCTGGCCACGGCGCTGTTCGGCTACGCGACCAACCCCTGGCAGCGAGTCTTCACCCAGTCCCGCGGCGCACACGTGTGGATCCACACCGTACGGTCCGCCGACACCGGCCGCCTCGCCTCGCTCGACGGCGTGGCGTCCGTCGCCGGCCCATACCGGACCGAGTCCGCCACCGTCTCCTCGCGCGGCACCCGCGCCTCCGTGGAACTGCGTGCCACGTCCGAGAAGCCCTCCGTGGGCTGCCCGCTGCTCGCCTCGGGCCACTGGCTCGACGCCGGCGACCCCGACGGTGTCGTCCTGGAGAGCCGTCTCGCCCGTGCGCTGCTGGCCGAGCCCGGGGACACGCTCACCCTGCCCGGCACCTCCAGGAAACTGACCGTCGTGGGCGTCGCCGACAGCGCCGAACCCCGCTACCGGGCGGGCGAGCAGCCCGGACTGGTCTGGGCCCCGCCGTCCGCCCTGCGCGGACCGGGCGGCCGGGTGATCGGGCTGCGGCTGACCGATCCCGGCGACACCGACTACGCCGTGCAGCGCGCCGTCACCGTGCTCGGCGCGGGCGCGGTCGGTGAGGTCTCCACCTGGCAGCAGGCTCGGGCCGAGGCGCAGGGCGACAACCGGCTGCTCGGCCAGGTGCTGGGCCTGTTCGGCCTCGGCGCGCTCCTCGCCGCAGGGTTCGCGGTGCACGGCGCGATCGGCACCCGTATCCGCGGCCATCTGCGGGACATCTCGGTCCTGAAGGCGATCGGCTTCACCCCTGCCCAGGTCGTCCGGATCTTCCTGCTCCAGCATGTCGCGTACGCCCTGCTGGGCACCGTGGCCGCCGCCGGGCTGATCCAGGGGCTGGGCACCTCGATCCCCGGCCGGCTCGGCGACGCGGTCGGCGTGTGGCAGGGGCTGCCCGGACACTCGGTCGCCCTGTTCGCGGTGCCGGTGGGCGCGGTGCTGTTCATCGGCGCGGTCACCGGGCTCGCGGCCTGGCGGGCGGGACGGGTGCCCCCGGTGCCGGTGCCCCGTCCCGCCGCTCCGGCCGGGGGACGTCTGACGGGCCTGGCGCGCCGGGCCCTCGGCCTGCGGCTGCCGCCCGCCCTCGTCCTGGGCTGGCACCAGGCCTTCACCCGCCGGCCGCGCACGCTCGCCACGATCGGGCGACTCGCCCTGCCCCTGCTCCTGATCGTGGTGGCGATGAGCGCTTGGACCACCATCGACCGCTTCCACAGCAGCCCCGAGCGGGTGGGTCTGCCGGCGGCGCTCACCGTACGCGCGGACAGCGGCATGAGCGACGAGGAGGCCCAGGCTCTGCTGGACCACGATCCCCGGGTCGCCGCCGTCTACCCGGGCGTCGAGGTGGCCGCCCTCGTCCCGGGCCAGACCGCCACCATCGCCCTACGGGGCCTCGGCACCCACCGGGCCCCCTACCCGTACACACTCGCCGCGGGCCGCCCCGCGAGCGGTCCCGACGAGGCGGTGGCCGGGCAGGGCCTTCTCGATCTCCTCGACGCGCGCGTCGGCGACTGGGTACGGATAACGGTCGGCGACGAGCCGCAGATCCTGCACATCGTGGGCCGCAGCATCGAACCGGAGAACGCCGGCCGGGTCATCTCCACCTCCCTGGACACCCTCCGCGAGGACGACCCGCGGCTGGCTCCCACCCTGTACCAGCTGCGCCTGCGGCCGTCCGCCGAGCCGCAGCGCGTCGCCGCCGACCTGACCAGGGCCGGCCGCGGCCACCTCGATGTGCACGCCGTCACCAACCCGGCCGACGGCCTGTCCGCGCTGCGCGTCGTCGTGGTCGGGCTGATCGCCGTCCTGGCGTTGATCGGCCTCATCGAGTTGCTGACCGCGATCGGCGGCACGGTCCGCGAGAGCGAGCGGGACCTGCTGGCGCTCAAGGCGATCGGGATGTCCCCGCGCCAGATCACCGCGATCACCGTCACGGCGACGAGCTGCACTGCCCTGGCCGCGGTCCTCATCGGCACGGCCGTGGGCCTCCCCCTGGCCCACTGGCTGATCGACACCCAGGGCCGCTCCAGCGGCATCGGCGCGGGGATCGCCCAGTCCCCGTCCCCGCTGCTCCTCCTGCCGTTCGCACTGGCCGCGGTCCTGGGCGCCGCCACCCTGGCCACCCTCCCGGCGACCCGAGCGGCCCGCCGAAGGCTGGCGGACACGCTGAGCGCGGTGGCCTGAGGGCCTCCGCGGTCCAGACGGGGGCGCAGGGGGCGAAGCCCCCGCCGGGGTCCGGGGCCGGAGCCCCGGAACGAGGGCAACTTCTCAGCCGGCCGCAACGGCTGGGAGGGTGGGCAACCCCGGGAGTGCAGGGGGCGAAGCCCCCGCCGGGGCCTGGGCCCCAGAGGCTGGGGCCACGTCTCAGCCGACCGTCAACGTCCGCGCAGCGCCCGGTACTTGGCGACCAGCGCCGTCGTCGACGCGTCCAGCCCCGGCACCTCGGCCCCCTCCGTCAGCGCGGGCTCGACCCGCTTGGCGAGGACCTTGCCGAGCTCCACGCCCCACTGGTCGAAGGAGTCGATGTTCCACACCGCGCCCTGCACGAACACCTTGTGCTCGTACAGCGCGACGAGCTGACCGAGCACGGACGGCGTCAGCTCACGCGCGAGGATCGTCGTCGTCGGCCGGTTGCCCTTGAAGGTCTTGTGCGCCACCAGCTCATCGGGCACCCCCTCGGCCCGCACCTCGTCCGCCGTCTTGCCGAAGGCGAGCGCCTGGGTCTGGGCGAAGAAGTTGGCCATGAGCAGATCGTGCTGCGCCTTCAGCTCGTCACGCAGCTCCGCGACCGGCTCCGCGAAGCCGATGAAGTCCGCCGGGATCAGCTTCGTACCCTGGTGGATGAGCTGGTAGTAGGCGTGCTGCCCGTTGGTGCCCGGCGTCCCCCACACCACAGGCCCGGTCTGCCACTCGACCTCCTGCCCGTCCCGCGCCACGGACTTGCCGTTGGACTCCATGTCCAGCTGCTGCAAGTAGGCGGTGAACTTGGACAGGTAGTGGCTGTAGGGCAGCACCGCGTGCGACTGGGCGTCGAAGAAGTTGTTGTACCAGATGCCCAACAGCCCCAGCAGGAGCGGCACGTTGGACTCCGCGGGCGCGGTCCTGAAGTGCTCGTCGACGATCCGGAAACCGTCCAGCATCTCCCGGAACCGGTCCGGGCCGATGGCGATCATCAGCGAGAGCCCGATCGCCGAGTCGTACGAGTACCGCCCACCGACCCAGTCCCAGAACTCGAACATGTTGGCGGTGTCGATGCCGAAGTCACCGACCTTCTCGGCGTTCGTCGACAGGGCCACGAAGTGCTTGGCGACGGCCTCCTGCCCGGCGTTCAGCTCGCTCAGCAGCCATGTGCGGGCCGAGGTGGCGTTGGTGATGGTCTCGATGGTGGTGAAGGTCTTGGAGGCGATGATGAACAGCGTCTCCGCCGCGTCCAGGTCACGCGTGGCCTCGTGCAGGTCCGCCCCGTCGACGTTCGACACGAACCGCACGGTGAGGCCGCGGTCGGTGAAGGCGCGCAGCGCCTCGAACGCCATCGCCGGACCCAGGTCCGAGCCACCGATACCGACGTTGACGACGTTCTTGATGCGCTTGCCGGTGTGCCCCGTCCACTCGCCCGAACGGACACGCTCGGCGAAGTCGCTCATCTTGTCGAGCACGGCGTGCACCGCCGGGACGACGTTCTCCCCGTCGACCTCGATCACCGCGTCGCGCGCGGCCCGCAGCGCCACATGCAGGACCGCCCGGTTCTCGGTCGTGTTGATCTTCTCGCCGCGGAACATAGCGTCCCGCAGGCCGAAGACGTCGGTGGCGGCGGCCAGCTCGCGCAGCAGCCGCAGCGATTCGTCGGTGACCAGGTGCTTCGAGTAGTCGACGTACAGGTCACCGACCTGGAGGGTGTACCCGGCGCCGCGCCCCGGGTCCGCGGCGAACAGGTCCCGCAGATGGGTGTCGGTGAGTTCCTCCCGGTGCTTGGCGAGAGCGGTCCACTCGGGCGTCTGGTTGAGCCTGGTACGGCCGTCTGCGTTCATTTCGGACTTCAGCCTTCTTTCCTACCTGTCCCTGCTGCGTACCTTGCCCCGCTGCCGGTTCCAACCTAGTTGATCAGCGCGTGACGTGAGCGGTCGTCGCACCGTCGTCCGCTGCAACAACAGGTACGTCCGGCCGACGCGCCGGTATCAACGAGGTGACGGCCAGAGCGAAGAGCACGGCCGCGAACAGGGCGGGCCCGTTCAGCCCCCGGGCCTGGGCCACGGCACCGCCGAGCAGGGCGCCGAGCGGCGCGCCGGAGGTCGAGGCGGTACGGAAGGCGGACGCGATGCGCCCCACCATCGCCGCCGGGCTTCGTTGCTGCATCAGCGTGACCTGGTTGACGTTCCACACCATGCCCATCGCGCCCAGCAGCAGCATCCCGGCGAGGAGGGCGCCGAGGTGCCGGACGGTGCCGATGAGGACGAGGGACGAGGTCTGCACACCGCCCGCGACCAGCAGCGCCCCGACCCGCCCGGTGCGCCGCGCGATCCGCTGGGCGGCGAAGCCGCCGAGCAGGCTTCCGGCCGCGTACGCCGTCATCCCGGCCGCGTATCCCGCGTTGCCCGCGTCCAGCCAGCGGGTCACGTGCAGCACCAGCGTGGCGATCAGTGCGCCCATGCCGATGTTGCACAGCAGCGTGGCCACGCAGACCGCTCGCAGCGCCCGGTCGCGCCACAGGGCACGCAGGCCGGCGCCGATCTCCGCGCGCAGGGTGCTGCCGACCGGGCGCGGCTCCCGCTCGGCCGGCCGTATCCGCAGGGAGGCCACGAGGGCGGCGGCCACGAGGTACGTGCCCGCGTCGGCCGCGAACGGCATGAAGGCGCCCGCGGTCAGCAGCAGCGGCACGAAGGGGCCCGCCAGGAGGCCGCCGGCGAGCTGCTGGCCGGTCATCAGGCGGGCATTGGCACCGCCCAGGGCCTCCCTGTCCACCAGGGACGGAAGCAGGGCCGTGGAGGCGTTGTCGAAGAGGGTCTGGAGGGTGGTCAGCGCGAAGGCGAGCGCCAGCAGCAAGGGGATCGAGGCATGCCCGAGCCCCACGGCGAGGGCGAAACCGGCGACGATCAGGCCTCGTACCGTGTCCACCGCCCACATGGCGCGCCGCTGGTCCACCCGGTCCGCGACGGCGCCGCCGAGCAGCCCGAACAGCAGCCAGGGAACGTACCCGCAGGCGGTCACCGAGGCGATGACGAGCGGCTCGTCGGTGAGGCGCACGGCAAGCAGGGGCAGCGCGGACGTCCGTAACGCGTCCCCGAACCGGGATACCACCGCGGCCGTCCACAGCCGCCCGAAACCCCCACGCCACGCGGGCGCGGCCTTGCCCGCAATCTCGACCGTCGTCACGACTCCCCCTCACGGCTGACCTGAGACGAACCGTAGAGGGCACCACTGACAATCGGCCGTCGGCCGGCGGAGAACCAACGGAGAAGCGGTGGGAGAAGCGGTGGGAGAAACAGCTCCGGCCAGGCGCCCGCAGGCACCCGGCCGGTTCTCAACTCCTAGATCTCGCCCCGCAGTTTGGCGAGCGCCTCGGCGAGGATCGCCTCGCCGTCCGCGTCGCTGCGCCGCTCCCTGACGTACGCGAGGTGCGTCTTGTAGGGCTCGGTGCGCGGCGGGTCCGGCGGATTGTCCCGGTCCTGACCGGCCGGGAAGCCGCAACGCGGGCAGTCCCAGGTCTCGGGCACCTGCGCGTCGCTGGCGAAGCTGGGCTGTGTCTCGTGCCCGTTGGAGCACCAGAAGGAGATGCGCAGACGCGGCGCGGACTCGCCGCGCTCGGCCTCGCCCATCGGCCCCGCCCCGACCCGGCTACCTCGGATCGCGTTGCCACTTGCCACGGTCGTAACTCCCTGCGTGATGGTGCCGCGAAGCGAGTCGGCGTTTCGCTTCGCCGCGAGCGCCTCAGTCTACGTAAGGCCCAACGCGCGTCCAGTGATTGGAGTTACAAGAGCCCCGCTCCGAAGACGCAAGCCCCATGATAGGCCGCGCTCAGGAGCGCGTACCCAACATGGGGCCTTACGTACGGAATATGTGTGCTTGTGAGACGCTGATCAGCTGGAATCAGCTGTTCGTCTTCATCAGGAGGCCGAGGACGACGATGCACGCGAACCACAGCAGACCGACCACGATCGTGATCCGGTCGAGGTTGCGCTCGGCGACCGAGGAGCCGCCGACGGAGGACTGCATGCCGCCACCGAACATGTCGGAGAGGCCGCCGCCCTTCCCCTTGTGCATCAGCACCAGCAGCATCATCAGCAGGCTGAAGACGATCAGGGCGATCGAGAACCCCAAAACCACGGCTGGACCAACTTCCTCGGATGCGGATGGACGACAGGGGCACGGCGCACTGGCCGTGCCCCCGCAAGAGTACGACGGATCGCCGCTACCGCCTACTCACGGCCGGGCTCACTGATCACGGAAACGCACGATCTTGACGAACTCGTCCGCGTCCAGCGACGCGCCGCCGACCAGGGCGCCGTCGATGTCGGCCTTGGCCATGATCTCGGCGACGTTGCCGGACTTCACGGAGCCGCCGTACTGGATGCGGACCTGGTCGGCCACCTCCTGCGAGTACAGCTCGGCGATCTTGCCGCGGATGGCGGCACAGACCTCCTGGGCGTCCTCCGCGCCGCAGACCTTGCCGGTGCCGATGGCCCAGACGGGCTCGTAGGCGATCACGATCGACTCGGCCTGCTCGGCCGGGAGGTCCTTCAGACCGCCCTCGACCTGGGCGAGGGTGTGGGAGACGTGGTTGCCCGCCTCGCGCACGTCCAGCTCCTCGCCGACGCACAGGATGGGGGTCAGGCCGTGCCGGAAGGCGGCCTTGGCCTTGGCGTTCACGAGCTCGTCGCTCTCGTTGTGGTACTGCCGGCGCTCGGAGTGGCCGATGACCACGTACGTGCACTTCAGCTTGGCCAGCATCGAGCCCGAGATCTCGCCGGTGTAGGCCCCGGAGTCGTGCGCCGAGAGGTCCTGGGCGCCGTACTTGATCCTCAGCTTGTCGCCGTCGACCAGCGTCTGCACAGAGCGCAGGTCGGTGTAGGGCGGCAGGACGGCGACCTCGCAGGCCTCGTAGTCCTTGTCCGCGAGGGCGAAGGCGAGTTTCTGGACGTGGGCGATGGCCTCGAGGTGGTTGAGGTTCATCTTCCAGTTGCCCGCCATCAGCGGCATACGAGTGGTCATGCGGGGTCAGTCCTCCAGTGCGGCGAGGCCGGGGAGCGTCTTGCCCTCGAGGTATTCGAGGGAGGCGCCGCCACCGGTCGAGATGTGGCCGAATGCCTTCTCGTCGAAGCCGAGCGTACGCACGGCCGCGGCGGAGTCTCCGCCACCGACGACGGTGAAGCCTTTCGATTCGACGAGGGCCTGGGCGACCGCCTTGGTGCCCTCGGCGTAGTCGGGGTGCTCGAAAACGCCCATCGGACCGTTCCAGAAGACGGTCGCGGCGTCGGCGAGCTTCGCGGCGTACAGCTCGCAGGTCCTGGGGCCGATGTCCAGGCCCTCCTGGTCGGCGGGGATCTTGTCCGCGTCGACCACGCTGTGCTCGGTCGGAGCCTTCGCCTTCAGGTCCGGGAACGCCGGGGAGACCACGACGTCGACGGGGAGCACCAGCTCGACGCCCTGCTTCTGGGCGCGCTCCATGTACTCGGTGACGACCGGGACCTGGTCCTCCTGGAGGAGGGAGATGCCCACCTCGTAGCCCTTGGCCTTGAGGAAGGTGTAGGCCATGCCGCCACCGATGAGCAGGCGGTCGGCCTTGCCGAGCAGCTGGTCGATGACGGCGAGCTTGTCGGAGACCTTGGCGCCGCCGAGCGCGACGACGTAGGGGCGCTTGACGTCCTCGGTGAGCTTCTTCAGGACGCCGACCTCGGTGGCGATGAGGTAGCCGGCGTAGTGCGGCAGGCGGGCCGGGAGGTCGTAGACGGAGGCGTGCTTGCGGTGCACCGCGCCGAAGCCGTCGCCGACGTAGACGTCGGCGAGAGCCGCGAGCCGGTCCGCGAACTCGCCGCGCTCCGCTTCGTCCTTGGAGGTCTCGCCGGGGTTGAAGCGCAGGTTCTCGATGACCGCGACCTGGCCGGGCTGGAGGCCGTCCACGGCGCCGTGGGCGGCTGGGCCGACCGTGTCCTGGGCGAACGCGACCGGCGCGCCGAGGAGTTCACCGAGCCGCTCGGCGGCGGGCAGCAGCGAGAAGGCCGGGTCCGGGGCGCCCTTGGGGCGGCCCAGGTGCGAGGCGACGATCACCTTGGCGCCCGCGTCGGCGAGGGCCTTGACGGTGGGCAGGACGGCGCGGATACGGCCGTCGTCGGTGATGGTGCCGTCGGCGAGCGGCACGTTGAGGTCGGCGCGGACGAAGACCCGCTTGCCGTCCACGCCGTCGGCGAGAAGTTCGTCGATCGTCTTCATTGAGGGGGACTCCTAAAGGAGGGCTCGTGATGCTCGTGATCGTAAAGAGGGCCTGATCTGCACGTGAGTCAGGGCTCGGGCAGAGCGAACAAGCGAGGCCCCAGCCCAGTACTCACAAAGAGAAGCCAACTTCTTCGATCAGATCTGGTTGCCCACTAAAA
>NZ_JBSGZV010000088.1:0-16848 GCF_053611185.1 Streptomyces sp. NPDC054834 | reverse complement strand
GCTGGCCAACCCGCCAGGACTCGCCGACGATTTCACCGCCTGGGTCCGCACCGGCTGAGGCATTCGGGCAGTTCCAATACCCGACGTCACCATTATGGGTCCGCGAGGACGAGGCCCTGCGGGCCGCGGCGAGCTGGAAGTCGTACATCTCCGCCTGGCAGGTTGACGATGGCCGGTGAACAGCGTCATCTCCACGCAGCCGGCGACGAGGATCCGTTCTGGCGGCTCTGGCGGGAGCTGCCCGAGCCCTGGAAGGGGCCGGTGATCGGCGACGGCATCGACGACTGGGAGAAGATCACCGAGAACGGCGACCGCCGCATCGACCTGACCGGTCTGCCCGACCTGATCGCCGCCGAACTGGCCTGGATGGCGCACTGGCAGGCGATGGACGGGACCCGCTCATCGGTGCTGGGCACCAACCAGTTCGCGAACATCCTGCGCCGCGCGATCCGCGACAACCATCCCTTCCCGACATCGATCCGGGCCATGGACTGGGAGACGGCGGCCGCCCTGCAGCAGTGGTTCTATGCCACCCGCTGGGGCCGGCTCATTCCCCGCGGCAGCGTCGCCCGGCTGCGGGTGATCTTCCGCTTCTGCCGCCTGGCCCTCCTCGCCCGCTGCAGCGACGGGCCCTGGTGGTCCCTGGACGAGTGGCACCCCCGCTGCGATCCGCGGATCCCGCTGGCCGAGCACGAACCCCAGGCCCACTACGGCTGTTCACCCTCAAGGATCACTCAGCCGTGGCTGCGGGAGGCCGTGAAGTGGTCTCTGGGCATCCAGCTGGAGGCCGGAACGTTGCGCTGGTCGACGGTGAGCCAGGAGAGGATGCGGTGCTTCGCCCGCTTCGACCGCTGGCTGGAGACCTTCACCGACCCGCTCGACGTCCTGGGCGACCCCGCCCACGCCGTCCAGCTGGCCGCCGCCTTCCGCCGCTGGGCGTCCGACCCCGCCAACCGGCTCCTTCGCCAGAACGAGCAACGGTTCGCTGGGCAGCCCGTCCATCCTCGCCTGGTCAACGACGACCTGCGGGCCGTCGCCGAACTCTTCGCGTTCGTCGCCGCCAACCCCATCGAGGCCCGCCAGGTCCTCGGCCCCAACCCGTGGTCCCGGATCACCGACGCTCACGCGGCCGGATGGTTCCGCCAGGTCTCCCGCATCCCGCACCAGCGCGAACTCAACGACGAGCACTACGTCGACGACCACGCACTCGCACAGATCCCCTCCGCCCTGCCCCTGCTCGGGTTCGCCCGCGACGAGCAGATGCTCATCACCCGCGGCGACGGACAGCAGGTCACCACCCGCGGCTTCGACGACCCGCAGGCCATGCGCATGATCCTGCTGCAGATCCTCACCGGACGGCGGGCCAGCGAGATCCGCACCAGCCGCTTCGACTGCCTCTCCCCAGTCCCCGACCGGGCCGTCGACGCAGCCGAGGGCGAACAGGTCGCCCGCTTCCACTACGCACAGAGCAAGATCGACATCGCGCCGGACAACATCCTCGTCGACGCCGAGGTCGTCGCGGTCATCGAGGAACAACGACAGTGGGTCCGCGACCACTTCCCCGGCATCACCCCGCGCCACCTGTTCCTGCAGCGAACCGGGAACCGGCAAGGCGACAAGCCCTACCCGTCGGGCACCTACAGCTGGATGCTCCGCGAGTTCAGCAAGATCGTGAAGATCACCGACAGCAAGGGCAAGCCCGTCGGACTGAGCCACACCCACCGCTTCCGTCACACCAGGCTGACCCGGCTCGCCGAACTCGGCCTGCCCATCCACGTGTTGATGCGCTATGCCGGGCATGCCACCCCCTCGATGACGATGCACTACGTCGCCGCCCGCCAGGAACACGCCGAGCAGGCGTTCCTGGCCACCACGAAACTCCGCGCGGACGGCACCCACGTCAGCTTCTCCCGCGACGACCACGACAGCCTCCACCTGTTCAACCGGTCCGACCGGTTCCTGCCCCACGGCTGGTGCCTGCTGCCGCCCCTGCAGACCTGCGACAAGGGAAACGCCTGCCTGACCTGCTCGGTCTTCGTCACCGACGCCTCCCACCAGAGTGCTCTGGAACGGCAGTTGGCCGAGACCGAGGCCCTGATCAACCGCAGCACCACCACGTTCCAGGAACGGCACAGACGCCCGATGCCCGAGGACAACGTCTGGCTGCTGCAACGAAGAGCCGAACACGCGGCCCTCACCAAGCTCCTGGACACCCTCCGCTCCAATCCCGGACGCGCCGTCCAGGGCGCCGGCTGCGGCGCCGCCCCCACCGGTCCCATCCCGCTCACCCTCGACGTCGACCGTCACCGAAGGACCCGCCCATGACCGACGACGCTCGCGCCAAGCGCACCCAGACACTCGCCACCGCCGCAAAGGCCAAGTCCCAGGCCAAGACCGCCGCGGCAGAGAAGGCGATCCGCACCCTGGTCAAACGCGGTGAGCCGATCACCTTCCAGGCCGTCCAGCGCGAGGCCAGCGTCTCCCACGCGTTCCTCTATAACCACCCCGACCTGCGGGTACGCATCGAACGGCTACGGTCCCAGGCCCGGCCCGTTCCCGCACCGGCGCCTACGGCCGACGAGCAGAGCACCCTCGTCCTCGCGCTGACCAGCCAGATCACCCACCTGAAGAAGCAGCACCGCAAAGAAGTACAGGCCCTGCGAGACGCGCTCGAACAAGCCCACGGCGAGAACCTCGACCTCCGACGCGAACTCGCCCGCCGCGGAGGAGTCGCAGCAGCCCCTCAGTGACGGCCCACCCGATCAGCCAACCATGCGGCATGCTGACGGATTCGGGATAGATCATCGGGAAAATAGCTCTTCCATCCCTCGTCCAACCTCTTCCAAGCCACCGGCTGCCCGGCCTCCGGAACAAACGAGGCCGCTGCATCAACAACGGCGGCATACGACAGCCCGAGCGTGACCGGCCAGTCCGGGTGATAGGAGCGAACCGCAACCGCTGCCGGCTCAGCCAGCAGTTCCACCCGAAGGCCCGTCTCCTCGAAAAGCTCCCGGGTGGCGCCCTCGCGCGGTGTCTCGCTGGCCTCGACCTTCCCGCCCGGAGGAACCCAACCCCGCCAACGGTGCTTCACCAACACCACCCGGGCAAGATCCTTGTCGAACACCCAGACCTCGGCTGCAAGAGGCTGCATCGGTCCCTGCCGGGCAGCAGTCAGCCACCGGCAGGCCCCGTCGAACTCGGCTATCGCCTGTTCAGCATCGTTCACGGCCGCTTCGACGGCCCGCTCGTCGACCACCTTCTGATCCATCGGGACAACATACGAGGCTGCACTGACAACGCAGCCACGTCACATCGATCTCATGAAGGTCCCACCCAGCGGCAACATGCCGAATCTCGAACCGAACCCTCGATAACGCCCGGAGTCGGCAAGACGCACATCGCCGTCGCCGTCGCGGTCGCGGCCTGCCGGGCCGGCTACTCGATCTACTTCACCAGCCTCGATGACATGGTCCGCAACCTCAAAGCCGCCGAGGAGACCGGCCGGTTGACCAGGAAACTAGGCACCTACCTGCGGCCCAGCGTCCTCGTGGTCGACGAGGTCGGCTACCAGCCACTGGAACGGGCCGAGGCGAACCTGGTCTTCCAGGTGATCTCCAAGCGCTACGAGAAGGGCTCGATCATCCTCACCTCGAACAAGACCTTCAGCGAATGGGGCCAGGTCTTCGGCGATGAAGTCCTCGCCACCGCCATCCTCGACCGCCTCCTACACCACTGCGAAGTGATCTCGATCAACGGCCCGAGCTACCGCCTGAAGAACCGCCTCAAGGCCATCGAGCGCGAGACCGAAGTCGCCTGACACCCCTGCACGTTCGTCCGTACGCGACTCTGCACTTCAGCTCGTACGCCGACAGCGGGGCGATGGACCGGGCGATCGCCGCCCAGGTGCACACTGATCCGTTCGGGAAGCCGGTCAAGATCACGCGCGGGACGGTGGACCGCTGGCTCAAGCTCTGGCGTGAGGGCGGCTTCGATGCTCTGCTGCCGCCGACCCGGCAGGTCACCCCGCGCACGCCGGAGGAGGTCCTGGACCTGGCCGCGGCCCTGAAGCGGGAGAACCCGACCCGGTCGACCGCGCAGGTGGTGCGGATCCTGCAGCAGCACAGGGCTGGGAGCCCCTCCTACCGCACGGTCCATCGGCACCTTCAACGGCTGGAGCTGCTGACCCGCCCGGACGGGCAGGCACCGGAAGCATTCGGCCGGTTCAAGGCCACGCGTCCGAACGAGCTCTGGGTCGGGGACGCACTGCACGGGTCGAAGATCGCCGGCCACAAGGCCTACCTGTTCGCGTTCGTCGACGACAACAGCCGGGCGGTGGTCGGCCACCGCTGGGGCGGGGCTGAGGACAGTGTTCGCCTCGCCGCGGCCCTGCGGCCGGCGCTGGCCGCACGCGGCGTCCCCGAAGGCGTCTACGTCGACAATGGCTCCGCTTTCGTGGACTCACCCCTGCTCAGGGCATGCGCGAGGCTCGGGATCAAGCTCATCCACTCCACCCGGGGGCGTCCGCAGGGCAGAGGAAAAATCGAGCGGTTCTTCCGAACTGTCCGAGAGCAGTTCCTGGTCGAGGTCGACACGGAGAAGGTCACTGACCTGGCTACGCTGAACAGGCTCTTCACCGCCTGGGTCGAGCAGGTCTATCACCGGCGGGTCCACTCCGAGACCGGGCAGCAGCCGCTGGAACGCTGGCTGGCCGGGGCGCCGTTCCCCACCCCGACACCGGACGCGCTGAGGGAGGCTTTCCGCTGGTCCGAGCTGCGGAAGGTCGCCAAGACCGCCACGGTCTCGCTCCAGTCCAACACCTAGAACGTCGACGCGTCGCTGGTCGGACGGCAGGTCGAGCTGGTCTTCGACCCCTTCGACCTGACCGACATCGACGTCCGCTTCGGCGGCCGCTCGTTCGGCAAGGCGATCCCGCACCTGATCACCCGGCACGCGCACCCGAGGGCCAAGCCCGAGACCCCGGCGGCGGCCCCGCCGGCGCCGACCGGCATCGACTACCTGCGGCTCATCGACACCGAGCGCACGAAGGAGCTCGGGCAGCGGATCAACTACGAGGTCTTCCTGGGCCAGGACCAGCCGACCACGGCCGTCGACCTGAGCGGAGAGGACTCGTGACCAGCGGCAACCGGGTCCAGCACCGGCTTGTCCCACGCGTCAATCACGCGAACGCTTGGGCGCCTGGCTCTGGGACCATCCGGAAATCGACGAAAAAGGTGCCGGGGTTGCCAGGCACGACACGGCAACTGAAGTGGCACCCAAGCAACGAACGGACCTCGGTCTTGAGGTTCTGCGAGAGAACGGCGGCCGAGCTCACGTATTTGTTCGTCGGGTCGTCGACAGCGTGGGCGTCGACGAGCGCTCCACGGATCCCGGTCACGACGTATTCGACTCGTCGACCGCCGCTGAGGTCGGGCTCTTCGCCATCGTGGTCGCAGTTCATTACGTGGGCAAGCACGTCACCCAGGCCGGTCTTCGGCTGGTCGGTCATGAGTGCACACGCTACTTGGTTGTCACGGCAGCCGCACAGCCTGCGGTTCGCGGTCCGCTTCCACTCCCGGGCCGAACACGCCGCGGCCGAACTGGACGACACCATCGCCTGCTTGGAGAGGAACAACGGACGTTGATAGACAAACTGACGGCGCACTGGGGCTTCACGCGGATGCCGTTCGGCAAGGACCTGGCTCCCTCGATGCTGCACCGGCACTCCGCCCACGCGCAGGCCGTCGCCCGGATCACCTGGTGCATCGGCGAACGCGCCCTCGGGGTGATCACCGGCGAGGTCGGCGCGGGCAAGACCGTCGCGGTCAGAGCGTCGCTGCCCCAGCTGGACCACCCCCGCCACAAGGTCATCTACCTGGCCAACCCCGCTGTCGGCGTCGCCGGGATCCACCACGCCATCGTCACCGCGCTCGGCGGCGTCCCGCGCCCGCACAAGTCCACGCTGATCCCCCAGGCCACCGACCTGCTGGCGACCGAGAACAACGAACGCGGCCGCGTCCCCATCCTGATCATCGAGGAAGCCCACCTGCTCGACCACGAGCAACTGGAGGCGATCCGGATGCTGACCAACGACGAGATGGACTCCAGCAGTCCGCTGGCCTGCCTGCTGATCGGCCAGCCAACCCTGCGACACAAGATCAAGCTCGGCGTCCTGGCCGCCCTCGACCAGCGCATCCAGGTCCGCTACAACATGCCGTCCATGACCGGCGAGGAAACCGCCTCCTACCTGGTCCACCACCTCGCACTCGCCGGCCGCACCGACACGCTCTTCACCGACGACGCGATCACACTCATCCACGACACCGCCCGCGGCTATCCCCGCGCCGTCAACAACCTCGCCGTCCAGGCCCTGCTGTCCGCCTACGCCGAAGGCAAGCCCATCGTCGACGAGACCAGCGCACGCGCCGCCGTCGCCGAAGTCACCGCGGAATGAAGACCGCGCCCGCCCTGGGCACCATCAACATCCCAGTGACACGATGAAGATCAAACAGCCCGCTGGAACCCCACCAGCGGGCTCTCTTCATCCCCGCACATCACCATCGTGAGTGGCAACCCGTCACGATTTTGAACGGCAGTCAACACCTGGCAGCCCTCGCGCAGTGGGTCGAACGGGAAGGCGCCCACCGGCCCGTGCCCCGGAAGGTGGTGGAGACCTTGCCCGACGGGACCGAGACCAAGCTCGGCATCTGGTACAGCAACATCAAGACCAGGCGGGACAAGCTCACCCAGGAGCAGCTGGACGCGCTACGGGAGCTGGGAGTGGAGTGGGCGTGACCGCCAGCGCGGAAGCATGGAGCGGGTGACGAGAATCGCACTCGCGCTCTCAGCTCCGGAAGCGACGGCGCCTCGGCGCCGACACCGCTTATGACCTGGGAATAGGTCGACTCAGGACAGCAGCGTGGGCTGATTTCGCGCCGCTGTTCACGGTGGCTGGTCGCCCAGGCCGACGACGGCTCGATGGGCGTGCAGCGATTGGGAGCGGCAGGATTCGAACCTGTGCTGGTTCGCGTCGGGTGGTGCTGTACTCGCAGGTCAGCGCCCCGGTATGTTGCTTGATCCAGCTCATCAGGGGTGCGTGCTTGCAGGCTGCAAGATGCTTGGCCGAGCAGGAGATCGGCTCGTCCCGATTGATCAGATGGAATCCCGCCGCCGCGATACTGAGGGAAACGGCAGACGGCCATTCAAATCGTCGGCTCTGCCCAGAGGTCGGGCGGGATGATGCCGACGGAGCGGCCATGGGAGTCCAGAAGGTGGCCGAGCAGCTTGTCCTGGCGCAGGGTGATGACGCGGTCGACGATGTCGAGACTCGGGTGGGCGGTCGCGAGCTGGGTTTCTAGGCGCAGTACGTCGCTGACGGAGTGCAGGCTGGCCTGGAGGATGAGGTTGTGGGGGCCGCTGATGGCGGCGCAGTTGCGGGTCTCGGGCAGGCGGATGAGGGCGGGGCCGATCTCGGGGAGGTCGGCGGGTGGGACTTTGGCCCAAAGGGTGACCGAGACGGGCCAGCCGCCGAGGAGGCGAGCGAAGTCGCAGCGGAATCGTAGGAGGCCGCGTCGGGTGAGACATTCGGTGCGGCGTTTGGCGGTGTTGAGGCTGACGCCGAGGTCGCTGGCCAGGGTCTGGTAGGAAGCGCGGCCGTCGTGGGCGAGCCGGGTGATGAGGGCGCGGTCGGAGGTGCTGATCTCGCCCGGGGCGACAGGGGTTTGGGCTGGGGACGGGCCGGTCAGCTGGGCGCGTTGGTCGGGCGCCAGGGCGGAGATGCGCCACCGGCCGCCCTCGGTGAACATGTGGGTGACGATCCGGGCCTGCACGCTCGTGATGCCGGGAAGGTGCGGGAGCAGGTCGAGGGTGTAGCGGGAGAGGGTCGGCAAGTCACGGGTGGCGACGATGGCCAGGATGTCGTGGCCGGCGGCGGCACGCTCGATCGTGAGCATGTGAGGGTGGGCGCTCAGTGTCTGGGCGAGTTCTGCGGTGGCTCCCGGGGCGCAGTCGATCACGACGAAGGCCACGCAGATCTGCTCGAACAGACGTGGGCCGGGTGAGAATCCCACCCAGGCGGCGCCTTGGTCGGCGAGGCGGCTGAAGCGGCGGGCGACGGTGACCGGGTCGACACCCAAGGCGCGCCCGAGCTCGGTCCATGAGGCCCGCGGCCGCAGCTGCAGGGCGTTGATCAGCGCCAGGTCGTCCTCTGTCAGCAGTGCGGGTGCATCATCCTGCATGTTCCAGCCGCGTGAGGCACAATCCTGCGTTTGGCGGCTTTCGTTCGTCACTCTCCCATTGTGGACTTCAGGGGCCCGCATCTGGCGAGCGTGTAGGAGGCCGGACCATGACATACGGCGATTATCAGGACGAGATCTACATGGACGGGCTGCGCGGTGTGGTGCCGCGCTTCCCGATGACCTACGACGAGCTGGAGCCGTTGGCCCAGGCCGCGATGCCGGCCTCGGTCCGTTCCTATGTCACGGCCGGCGCCGGTGACGAGCGGACCCAGCGGGCCAACGTCACCGCGTTCGACCGGTGGGGCCTGGTGCCGCGCATGATGGTGGGGGCCAGGCAGCGGGATCTGTCCGTCGACCTGTTCGGTATGCGCCTGCCCTCGCCGCTGTTCATGGCCCCGATCGGCGTGATTGGGCTGTGCGCGCAGGACGGCCACGGCGATCTCGCCACCGCGCGCGCCGCTGCCCGCACCGGCGTGCCGATGGTCGCCTCCACGCTGACCGTCGATCCGCTGGAGAAGGTCGCCGCCGAGTTCGGTGACACCCCGGGCTTCTTCCAGCTCTACACGCCCACCGACCGGGAACTGGCCGAGAGCCTGGTCCACCGTGCCGAGAAGGCCGGGTTCAAGGGCATCGTGGTCACCCTCGACACTTGGATCACCGGCTGGCGCCCCCGCGACCTCGGCGTCAGCAACTTCCCCCAGCTACGTGGCAATTGCCTCGCCAACTACACCAGTGACCCGGTCTTCCGTTCACGCCTCGCCCGCAGTCCGGAGGATGACCCGGCGGCTGCGGTCGCCGAGTGGGTGCGGATCTTCGGCAACCCGCTCACCTGGCAGGACCTGCCCTGGCTGCGCTCGATCACCGACCTGCCGCTGATCCTGAAGGGCATCTGCCACCCCGAGGACGTCCGCCGTGCCAAGGACGGCGGCGTGGATGGCATCTACTGCTCCAACCACGGCGGACGCCAGGCCAACGGCGGCCTGCCCGCCCTCGACGCCCTGCCCGGCGTGGTCGACGCGGCCGACGGCTTGCCCGTCCTGTTCGACTCCGGTGTCCGCACGGGAGCCGACATCATCAAGGCGGTTGCCTTGGGCGCCACCGCCGTCGGCGTCGGCCGCCCCTACGCGTACGGCCTCGCCCTCGGCGGTGAAGCCGGCCTCGCCCACGTCCTGCGGGCCCTGCTCGCCGAGGCCGACCTGATCATGGCCGTCGACGGCTATCCGGCCCTCGCCGACCTCACCCCCGACGCCCTCCGTCGCCTCACCTGACGCAACTCCCACTCAGGCGAGGCCGGGCACACCGGCCGTCTCCTTTGGCCGTGGCGAGCGGAGGCATCGGCTGAGGCACCCCGGCCGCAGTGGGCGTCACGCTCGGAGACCGATCGTCCTGGCCGCCTCACTGATCGGCCTCGCCCCCCGCCTACGCCGCGGCCCCGCGGGCATGCCCGCTGCTGCCGAAAAGAACAGCGTTTGGCGACCGATTCCGGAGGCAGTTGGTGATCACCTGACTCTCGGATCTCGATGAGAAACGACGGCACTGTCGTGTCCACGAACGTGGGACGGCCAGCCTCTCGTCAGAGCGGCTGGCCGTCGAGGGGGTCGCCGGAGCCGGGCTCGAACGTCGTGCCGAGGCCGTACTGCGCGATCCCGAAAGGTTGAAAATCTGCATCGGCAAGGACGCGGTAGAGGAACTCGGAGGTGGACATGTCGTACCGGTGCCACGCGCCGACGTCATTGGACCGCGCGAGGACGGGGTACTCCCCCGGCCGCTCGGCGTCGATCAGCCAGAAGTACTCGTCGGCCCATTCGGTGGAGCCCCACTCAACCAGCCCCTTGCCGCCCGGCGCGTAGATCGCGTAGGGCTCGACGGCGGAGACGTTTCCGAGCTTGCTGTCCTGGTCGACTGACAGGTCGACCCGCCACTGTGTCAGGAAGTCGAATGCGGGGCCTTCGTCGCGCCCCAGAAAGTAGAGGGAATCGCTGAAGACGCCGCCACCGAAGGCCTCGTAGAGCTCCTTGTAGTCCGCCGGCAGCGGAACCCCCAGCTCTCCCTCGATCGCCGCCCAGTCGACGGAGATCCCGAGCGGCTCCCACCCGGCCAGGTCGATCACTCGCTGAACCCACATACAACAATCTTTTAGCACCGGTCTTCATTCCGATGTCCCTCAACCCCCTCGTCGCTCAGGTCAAGATCGACAGCTATCTCACTCAGCCGACCTTGGCGGGTTGCTCAGCCGGGCTCGTGTGCTGGCGAGGCGATAGGAGTCAGTGCCGGTCTCGATGATGGTGCCGTTGAAGGTGAGGCGGTCGACGATGGCCGCGCAGAGCCGGGGGTCGGTGAAGGTCTTGGTCCAGCCTCCGAAGGACTCGTTGGAGGCGATGGCGACGCTGTTCTTCTCCTCGCGTCCGGTCAGGGCCTGGCTCCGTTGAACGACCCGGACCCAGTGGGGCGACGAGCAGAGTTGGCGATTTTCTCTTCTCAAGAATCCCCATAAACTGCTCAGGACAGCCTGTCGGCGGACCCTACTCAGGTTTTCTCAGCCGATAGCCTGATGATCAGCACTGCCACAGGAACGAGCCTTGCTCGCACGGCGGGCATGCGAAGGCGTATCCGCAGCCGCCTCCGCCGAAGTTCATCGCCGTCTGGTGGTCGCGGCCCTCTTCGAGCTGGGCGATGAAGCTCATCGGCTGCGCGCACGACGGGCATGCCGGCGTCTCGTCGTGCTGCATCCACGACGGAGCGCCGCCCAACTGGCCCAGGACATCCCGCATCGGGCGACGATGAACCTGCGACCAGCGGCTGCGCGCCTCGGGGTAGGGGGCCGTGTCGGCCGCCGTGCAGTCGATGCCGCAGGTCTGCGGCAGCAGAGTTTCGCCTTCCGCGGGCACCGGGGCGGCCGTGAGTCCGGCGCGGGGGAACAGCAGCGCCCGGTTGCCGCCCGCGCCCGGATCCCACTCGTCGCACAGCCCCGGGTCGTTCTGGCACATGAAGATCGACAGGACGCGCTCGATCCGCGCCGTCTTCTGGGCCCCGGGGGCGTTGACCAGCAGTTGCGCGAGGAACTGCATCGGTCCCGCGCATGCCGCGCACTGCGGCCAGGTGAACCCGGCCGGCACCAGCGGCACGCCTCCGGTGCGTGTCACCAGCGCACGGTCGTCGACCGGACCGGCATATGTCATCAAGGTGGTGGTCACGGTCGGGAAGCCTAGATCAGCCACCCGACAGCTCCCCGCGGACCGACGGCGGGAGCACGGCGCTGGGCTGGTAGGACGGGTTCCTTCACGCATGATCGTCCGCCGAACCAGAGGCTTCCCCGTGGTCCCCTACGCCGCCGTGCTCGACGTCCCGCGCCCCACCGCCGAGTGTCTCGCCCGCCTGCTGGCCGCGCACCGCCGTCGGATCGGAACTCCGAGGGGCTCGCGGGCGCTCGGCCCGTTCCGGCAGGCGGTGCTGGTGCTGCGCTGGTTCCGCGAGCGCGGCTGCGTGCACTGCCTGGCCCGCGATGCCGGCATCTGCGGAGACCCGCCATTCCGTCTTCACCCCGCCGCTGCTAGCCGACGCGGACTTCCCGGCGGCCGTCTTTGCCGGGTGGGTACACGACCACGCGCGGAGTCTCGATCACGCCTTCAGGGTGCATCGCTCATCGGGAGCGCGCATGCGGGGCGGGGGAACCGCTCATAGGCTGGTTGTAGGTTCTCGCGGATTGCGTCACCTGCCGCGCTTCCGTCCTGGGCGTCCTTCGGCTGTCTCGCGCCCTGGCATCCGCCGGAGTCTCAGCTCCGCGTCATTTCCTCGCCGCTTTGAGCGGGTCCGCTCGAAGCGGCAGTCGCGCCTGTGACGCGGCCGAGTTGCCGCTGCACGGCCAGCAAGCTGTAGCCTTTGCCGGCCACTAGATAGCCGACCGGTCGTATAGTTGCCGCATGGGCAGGACCAGTGATGCCGGGGAGAAGGTCCTCGCGGTCGGGCGGTCGCTCTTCGAGGCGCGTGGGTACTCGGCGCTGGGAGTGGCCGAGATCTGCAAGGCGGCCGGCGTGCCGAAGGGCAGCTTCTACTACTTCTTCGAGTCGAAGGAAGCGCTCGCGATCGCCGTTGTCGACGAGCACTGGGCTGACCAGCGGCGGGAGTGGACGCGCGTCCTGAGCGGCGAGGGCGAACCGCTGGAGCGGCTGCGGCAGTTGTTCGAGCAGACGGAGGCCGGGCTGCGTAGCGGACAGCAGGACTGCGGCACCGTGCCGGGCTGTCTGTTCGGCAACCTCAGTCTGGAGATGAGTAACCGGACCGAGGCGGTCCGCGCACGACTGCAGGAGATTTTCGACGCCCAGGTCGAGATGGTCGACGCGGTCGTCACCGAGGCCCTCGACCGCGGTGACGTCACCGTGACCGACACCCGGGAGGCGGCGCGGTCCGTCGTCGCCCAGCTGGAGGGCCAGGTGATGTTCGCGAAGCTCTACAACAACACCGGGCGGCTGAGCTCCCTTTGGGCTAACTCCCTGGCCCTGCTCGGGGCCAGCGCCGCTTGATCAGCGACCGGGGTCGTTCGGGTGGGACTCCAGAGGCGTCACGGTAAAGCTCATCCATGGGCTCAGCGGCAGGGTGCCGAGCACCTTCTTGTGGAGTTCCGCCTCGTCGGCGGCGCGCCAGACGCCGATGCTGCGCAGCTCGCCCACTGGGCGCCACAGCCTCGCCAGGTGGCCGGTCGCTGCCAGTTCCCGGGCGCGTACAGCCTCGGCGGCGCGGCGCCGGTCGACCTCGTCCTGGCTGGTGCCGTCGGGAATCGTCGTGGTGATCTCGACCAGGAACTCTTGCATGCTCTCGCTCCGTTCGGGCCCGCCCCGCCGGACGGCGGAGCGCCGGGTTTCCCTGCCCTCAGCCTTGTCTGCCACGGGCACGGGACGCCACGACAGGTTGCCTTCCTGCTGAGAGAGACGGCCTCTCAGTCCGCGTAGCATGACGGGCGTGGAGCTCCGCCAGCTGAGGTACTTCGTCGCGGTCGCCGAGGAGCTGAACTTCGGCCGCGCCGCCGAGCGCCTCCTCATCGCAGGACCCTCCCTCTCCCAGCAGATCAAGGCCCTCGAACGCGACCTCGGCGTACGGCTCTTCGACCGCGACCGCCGCTCGGTGTCCCTCACCCCGGCCGGCGCCGCCCTGCTCCCGCACACCCGGGCATTGCTGGAGCGGGCCGACGACCTTCAGCTCAGGGCCGGCCGGCTGGCGGGCTCGGAAGCGGTCCGGCTCGGCTACGTCAGCTGGCTCCCCACGGACCTGACCACGCGCAGCGCCGGTGTCGCCCGGCTGCACCTCGACGCCTGGATCGCACCCTCCCACACCCAGGCCGCCCGCGTCGCCGACGGCAGCCTGGACCTCGCCGTGTGCTGGGTGCGTGACGAGGACCTGAAACGGCATGGCCTGCGCGCCCGCCTCCTCGGCGCCGACCGGCTCTACGCCGTTTCCACCGGCGCCGACACCGCGGACGTCCGCGCCCAGGACACCGCCGTCCTCCTCGATGACGACACCAGTTCCTGGTCGTCCTGGAACGTCTACGCCGAGCAGCTGTGCCACGACACCGGGGCACACGCGCTGCGCATCTGTGACGGCGGCATCACCGGCCCCGCTTTCTTCGACCATGTCCGCCGCAGCCGCCGCCCGGTCGTCAACTCGCCGAAGGGGCAGACCACCGCACTGCCGTCCGATCTGGTGCGGCGCGAGATCGTCGCGCCGACGGTGCACTGGACCTGGTCGCTGGTGTGGCGCGAGGTCGAGACGCGTACTGCGGTGCTCGCCGTCGTCGACGCGCTCTGCGACGGGGTCGACGACTTTGGACTCCGCTCCCCGGACGCCTGGCTGCCCGACGGCGACCCGCACCGCTGACGTGCGCTGGGAGGCCGGGCCTCTCAGCAATGAGGATTCCGGTCCTGGCGAAAGACCCTCTGACCTTTGCGTTCGTCCATGCGGGACGTCTAGCTTTCCGAATAGGCGACCGGTCGGCTAGTAGTCGGCCGGGAGCACCTCAGCCTCTACTCTGATACGCGGAGAAGGACGTCATGAGCTCTCAGAACCAGAAGGTCGCGATCGTCACCGGGGCCTCGCAGGGCATCGGAGCCGGCCTCGTCGAGGCTTACCGCAAGCTCGGCCACGCCGTCGTCGCCACCTCGCGCACCATCGCGCCCGCCGCCGACGCCGACATCCTGACCGTCCAGGGCGACATCGCCGACCCGGCCACCGCGGAGCGCGTGGTCGCCGCCGCCGTGGAGCGGTTCGGCCGGATCGACACCCTGGTCAACAACGCGGGCGTCTTCGTCGCCAAGCCCTTCACCGACCACACGGCCGACGACTACGCGGCCGTCACCGGCGTGAACCTGGGCGGGTTCTTCCGGATCTCCCAGCTGGCCGTCCCGCACATGCTGGCCCGGGGCGGCGGCCACATCGTCAACGTCACCACCAGCTTCGTCGACAACGCGGACTCCCGCGTCCCCTCCGTCCTGGCTTCGCTGACCAAGGGCGGACTGCAGTCCGCGACGAAGTCCCTGGCCATCGAGTACGCCACCCGCGGCATCCGCGTCAACGCCGTGTCGCCAGGCACCATCCGGACCCCGATGCACCCGGAGGAGACCCACCAGGGCCTCGCCGCCCTGCACCCGGTCGGCCGGATGGGCGAGGTGGGCGACATCGTCGAGGCCGTGGTCTTCCTCGAGACGGCTCCCTTCGTCACCGGCGAGATCCTGCACGTCGACGGCGGTATGAGCGCCGGCCACTGACCTCCGGCGCCGTCCGGCACCACGACTCCGCTCCATTCGACGGGAGAAACCCGATGAGCACCACGACGCACACCACGAAGAACGACGCGGAGATCCTGCGCGGCGTCCTCGCCCCCTGGAAGGCGGCCGTCGACGCGCACGACCCGCAGCGCGTCGCCTCCCTCTACACCGAGGACGCGATCTTCCAGGGCCTGCACCCTTACACCGTCGGTCACCAGGGCATCGCCGAGTACTACGACTCCCAACCCCTGGGCATGACCGCCGAGTTCCGGATTCTCGAAACCCGGCGGTTGGCCGACGACCTGGTACTCGGTTACCTGGACGCCGAGTTCTCGTTCACTGACCGGACCCCGGTTGCCGTCAAGCTCGCGCTCGTGGTGCGGCGAGTGGCGGACGGCTGGTCCATCGTCCACTACCAGGTGTCCCGCTTGAACTAGGACGCCGTCCTTCAGCGCGCCTGGCGCAGGAAGTCAACGACCAGGTCTGTGGTCGCCTGCGGCTGTTCTTCCGTGATCCAGTGCCCGCAGTCCGGGATGACGGCGTCCTCGACGTCGTCGGCGACACAGCGCAGCACCTCACCGATCCCAGGGCCGAAAGTGGCCTCACCACCGAAGGCCAGGACCGGCATCTGCAGCTTGCCCTGCGCGAGGAACTTCTCGTTGTCGGCCGCGTCCTGGCCAAACGCCAGGAACTGGGCGAAGCTCGCCCGCATGGCGCCGGGTTGCGCGTAGAGAGCCGCATAGTGCTCGCGCTTCGCCTCGTCGAACCGCTCCGGGACCACGGAGAGTTCGTTCCAGAAGCGGTCGAGGTAGATGCGCTCGCGGCCCTCGACGAGGCGCTCCATGTCGTGACCGCCGAAGCCGAAGTGCCACATCGTCGGGTCCTGAGTGATCTCGCCCCAGGGTCCGATGCCGGGCAGCGGCGCGTCGATCACCACCCAGCGGCTGACGCGCTCGGGGTGGGTGGCGACGGCCGTGTAGCCGACCATGATGCCGATGTCGTGCGTGACCAGGTCGATGGTGCCCACGCCCAGGGCGTCCAGGACGCCCCACACGTCCGTAGCCTGGTTCTTCTTGTCGTAGCCACCCTCGGGCTTGGAGGAGAGGCCCAGCCCGCGCAGGTCGGGCGTGATCACTGTGTGGTCCTCGATCAGTGCGCTCGCCAGGTGACCCCACATGTCGCCCGTCGTGCCGAAGCCGTGTAGCAGGACCACCGCCGGCCCCTGTCCGCCGACGCGCACATGGATCGTGGCGCCATTGGTCTCGATCTCATGCGACTGCATACCGGCCGGGAAGGGGTGGATGCCTTCCTGACGTCCGTTGTCGTTCATCGCTGCACTCCAGGTTTGAGGGGAACAGGGCTCCCATGGCGAGGACGGCCGGGAGAACAGAGCTGCGCGTCCAGGCATGTGAGCCCCGCCTCGGCGGCACGACCTGCCGGCTGTACGCACTCATGGGTGCGTTCTCTTGAGGAACTGGATCAGGAGCGGTCGCAAATCCGCGCCACATCCCGAAGCTAGCCGACCGGTCATCTAAGTTCCATCGCGCGCTGGGCGCCGTTCCCGCGGGGGCAGGCCGCTGACCTGGGATGGAAGGAAGGGGCTATCAGCTGAGAGGAAGCTGGTCGGTGATCTCGTCCCGCCCGGAGCGCCAAAGTGGCCCATGAGGCGACGACAGACCTGGCCGTCGATTTCCTGCGCCGGGAGCGTTGAAAGACGGTCCCGGCATTGTCGATGGGACCAGGGGTGAGGGGCAATGCGATCACTGAGGCTGATCCTTTGGGGTGGACACCCTGACAATGGATCTTGATGGTCCAGGGAGGGATGTCCAGGTGGGACGTAAGTCTCCGTATCCGGAGGA
>NZ_JBSGZV010000087.1:0-18614 GCF_053611185.1 Streptomyces sp. NPDC054834 | reverse complement strand
CGCTTCTGTAGCGCGCGCTGCAAGATGCGTGCCCGCCGACGGACCGGCCCTAAGCCTGCCGATAAGGTCTGTCGCCTCTGTGGCGCCACGTTCCGCCCTCTGAGAGGTAGGCAGTCATTCTGCGACTACGCCAACGACGCCGACGAGACGTGCGCTGAGCTACAGAACGCGCTAGCCCAAGAGGCAATCGACGAGGAAACTCAACGCTGGGACGCCACCTGCGCGCGTGAAGGCTGTGAGGATTCGACCGGATGGAACGGCGTAGGCCGACCCCGCCGTTTCTGCTCGGACGCTCACAAGGTCGCTCACTATCGGGCTGCGAAGCGGGCGCAGTCCGCCGCCTGAGCGCCTTCCAGCCTTGCCCCAGGGCTTCCCGCCGGGGCGCCCTCATTCGGCCGTCAGACGGCCCTACAGCCAATCCGTGGAAGAGACTTCCGCGTGCCCGCTGACCGACTATCTGAGCGCGACGCGCGTCTAGCCCGCAGGTAACCGACTCGCTAGTCATTCTTCAGAGCCGGTAACGGCTTCCCTCGCGGACCACGTAGCACTGCGACCGGCGCTCAGCGCTGGCTACGATTCCGCTCCGATCTAGGCCCCCTGGGTATCGGTCGAGATTCTGTGGCGTGTCGCAGCGCCGCAGATATCTCCCGGTCCTAGGGGGTCTTCTGCGTTTCCGGAACCTGCGAGCCGGCCGAGACCGCCGGATTTCTGGAGTGCCCGTGATTCTCGCCCTTTTCGCCACCCTTGCTTTGCTGTCCTCGATGGTCAGCGCCGCTACCTACACCGCCTGACCGGAGATCACCCGTGATACCACCCAACGACATGCCCAGGAATGCTACCAGCGTCCACGCTCGAATCGGTCTGGAGTCGCTCGTTACTTCGCTGGCCAGTTCCATTGAGGCTGACCCCGAGGGCATAGACCTAGATTCCGTCGCCGTCCTCACCCATCTAGTGCGCAGTGTTGCCGCTATGACGGAAGCGCAGGCCAACTACACCAGAGCCCAAACGGAGCGTCACGCCGCTAAGCGGGAGGCTGCCAAGTGAAATACGCGACCTACGCCGCCTGACCCTGGGGGGTCACCTACCAATTTTGGTATGTGACCCCTCGTACTGCCCTGATCTGAGAGGAACTGATCCACCATGTTCGCTGACGTCACTGTCACCAATTTCCCGCCTACTGACCAGCTTCCGGCCGATGTGGCTTCCACCATCGCTGCGCGCGATGCTGCCTATGACGCGCTGGATAACTTCGAGGTCGAGTACAGCGACTACTTGTCCGAGACCTGGGAATCCACTTTCGAGGCCCACGACGTTCAGGCTGGTATCGATGCGGTGAGCGCTGGAAAGGCTTTGGAGAAGCTGCGTAGCTCGCTCGCTGCTGCGCGTGACCGGCGTCCGACCATTCTGGGTGCACATCGTGCTCTGACCACCAGTCTGCGTGAGGCCGAGAGTGCCGCTCAGAAGGCTTTCCGGGCCGTTGTGGGCACCCTGGAGCCTGCGGCTGATGAGCGCCTGCGAGAGACGGCCGAGAAGGCGCAGGATGCTTACCGGGCCTACCTGGCTGCGCGCGAAGCATTCGGCGGCGCCGCCAATGTAGTGCGATTCGTCCGCGCTTGGCAGAACGGTGACCGGCCGGACTACAGCGCCGATGGTGCGAGTCCCGCGCTGGCGAATGGGCTTGCGCCTGATTCCCATGAGCCGCTGGTAGAGATTCGCGAGGTGCTCGGCTCGTTCGCGCTGCCCTTTGAACCGGACCCGCTCGTCCTGGTCGTGGCCGAGAACGGCTCTGCCTTCGAATTGAAGCGCTCACTAGCTGAGGCGCTGGCTGGCTCTGCCAATAGCGCTGTTCGCATCATCGAGGTGGATGCCTGATGGCTCGCCCGGATAAGTCACGCATGACGTCCGCTCAGCTAATCGCTTACCGCAAGGCGGGCGGGAATGTGACCGCTGATGACCTGCTGAATGCGATGGAACGCAGTAAGACCGCTGAGGCTGAGGCTGCGGACCGGTACGAGAACGGTCAGATATCCCGTGAGGCGCTGGCCGGCATGAACCCTGCGGAGATTGTCAGCGCGAAACGCGATGGCCTACTTGATGCGCTGCTAGGTCGCAAGTCCGCCTAGCTGAATTGGGAACCCTGGGGCTACTCGGCTCCGGGGTTCCCTGCTGATTGGAGATCTCATGGTGCGTATCCGCGTGGGCGCGTTCTATTACGTGTTTTGGGACGGGCGTCAGTACAACGGCGGGGCGGTGCTAGACGTGCCTGAGCCTGTTGCGCTGAGGTACTTCCAGCTTGGTCACGCGTCACCAGTGGATGGCGATTGGCGGGGCGTTATCCCGTCGCTGTCTGCTCCTCGTGAACCTAAGCGCACGTCTGCTGCTGTGTGTCCGTGTGAGCCTGGCAGTAAGCCAAAGGGTCTGAGGCGCAGCACCTATCAGCGCTGCCCTGTCGACGGGTGCCAGTGCCTTACCTGGCGGGGTAAGTGCCGTGCCCATGCGCGTACGTCGAGTGTGACCGGCCGTGAGTATGGGACTGGTCACCGCAATGTGTCGGCAGACCTGCGCCGGAAGTGGGAGAAGGTACGCCGTGCCTATCTCGCTGCTCACCCGTACTGCGAATGCGAGGAGTGCGCGAGGCTGCCTGCGCTGCTGCGTCCGGACGCTATCGAGGTGGACCACAAAGACGGGTTGGGTTTGCTCGGGCCCAAGGCTTTCGAGTGGGACAACTTGCAGTCGATGACCAAGGCTCATCATTCGCGTAAGACAGCGGGTGAGTCGTTTGATCATTAGGTCACGCGCTGTGTCTGAATTCCGGTGACCCTACCGGCAGGGGCCCCCCAATCGGCTAGGGGGAAAGAGACGCGGGGGAGGGCTCTGGCACGTGCGCCCGGTTGAAAAGTTTGTTCTACAGCGCGAGAGCGCCTACGACCCTTACTGAGAGCGAGTCATGTCCGAATACCTACACCACTGCACGCGCTGTGACCGGCGCCAGCCAAAGTCAGCATTCGCGCGGTGCCGTGTCTACGGCCTCCAGCGCTGGTGCCGATCTTGCAAGACGGAATATCAGCGCGAGCGTCGCAGACGAATACGCGAAGCACCAACCGACTGACCACATACGAAATTTCGTAGGTGCCCTGACTCACTGAGCCGGGGCACCTTTGCTATGCCCTGGAGTTCCCTTGCTGACTCGTCATTCAGTAGCCAACTGCGCCCGCTATGCCGCTCTGCTCGCTTCGATGTTCATCAGCTTTGCCACGCAGCAGCATCTAGCTCGCACGCACGGAGTGCCCGAACTGCCTTCCTATGCCGTGCCCGTGGCCGTCGACCTGTTCCTAGTCTGGGCCGTCCGGTCACGCCGTGATGTGACGCTGGCCGTAGCCGTTGCCGTGGCCGCAAATGTGGCCGGAGTGCTGACCGCTGACCCTCTGGGCGCAGTCGACACCTGGGTTTCCGCTGGGCTGCATGCCGTATTCCCGCTGACCGTCTGGCGAATGCATCGGACAGAAAGCCCTGAGCGGCCGTCTGAGCGCCTGGGAAAGCCTTCGGACGGAACTGGGACTCCTGAGCCGGCCGACCCCCCTCGGAATGGCGCATGGCTGGACGCTGACCTATGGCAGGACTTTGCCGAGACAGCGCCGGACAGCGATTTGGAAACCCCGGTCACTCCGCCTACTGCTGAGGATGTTCGGGCGGCCGTGGCCGTCCTTGAGTCTCGGCATGGCCGACCAGTGACCGGCCGCATGGTGGCTGACCACTTTGGTGTGTCCGAGCGGACCGGCCGTCGATATCTAGCCATGGCCGGTGAGGCCGTATGAGCCAGCGCAGCTATGCCGAATGGAGAGCATTCTTCGTTGCCAACCCTGACGCCGCTTCCGCCCCTTTGTGGACCATGGCCAGCGCAGACCAGCGGAATGCGGCTGTGTCCGCTCGTACGGGGCGTGCGTACCGGACGCATATGCGGAGTCTCGCCGAGGGAAACAACGAGTGGATCGAGCCTCTATCGCTGTCTCGGGTAACGACGCCGACTAACCCATATCTGGACATCGAGCCGTACAGCGCTGGGAGCGCATGAAAGAACCCCGACCCTGGGATACCCCCGGGGGTCGGGGTTTTCGCGTTTCTAGGCTGCCTGGTGCTCAGCGAGTAGGGCAGCGACTTCGGGCACTTCCGCATAGTCCTGCAAACGGCGGAGGATGACGCGAACCCGCTCCGCTGTTCTTTCTGACGGTATGTCAGATGACAGAGCGATAACGCGTTCCGCGACGGCCGCCGCTTCCTCGGGCTCATTCGCATCGGCCAGCGCCACGGCCAGCCAAGAGAGGTACAGGGCCATTTCGCGCGTGTGCGTCGCGTCGTACTCGCTGAGCACGCTTCGCAGCAAGGGAACGGCGCGCAAGGGCCGGTGAAGCTCTGTGTAAACGCGGCTCTCCATGACCCGCAGTTCGCCAGCGTCCACCCAATACAGATAGGCAGGCGACTCGATTCCCTCGCTGTCCTCGCTGAGCGCTTGCCCCGCTTCCCCGAGTGCCCGCATGGCCGCTTGCCCGTTGGCTACGCCCCTGGCTTTCGTATGTGCCCATGCCACCCTATCGAGGTACAGCGCGCGAGCCTTTGGCGGAGCGTCGTTTCCAGCGTCATTTAGGGCCGCTTGCGCCAGCGTGACCCCTTTGGCCTCCCGCCCCGTATTCGAGTACTGGTAGGCGAGGCTGCCAGCGATGTTGCCCGCCAGCGTGAAATCCTCCGCCTGCCTCGCTGCGCTAACGCCTAGGCGGTAGATCCGCTCAGCCTCCGCATGCTGCCCGGCGTCGCTTGCAATCCATCCTGCGATCTGGGCCAACTCGCCTATTTGCCTGAGTAGTTGGCGCCCCACTTCGCCGGTATGGGATCCCTCGCGGTACAGCTTCACAGCGGAACGCAACTCCCGTAGCGCGGGGCGGATCAGGTCACCCCCGGCCAGCACGTCATCAGCGAGCCGCAGTCCGTGCACCCGCTGCTGCAAGTCGTCCACCTGCCCCATTCCAATGCGGCGCCCTGTAGCCGCTCTGAGAGGCGCTAGCGGGTCCCCCTCAGGCAGGAAGTCGGCCAGCGTCGGCAAGGGCGGCTCAGAGGGCTTCAGCGGCTCGCGGAGTGCATCCATGGGTACGCCCAGGGCGGTAGCGAGGAACGGCAACCATTCGCGAGGTGTGCGCTTGCCTGTCTCCCATCGGCTGACTTCCTGCCGTCCGACGGGATCGCCGATCACTCCTGCTGCTCGGCAAACCTCATGGGCTAGCCGAGCCTGACTCCACCCTCGCTGCTCGCGCAGTCGCCGGACATTGGTCCCGATGCTGGTCCCCATGCCCCCAATTCTGGCCGACAGTTGGCCTACAGGGGGCCGCTAGTCGCTGATCAACACCCGAAGGAGTCTGGACCCCCTAGACGGAACGCGAGGGGAAGTCATGGCAGCGAGCCCAGCGACCGAGGCTGAAGCGGATTACGTGACCTACGCTCCCGAGGGGTCAACGTGCGCCGGCTGTAAGCGGAAGATCAAGCAACTAGAGCCGTGCCGCCGTTCCACCATTGAGCGGAGGTCCGGTTCTCCGGTCGCCGTTTACCGGCATTTCGAGTGCCCCCGGTGACGGAACCCGCGAAGCGCGCCAGTGCCCGCCTGAGCGCCTTACCGGACCCGGAGCTAGTGAGCCTTACCGATGACCCGCTAGGGCCGTACGCGGCCTCTCCGGATGGCTGGTGGACTGAATACGGCGGAGCGCTGGACACAGCATCCGGTGTCATCTACTTCCCCCGGCCGTCGCAGCTTCCCCCGTGTCCGTTCCCCTGTAAGAACTGCGAGCGGAGTACCAGTGCTTAGTGACTTGTGGACACCTCGCCCCGGGAATGTGGACCCGGATACCTGCGGGGTCTGTGCGCTGCTGCGAGACACCGTGAGCGGCGCCGTTTCCTCGGGCCACCCGCAGATGGCTGCATCGGCGGTGCGCGCCATGCATACGCACATGATCCACGGCCACCCGAACGACCCCCGGAATGTCCGGTCCGGCCCTGTAGCCCCGACCCGCTGAGGACGGCCCGAGTAGGGCTCAGCGAGTCGGTTGCCCCGTAGTAGCCCCAGGAGAGCTCTGGAGCGCGCTACGGGGCTTATGCCTGTCTGGTGCTCAGCGTTGGCTCAGAGCCTCGCGCAGCGCCGTTTCCAGCGCCCTTGCTGCCGGACCGTAGGAAGGTTCGTTGAGCCGTTCCCCGCGCAGTTCCGCCACGCTGGCAACGTCCCTCACAGCACTGGCCAACTTCCGCACCAGCAACCGCAGTTCATCGCTGGACACTTCCGGGCGCTCCGCCATGGTCAGCGCATAGGCGGCATCGCTGCGCCCCGTGCTGATGATGTGGGCTTCCGTTCGATCCGCGATGTGGTCGACACCTTCCCCGGGCGCTGCGTATTCCGCGCTGCCTGCGGGGCCGGTCCACGGTAGGCGACGCATTCGCTCAGTGCCGATAGCCTCAGCCATGCCGACTCCATCCAGTCGGTAAGCCCCGGTGTGGAAGCCTTCACCCTTCCCGCCGGGGCACTGTTTTTCTGACCTGATCAGGCTACGCGGATAAGTGGCGCCAGAGGCACGCGAGTTGGCGTCGGTGACCCATGCTTCCTGCCTCCGAAACCCTGCGCTGACCTGGGCGGATGTGCTAGAACTGCAAGTCACGACCCTTTGGGTTGTCCGCGCCGCAGGAGATGAGCGCAACGCGCGGCGCCACCAGGCGTATCAGGTCCGGGTCCTGGTAGGCCGAACCGTGGTGGGCGACCTTGAGGACGTCGACGCGGCCCAGACCGGCCGCCGCCGGTGATCTCAACAGCGCCTGCTGGGACGGGGGTTCGAGGTCCCCGAGGAGCAGCAGCCGCAGCCCGGCCGACCGGACGAGCAGCGCCACGCTGGCGTCGTTGGGCCCGTCCGGCTCCCAATCGGCCGGGCGGGGCGGCGGCCAGAGCACCTGCCAGGACAGCGGACCCGACCGCCGCTGCTCCCCGGCGACCGCGTGGGTGAGGGGGATGTTCCGTCCGGCCGCCTCCCTCCGTACGAACTCGGCCTGGTCGGCGGGCTCTTCAAAGCCCGTCGTCTCGATCCCGCCGACCGACCGACCACGCAGCACACCGGGAAGTCCCGCGACGTGGTCGGCGTGGAAGTGCGTCAGCACGACCAGGGGGATCCGGGTGATGCCCAGCTCCCGCAGACAGTGGTCCGCCAGCGCCGGATCGGGACCCGCGTCCACCACCACACCGGTGCCGCCGCCCGCCGCGAGCACCGTCGCGTCGCCCTGCCCCACATCGCACATCGCCAGCCGCCAGCCGGGGGGCGGCCAGCCGGTGATCACCCTGGTCAGCGGCGCCGGGCGCACAACGGCGAGCAGGAGCAGCAGCCCGCAGACACCGCACCACCACGGGTGCCGCACCAGCCGCCGCCCGAGCAGCACGACGGCCACCGTGGCGACGGCGAGCAGCAGCGCCCCGGCCCAGCTGCCCGGCCAGTCCACTCCCCCGCCGGGGAGTCCGGCCCCGCCCCGGGCCACGCCCGCGATCCATCCGGCCGGCCATCCCGCGAGCCAGGCCAGGGCCTTGGCCACGGGCATCGCCACCGGCGCGGTCGCCAGCGCCGCGAAGCCCAGGACCGTGGCCGGGGCGACCGCGAACTCCGCGAGCAGATTGCACGGCACCGCCACGAGGCTCACCCGCGCCGACAGCACGGCGACGACCGGCGCGCACACGGCCTGTGCGGCGGCAGCGGCGGCCAGCGCCTCGGCGAGCCGCGGCGGCACCCGGCGTCGCAGCAGTGCCGCGCCGAAACGGGGCGCGAGCGTCAGCAGGGCTCCGGTGGCCAGCACCGAGAGCAGGAAGCCGTAGCTGCGGGCCAGCCACGGGTCGTACAGGACCAGCAGCAGGACGGCCGTCGCCAGCGCCGGCACCAGCGATCTGCGGCGCCCCGTGGCCAGGGCGAGCAGGGCGACGGCTCCGCAGGCCGCGGCTCGCAGCACGCTCGGATCCGGTCGGCAGACGACGACGAAGCCGAGCGTGAGCGCCGCCGCGAGCAGTGCGGTAGCCCGCAGGGAAAGGCCGAGGCGTGGCGCCACTCCACGGCGTTCGGCGCGCTGGGCCAGCCCGGGCGGCCCGATGAGCAGGGCGAGCAGGATGGTCAGGTTGCTGCCGGAGACCGCGAGGGTGTGCGCCAGGTCCGTCTCCTTGAAGGCCTCGTCCAGCTCTGGCGTGATCCGTGAGGTGTCCCCGACGACCAGCCCGGGCAGCAGCGCCCGTGCGTCGCCCGGCAGCCCGTCGGTCGCTTCGCGCAGCCCGGCCCGCAGCCGCCCCGCCAGGCGTTGCGGCCCGTTCGGCCGTCCCACGACCTCCGGTGCCTGCCCGTCCCGCACCCGCAGCACGGCCGCGCTCCGCTCACCGGCGGCCTGCTCCGGTGCCAGTCGCCCGCTCACCCGGAGCAGCGTCGAGGGCAGGAGGCCGAGCCAGGCCGCCCGTGTTCCCGTCGCACGCTCCTCGGGAACTCCGCGCGGGCTCGGCGTGCCCGCGTCGACGACCATCAGCACGGGGGTCCGGGTCGTCGTCACCGTCCCGTCGGCCTCCTCGACGCGCCGCACCTCCGCCCGGACCAGTACGGCGACCGGGGCCGCGTGATCGCCTGTGACCCGGGGTCTGCTGAGCCAGGGGTCGGAGCCGACCTCGACCTCGGCGGTCACCGTGGCGTACTGCCGGGCCAGCGCGGGCACCGGCCCGCGTCGCAGGTCGGCTCCGTGCAGCCCGGCGGAGGCGGCTGACGCGGCGACACAGAGGAGTGCCGCGGCGACCGTGACGCGCGGCCGGGCGATCGACGGGGGCGGGGCTTGTGTCCACCGCCCGTACAGCAGGATCATCGCCGCGATCAGGCAGCCGATCACCAGCCCGGCGGTCCAGCCCGGCGGGATGTCCAGCGTGAGCGCCGCCGTCCCCCAGGCCGCGAGCGCGGGCGGGACCAGGCGCAGGTCCGTCGGTGCCTCCTGCCGGGGGTGTGCGGCGCCCAGTCGTTTCCCGGAGGCGGCGTGCACGGTCCGGCGGCCGGCGGGGCGCTCGGGGTGGCCGCTGTCGGACAGCGGGTTCTTGCTCGGCACCGAGGTGGAGGCCTCGCTCGGCCCCGGGGTGGACGGGAGCGTGCCGGAGTGCGCCGGCCGGTCGGGGGCCCGGCTCATGGCCGCACCAGGTTCCTCAGGTCGGCGAAGCGCCGGTCGCCGATGCCGTTGACCTGGCGCAGTTCGGCGACCGAGCGGAAGCCGCCGTGCCGGGTGCGGTAGTCGATGATGTGCTGGGCGAGCACCGGGCCGACGCCGGGCAAGGTGTCGAACTGGTCCGCGGTGGCCGTGTTCAGGGAGATCGGTGCCGGGGGTCCGGCTCCGGCCGTCGTGCCTGCCGCGCCGGAGCCCGTCCCGGTGCCCGGCGCGGGACCTGGTGCGGGACCCGGTGCCGGTGCGGGGCCGCCCACGACGACCTGCTCGCCGTCCACGAGGAAGCGGGCCCGGTTGAGCCCCTCGGTGCTGGTGCCCGGGCGTACCCCGCCCGCCGCGCGCAGCGCGTCGGCGACCCGTGAACCGGCCGGCAGACGGTGGATCCCGGGGTCGCGGACCTTGCCGCTGACGTCCACCACGATCTCGGTCCCGGTGCCCGTGGCAGCGCCGGTGGTGCTGCCGGGAGCGATCCGCGTGTCCTGCGCGTGCCCGCCGTTCTCTCCCGGTTCCGTCTCTTTCCGGTGCGCGTACGGGGCCTCGGCCCGCACCACCTGCGGTGCGCTGACGGACTCGGCGCGGCCGGCCCAGAAGTGCTGCACGGCGAACACCGCGGCGACGGCCAGCGGCACCGTGAGCGCGATCACGCCCCGCCGCTGAAGACCGCATCGCGCCTGCAACCACACCGGCATCCGTTCCCGCAGCGCGAGCCCGGCCCGCTCCCGCCAGTCGGGGCTCAGCAACTCGTCGTCAGAGCCGGTCTCCACGGCGTCCGTGCACGCGGCAGCCGGCGCGGCGCTCATCCCCAGTACGGAGCTCATCCCCGGCGCCGTGCCCGCCCCGCTCGCCGTACCCGCTCGTGGCTGCCCCGGTGGGGGCCCGTGTCCTGACTCCTGTGGTCGGCGGGCGTTTTCGGCGAAGAGCAGTTCCGCTCGGCGGCGCAGTTCCTCCGCCGGTGCGTGGCGGTGCCGGGCGGGTCCGCGGTCGGGTGGACGACGGGCGGACGGACGGCGGTGCCGGATGCGGCCGTCGGAAGCGGGGGCGCGGCCGGGGCCGCTGGTCGCGGGCGCTGTGCGTGAACGTGATCGAAGTGCCATGCGACGAGGATCCGACATCCCGTCACTTCGCGATGATCTTGCTCGATTTCCGTGGAGGACGGGCCGGTTGTGGAAAACCGCGCCACCCGCACGAGCGATGCGCTGGCAGTAGGTCAGCGCGGCGAGACCACGGCTCCCAGCAGCCCCGGGCCGGTGTGCGCCCCGATCACCGCGCCGATCTCGCTCACGTGCAGGTCGGCCAGCCCCGGTACGCGTGCCCGGAGTCGGTCCGCGAGGGCCGCGGCGCGGTCGGGGGCGGCGAGGTGGTGCACGGCGATGTCGACCTCGGCGCTGCCCGCCCGTTCGGCCGCGATCTCCTCGAGGCGGGCGATCGCCTTCGACGCCGTCCTTACCTTCTCGAGGAGTTCGATGCGACCGCCGTCCAGTTCCAGCAACGGCTTGACGGCGAGCGCGGAGCCCAGCAGGGCTTGCGCGGCGCCGATCCGGCCGCCCCGGCGTAGATAGTCGAGCGTGTCGACGTAGAAGTAGGCGGAGGTGCCCGCGGCCCGTTTCTCCGCCGCGGTGACGGCCTCGTCCACGGTGCCGCCCGATTCCGCCGCCTCGGCCGCGGCGAGGGCGCAGAAACCGAGCGCCATCGCGACCATGCCGGTGTCCACCACCCGCACCGGCACCGGCGCCTCGCGTGCCGCGACGACCGCGGCGTCGTACGTGCCCGAAAGCTCGGCGGAGAGGTGGAGGGAGACGATGCCGGTCGCGCCGGACTCGGCGACCTTGCGGTAGGTCTCCGCGAACACCTGGGGGCTGGGGCGTGAGGTGGTGACGGGGCGCCGTTTCTGGAGGGCTTGGGCCAGGGAGCGGGTGGAGATGTCGGTGCCTTCTTCGAGCGCCTGGTCGCCGAGGACCACGGTCAGGGGTACCGCGGTGATGCCGTGGCGCTCCATCGTCCGCTGCGGCAGGTAGGCCGTTGAATCGGTGACGATAGCGACATGGCGGGACATGAGCTGGAGGTTACCTGGCGTAGCGCCCGGACGGCAGCCCGGCCCCGGTGACCTGGGCCGGGGCCGGCCGGATCAAGTCGTGCTCTCCGGGCGGGTCTTCTTCTGCCATGCGTATGTCCGGCGTCGGCCGGGAGGGGTGAGGGCCGGCCGGGCCGGGTCTTCGGCGGCGTTGGGCCGAGGGGGCTCCGGCCAGGTCTGCTGTACGGTCCGGTCGTCGTCGGCCGGGGCGTCGGGCCACGGCTGCGGCGCGGTCGGGGGCTCCGCATGCGTCCAGTGCCGCAGCGCGCCGGTCTCGACGTCGATCTGGGCGCTCAGTGTGTCGAGGTCGTCCCCGGCGAAGCGGTGGGCCCGGTCCCGGGCGGCCCAGCGCAGGGAGTCCGCGGACCGGGTGATGCGCTCGGTGCGGGTGCGCAGCTGGGGCAGCCGCTCGGCGAGCGTGGCACGGTCGGGCTCGGACTCCAGTCGCCTGAGTTCGTCGTCCAGTTCGTGCCCGTGCGCACTGAGCCGCTCGAAGAGGCCGAGGGACTCCCGCAGCGACTCGTCCTCGGCGGCACCGGCCTGCAACGCGTCCTGGGTGGCGCGCATCGAGGTGCGCAGGCTCAGCCGGAGCTGTGCTATCTCGCCGGCCGGGCCGGGCTGGACGACGGACTTGGCGCGCAGCGTGTGGTCCTCGACCGTGCGGCGGGCCTGGGTGATCGTACGGTCGACACCGCGCTTGGCGGCGCCGATCACCTTGACCGTGGCGTAGGCGCCGAGGACGACGAACAGCAGGAAGAGCAGGGCGAAGACTGTGATGAAGGCTTCCACGGCGCTCCTCCTCCGGCTTCGCGCGGCGCGCACCGCGCTGCTCTCCACGGTAAACGCTACGGGCAGGCCCGGGGTTCCGGAAAAACCCCGAACCTGCCCGTAGGGGACTACCCCGAGCGCTACGCCGGAACGATGTTCACCAGCTTCGGGGCCCGCACGATCACCTTGCGGATCCCGGCACCTTCCAGCGCGGCGACGACCTTCTCGTCGGCCAGCGCCGCCTTCTCCAGCTCCTCCTCGGAGATGGACGGCGGCACCTCCAGGCGGGCCTTGACCTTGCCCTTGATCTGCACGACGCAGGTCACGGTCTCGTCGACGACGTACCGCGGGTCGGCGACCGGGAAGTCCTGGTGGACGACCGAGCCGGTGTGGCCCAGCCGGCGCCACAGCTCCTCGGCGACGTGCGGGGCCAGCGGCGCGACCAGCAGCACCAGCGGCTCCGCGACCGAGCGAGGCACGGCCCCGCCCGCCTTGGTCAGGTAGTTGTTCAGCTCGGTGACCTTGGCGATGGCGGTGTTGAAGCGCAGGCCCTCCAGGTCCTGGCGCACGCCGTCGATCGCCTTGTGCAGGGCACGCAGCGTCTCCTCGTCGGGCTCGGCGTCGGTGACGGTGACCTCACCGCCGGCCTCGTCGACGATGTTGCGCCACAGCCGCTGGAGCAGGCGGAACTGGCCGACCACCGCGCGCGTGTCCCATGGCCGGGAGACGTCCAGCGGGCCCATCGCCATCTCGTACAGGCGCAGCGTGTCGGCGCCGTACTCCGCGCAGATCTCGTCCGGAGTGACCGCGTTCTTCAGGGACTTGCCCATCTTGCCCAGCAGCCGGGAGACCTTCTCGCCCTGGTGGTAGTACGCACCGTCGCGCTCCTCCACCTCGGCGGCCGGCACCGCGATGCCACGGCTGTCACGGTAGACGTAGGCCTGGATCATGCCCTGGTTGAACAGCTTGTGGAACGGCTCCGCGGAGGAGACGTGACCCAGGTCGTGCAGCACCTTGGACCAGAAGCGGGCGTACAGCAGGTGCAGCACGGCGTGCTCGGCGCCGCCGACGTACAGGTCGACGCCGCCGTGCGGCTGGCCCTCGCGCGGGCCCATCCAGTACTGCTCGATCTCGGGGTCGACCAGCTTCTCGCTGTTGTGCGGGTCCAGGTAGCGCAGCTCGTACCAGCAGGAACCGGCCCAGTTGGGCATGGTGTTGGTCTCGCGCCGGTACTTCTGCGGACCGCGCCCGTCGCCCAGGTCCAGGGTGACGTTGACCCACTCCTCGTTGCGCGACAGCGGCGTCTCGGGCTGGGTGTCGGCGTCGTCCGGGTCGAAGGTGCGCGGGCTGTAGTCCTCGACCTCGGGCAGCTCCAGCGGCAGCATCGACTCGGGCAGGGCGTGGGCGGTGCCGTCCTCGTCGTAGACGATCGGGAAGGGCTCGCCCCAGTAGCGCTGGCGGCTGAACAGCCAGTCGCGCAGCCGGAAGTTGACGGTGCCCTCGCCGGTGCCCTTGCGCTCCAGCCATTCGGTGATGCGCGCCTTGGCGTCGACGACGCCCAGGCCGTCCAGCGAGATCTCGTCGTTCGACGAGTTGATGATCTTCGCGTCGTACGACCCGAAGGCGTTCTCCCAGGTCGAGGTGTCGGTGCCGCGGCCGTCGGTCGGCTCGACGATGCAGTGGATCGGCAGCTCGAAGGCGCGCGCGAACTCGAAGTCACGCTGGTCGCCCGCCGGGACGGCCATGATCGCGCCGGTGCCGTAGCCCATCAGGACGTAGTCGGCGATGAAGACGGGGACCTGTTCGCCGTTGACCGGGTTGGTGGCGTACGCGCCGATGAAGACGCCGGTCTTGTCCTTGGCCTCGACCTGGCGCTCGACATCGGACTTGGCGGCGGCCTGCGCGCGGTACGCGGCGACGGCCTCGGCAGGGGTCGCGTGGCCGCCGGTCCACACCTGGTGGGTGCCCTCCGGCCAGGCGGCCGGGGTGAACTTCTCGACCAGCGGGTGCTCGGGGGCCAGCACCATGTAGGTCGCACCGAACAGCGTGTCCGGGCGCGTGGTGAAGACCGTGATGTACTCGCCGTCGATCGGGAAGTCGACCCGGGCGCCCTCGGACCGGCCGATCCAGTTGCGCTGCTGGAGCTTGATGGCCTCGGGCCAGTCCAGCTCCTCCAGGTCCTCCAGCAGCCGGTCGGCGTAGGCGGTGATCCGCATGTTCCACTGGCGCAGCTTGGCCTTGAAGACCGGGTAGTTGCCGCGCTCGGAGCGGCCGTCGGCGGTGACCTCCTCGTTGGCCAGCACGGTGCCCAGGCCGGGGCACCAGTTGACGGGCGAGTCGGAGGCGTAGGCCAGGCGGAACTCGCCCAGGACGTCGGCGCGCTCCGCGGCGGTCAGCCGGTCCCAGGAGCGCCCGCCGGGCACCGCGCGCTCACCGGACTCGAACTGGGCGATCAGCTGGGTGATCGGGCGGGCCTTCTTCGCCTCGTCGTCGTACCAGGAGTTGAAGATCTGCAGGAAGATCCACTGGGTCCACTTGTAGTAGTCCGGGTCGATCGTGGCGAACGACCGGCGCTTGTCGTGGCCCAGGCCCAGCCGGCGCAGCTGGGACTTCATGTTCTCGATGTTGGCCTCGGTGGACACGCGCGGGTGCGTGCCGGTCTGCACGGCGTACTGCTCGGCGGGCAGACCGAAGGCGTCGAAGCCCAGGGTGTGCAGGACGTTGTGGCCGGTCATCCGCTGGAAGCGGGCGTATACATCGGTGGCGATGTATCCCAGGGGGTGGCCGACGTGCAGGCCCGCACCGGAGGGGTACGGGAACATGTCCATGATGAACTTCTTGGGCCGCGCCACGACCTCGGGGTCGCCGGCCAGGTCACCCTTCGGGTTCGGCGCCGCGTACGTGCCGTCGGCGTCCCAGAAGTCCTGCCAGCGTGCCTCGATCTCGGCCGCCAGGGCGGCCGTGTAGCGGTGCGGCGCGGCCTCCGCCGACACGGCAGCGGCGGCAGCGGCGGCAGCGGGGTTCGTCTCGCTCATGATCCTCAAAGCTCCATCGATCGTCTCTGCCTGCGGCTGTGACATTCAAAGAAACGAAAAATCCCCTCACACAGGAGGGGACGCCGCGCCGATGCCGGCCACCCGGCTCTCGCCGCCGGTCGGGACTGATCAGCGCGGCCCGCTAAGCAGAAGGCGTACGGCACGCATGGCGTTAGGGTACCGCAGGCTCTGAGCAAGCCGCGACGCGCTTGCGTATGCATAGGTGACAACGACAGCCACTGAACCAAGGTCAAGGATTACTTCGCGTAACACCCACTATGGGACACCGCAACAGCCAGATGGTCCTTTGATAACAACGCAATAACTCAAACCTCGTACTGATCGGTATGGCGCCATTTACAGTTCGGCAGCGGGACCGCTTTCCCGAACCGCTCGGAGTTGCCCCCATGAACCCTCGTGTTAGTACCAGCTCGCTCCCCAAACCAGGCCGGTCGGCCTACGGGGTGGCGACGGCCGTCGTCCTGCTGCTCATACCCGTGGTGGTGTTGTTCGGAGGGCACTGGTTGCAGGACTTCCTGAACTTCGGCGCGGGCGTCCTGTCGCTCGTCAGCCTCACCTCCTCGGTGATCTGGGGTCTGGTGACCCAGGACCGGATCTTCCTGAACACCCGCCAGCGGATCGTCTCCCAGGCCATCCACCGGGTGCTCGCCATCGCCTCGATCGCGTTCCTCCTGGTGCACATCACCATCAAGCTGGCGCTGGCGCACACCGTCCTGATCGCCGCACTGATCCCCTTCAGTACGGGTGTGACGGGCAGCGCCGGGCTCATCGGCCTCGGTTCCCTGGCCGGCCTGCTCATGATCTTCGTGGGCGTCACCGGCGCGCTGCGCAACCAGTTCGCCGCCCCCGCGCCGGTCGCGGCACGCTGGCGTGCCATGCACATGCTGGCCTACCCGGCCCTGTGCGCGGCACTGATCCACGGCCTGTTCGCGGGACGCGCGGCGAAGCCGTTCTTCATGATCTCGTACGAGCTGTGCCTGCTCGGCATCATGGCGGCCCTGGCCCTGCGCGCCGCGCCGCGCCCCTTCAAGCGCAAGGTCGCCGACCGGCTCGTCGGGATCCTGGGCTCCGCGGAGCGGCCGGAGCTCGACGACCTGGACGCCAGCCGTGCCAGGGTGACGGAGACGGGCCCCCTCGGGTCGGGCTCGTCCGCGCTGCCGGGCTACGAGAAGCAGGCGGCCTTCACCGACACCGGCGCCTCCCCGCGCGCGGGGTCGCTGTACGACACTCCGGCACGCCCGATGGCCCCGGAGCCCGCGTCCGGCTTCGCAGCCGCCTACCGGGCGGTCTCGACGCCCGGACAGCCCCAGCAGCCCTTCGCGGCCGGCCAGACCGCGCGCATGAACCTGCCGATGGACATGCAGGCGACGGAGGCGTTCCCGCGCGTGGACGGCGCGTCCAGCACCTCGGGCAGCTGGCCGGTCCCGTCCCCGCCGCCGGTCGGCGAGGCGCCCCCGTCGGCGTACGACCCGCTCGCGGACACCGGGTACAACAACATCCCGGCCTACAACAATTCGGGCGTCGGCGGGTACGGCGGAAGTGATGTGTACGACACCGGTGAGACGAACGCCCGCTACGGCACGTACAACTCGAACGACACGTACAACAGCGGTCCCGCCAATGAACCAGCCCCCGGTGCGTCCTTCGACTCGCCGGGATCGGGCGAACCTTGGAACACGCCTTCCGGAGGCTATAGGTGAACGAGGCCCTGCCCGACGTACCAGAAGTCCGCGTGGTCGGACTTCCTCAGCTCACGTCGGGCTTCGACCTTGTCGAAAGACTCGACCTGCCCATGCACCTGAAGGTGCATGGGCCGCTCGAGCCGTTGGGCGGCGAGCAGCTCGCGCAGCTCGCCGAAGCCATCAATCTCAAGGGCCGCGGCGGCGCGGGCTTCCCCTTCCACAAGAAGCTGCGCTCGGTCGCCGAATCGGCGATCAAGCGCGGCGTCCGGCCGGTCGTCGTCGTCAACGGCAGCGAGGACGAACCGGCCTGCCGCAAGGACACGGTGCTCATCAACCGTGCCCCGCACCTGATCCTGGACGGCGCCCTGCTGTGCGCGGAGGCGCTGGGCGCCCGCACGCTCGTGATCGGGGTCACCCGTGAGTCCACGCAGCGCTCCATGGAGGCCGCGCTCGACGAACGCGGCCTGAACAACGGCCGCCGCTCGGCGCTGAAGGCGTTCGTGCAGCGCAACCCGATCCGCATGGTCACCGGCGCCGCCGCGTCGCTGATCCGCTCCATCGACGGCGGCCCGGCGATCCCGCCCGGCCGCAAGACCAGCGCCTCGCAGAACGGCGTCGGCGGCGCGCCCACGCTGCTGTCGAACGCCGAGACGTTCGCCCAGCTGGCGATCGCCGCCCGCATCGGCCCGGAGCGCTACGGCAACACCGGCCTGTACGACGAGCCGGGCACCGTCATGCTCACGGTCTCCGGCGCGGTCGCCCGCCCCATGGTGATCGAGGTCCCCACCGGCGTGCCGCTGCGCTACGTCCTTCAGCTGGCCGGCGCCCCGCCGGTGCCGCAGGGCGTGCTGACCGGCGGCTACCACGGCAAGTGGATCGACGCGGCGACGGTCAACGAGGCGATCGTCTCCCGCAACTCCCTGGACGCGGTGGGCGGCGCCCTCGGCGCCGGCGCGATCCTGCCGATCAGTCAGGACACCTGCCCGCTGGGCGAGTCGCTGCGGGTGGCCCAGTGGCTGGCGGAGGAGAGCGCGGGACAGTGCGGTCCCTGCTACCTCGGTCTGCCGGCCGCCGCGCGCGGCATGGAGGACATCCTCAACGGCGGCGGTCCGGCCGCCCTGGAGGCACTCAAGCAGGTCGCCAAGAACGTCAAGCGGCGCGGGGCGTGCTCGCACCCGGACGGCTCCGCGATGTTCCTGGAGTCGACGATCAAGGCGTTCACCGACGACCTGGCGGCGCACGTCCTCGGAAACGGCTGCGGACGGCGCGTGGAAGGCGTTCTGCCGCTCTTCGAGGACGGCAAGATGCCGACGGGCATCCCGGGCGGCGGCGAGCCGGAGGACACCGGCAACAGCCGTCAGAAGATCTTCGTCGACTGGACGCTCTGCCGGGGCCACGGGCTGTGCGCGGACATCCTCCCGGAGGTCTTCGAACTCGGCGCGGACGGCTTCCCGACGGTGGCGCAGGCGAAGGTGCCGCGCTACGCCGAGGCCAAGGCTCTACGCGCGGTGCGCCGCTGCCCGGCGCTCGCCCTGCGCATCGAGGAGGACACCCGCGCGCAGGCCCCGGCCCGCAACCTGCCGGTCCTCTCCCAGGGCCGCGGACGCCGCGCTCTGGGCCGCTGAGCAGACGGTACGGCGGGCCACCCGGATCCACGGGTGGCCCGCCGTGGGCATTCCGTCGGGCAACGCTCCGCCGCAACGCGGCCAACGTCGAAGGCGGCTCACTCGATCGAGTGATACGCCATGGTCGTCTGTGGCGCGAAGGAGAATTGACCACCAGGCCTCCTGCATG
>NZ_JBSGZV010000086.1:0-19422 GCF_053611185.1 Streptomyces sp. NPDC054834 | reverse complement strand
CACGACGCCCGGGCGGCCTCCCCGACCACCGCGTTCGCCCTCTCCCGGCTCGCCGACCCCGACACCCTGCACCACACCCCCATCGGTGTCTTCCGTGACATCGAGCGGACGGTCTACGACACGCAGATGGCAGGCCAGCTCGACACGGCCGTCGAGCGGCAGGGCAAGGGCGACCTCGCGGCGTTGCTGGCCGGCGGCGACACCTGGACGGTTGTCTGAGCGGATCCGCGCGGCTCACCGGTACAAGGGGCCCTTTAACCCGCCCGGTCATCATCCGGCCGCGCGCCAACCCACCACCCGGGCGACCCTGCCCGACGGACGAAGGAGCACGCCGCACCATGACCCTCCCCGACGCCCACAGCGAGTCGTGGATCCGGCGCTTCCACCCTGCCACCGGCCGGCCCTGCCGCCTGGTGTGCCTCCCGCACGCCGGCGGCACCGCGTCCTTCTTCTTCCCCTTCTCGCAGCGGCTCGCCGCCCACGCCGACGTACTGGCCGTGCAGTACCCCGGCCGTCAGGACCGCCGACTGGAACCGGCCCTCGACTCGGTCGAGGAACTCGTGGCCGCCCTGCACGCCGCCCTGCGGCCCTACGACGACCTGCCGCTGGTCCTCTTCGGGCACAGCATGGGCGCGGTCCTGGCCTTCGAGCTGGCGCGCCGGATGGAACGGGAGGGCGCCGCCCCACTCGGCCTGATCGTCTCCGGACGGCGGGCCGTCGACATCCTGCGCGACGACCGCGTCCACACCCTCGGGGACGCCGCGCTGATCGAGGAGGTCCGGGTACTCGCCGGCACCGACCCCGGGCTGCTCCAGGACGAGGAGATCCTGCGCATGGTGCTGCCCGCCCTGCGCGCCGACTTCAAGGCCGTCGAGACCTACCGCTACCGCCCGGACGGCTCCGGACCGCCGCTGCGCTGCCCGCTGAGCGTGCTCACCGGCACCGCCGACCCCCGGGTCTCCCTGGAACAGGCCATGGCCTGGCGGGAGCTGACCGAGGGCCCCTTCGGCTTCCGCAGCTTCCCCGGCGGCCACTTCTACCTCGCCGCCCAGCAGGACGCGGTGTCCACCGCCGTCGCCGAGGACCTCCGCTCCTTCGCCGAGGGACGTGCCCCCGCGGCCGTCCGCTGAAGCCGGCCGGCCGCCCGGCAGTTCCTGCCGTGCAGCAAGTCCCGCCCCCATCCGGTCCCTCACGGCGCGCCCGCCTTCCTAAGCTGCCCGAACGGCCAAGGAACGCGACCGGAGAGGAGACGGCTCATGGTGCTCCTGCACCGCGACGACGAGTGCGCGCGCCTCGACAAGGTCCTGCACGCCTGCGCCGCCGGCACGGCCGGGCTGGTACTCGTCGAGGGCGCCGCGGGCTGCGGCAAGACGCGGCTGCTTCAGTACGCGGCCGATATCGCCGCCGACAGCGGCCTCACCGTCGTCCAGGCCGCCGCCGACCCCGCCGTACGCAACCGGGACCACGCCCTGCTGCACCGCCTCACGGCCGCCCTGAGCGCACCGGACGCGGCACCGGCACCGGAACACGGCAGGACACCCGAGCCGGACCCGGCCGCGACCAGGACGGACGGGGAGGGAACGGCCGGAGCGGGACGGCCCGAGGCCCCCGACGTGCCCGGCCGCACCATCGATCCCGACGCCGACGCGACCGCCCGTTTCGCCGCCCTGCTGCGCACGGCCTGCGCCCGCGGTCCGCTGCTCCTGTGCGTCGACGACGTGCAGTACGCCGACCGCCGCTCCCTCGTCGAACTGCTGCGCCTCACCCACACCCTGCGCGGCGCGCCCCTGCTCACGGTGTTCGCACAGACCCCGCACCACCGTACGGGCTACCCGGGGCTGCACACCGAACTGCTGCGCCACCCTGGCTTCGTCCGCATCCGCCTCACCCGTCTGGAGGACCGCGGTACCGCCGAACTGGCCCAGTACTGGGGTGCCCCCGACTCCCCGGCCGCCGTCGGCCGGCTGCACCGCCTGAGCGGCGGCAACCCGCTGCTGCTGCGCGCCCTGCTGGCCGAGACGGGCACCGGACCGGACGGCTCCGCCGAGGACGCCGGGGTCGAGCCCGAATCCGGGGGCCCGTTCGCGCAGGCCTACGCGACCTGTCTGCACCGCTGCGGCTCCGCGGCCCGCCGCCTCGCCCTCGCACTCGCCGTCCTCGGTCCCGACGCCGACACCCGGCGCGCCACCCGGCTCGCCGGCCTCGGGCCCGACGCGGCCACCCGCGCCCTGGCCACCCTCGACACCGCCGGCCTCGCCGTCGGCGCCCGCCTGCCCCACCCCACCGCGGCGGCGGCCGTGCTCGCCGCGCTCAGCCCCGCACACCGCCGGTCGCTGCACCGGGACGCCGCCCGCGTCCTCCATCACGCCCTGGCCGAACCGGCCGCCGTGGCCGGTCAGTTGCTCGCCGCCGGGACGGCCGCGCACGACTGGGAGATCCAGGCCCTGCGGGACGCCGCCCGCCAGGAGACGCAAGCGCACGGCGACCCCGAACGAGCCGAGGCCCTCCTGCGCCTGGCCCGCTCCGGCTGCGCGGACGAACTCATCCGGCTCCGGATCACCCTCCAACTGGCCGCCCACACTTGGCGATTACACCCCGCAAGGGCCCACCGCCAGCTCGACGAGCCGCTCGCCGCACTGCGTGCCGGCCGGCTCTCCGCCACCGACGCCACCTGGCTGGCCCGCCAACTGGCCGCACAGGGACGTGTCGAGGAGGCCGACGAGGCCCTCGGACGGCGGGCCGGAGCGGCCCCGAGCCCACTCCCCGACGCACCCCTCGGCGATCTGCTCGCCCGGCTCCCGGCCGCCACCCCCGCACGCCCCGCCGACCCCCCGGCCGGCGCCGCCGCCCGCTGGCTCCACCCCGGCACCGAGGACGACGCCCCGGCCGCCGAACGACTGCTCACCCGCACCCCCCTCACCCAGGCCACCTTCGAACCCCTCGGCCACGCCCTGCGCACCCTGGTCCAGCATCGGCCGCACCGCGCCGTCGTCTGGTGCCGGCGTCTCGGCGAGCAGACCCCGGCCCGGCACGCGCCCGGCTGGCAGGCGGCCTTCGCCACGGCGCACGCCGACGCCCTGCTGCGGCTCGGCGACCTGGCCGGTGCGCGCCGGGAGGCGAGCGCGGCACTCGGCCACCTCACCGGCCGCGGCGGCCCGTTCCTCCTGGCCCCGCTCGCCCTGCTCGTCCAAGCGCTCACCGACCAGGGCGAGTACGCCACGGCCGCCCAGCACCTTCAGCCCGCTCTGCCCGGCGAGGAGCCGTACGCCACCGTGCACGCGCTCGCCTTCCTCCGCGCACGCGGACGCTACGAACTGGCCACCCAGCGCCCCCAGGCGGCCCTGGAGGAGTTCCTGGAGGTGGGCCGGCTCGCCGTCCGCTGGGGTACCGACCACCCCGGGCTGCTGCCCTGGCGCACCGACGCGGCCGAGGCCCTGCTGCACCTCGGCCGCCCCGCCCGGGCGCAGGCCCTCGTGACCGAGCAGCTCGCGCTGCCGGAGTCCGGCGGGGCCCGGCTGCGCGGGACGTCACTCCGGCTGAGCGCGGCCACCGCCGTACCCGGGCGCCGCACAGAGCTGCTGAGCGACGCCGTCGGCGCGCTCCGGGACAGCGGTGACCGGCTGGAACTCGCCCGCGCCCTCGCCGATCTCGGCTCCGCCCTGCAGATGAGCGGCGAGGGCAACCGGGCCGGGACGATCACCCGGCGCGCCTGGCAGCTGGCCGCCGACTGCGGTGCGGCCCCGCTGTGCGAGCAGATACTCCCCGTCCGCGGCGCCGAGCCCAGTGCCCGCGCCGACGCCGCCCCCGACACCGGACTGCTGAGCGACGCGGAGGAACGAGTGGCCACCCTCGCCGCCCAGGGCTACACCAACCGCGAGATCGCCGGAAAGCTCTTCGTCAGCGTCAGCACCGTCGAACACCACCTCACCCGCGTCTACCGCAAGCTCGGCATCTCCCGCCGTCGCGATCTGCCCGCCGACCTGCGGACACGGCCGCTCGAGCCGACGGCGGTCCCGCCTCGCTGAGCAAGACCACCGCAAGAGGCGCTTTAGCACCCCTCATGAGGATGGACGCGCGACATGCGTGCTTTCGGCTCGTGCGAATCATCCCGTGATTCGGCGTGTGAACAGAAATGGAGACCGCCCGCCGTGCTTTCGAATTCTGACGCGCCGCTCGATTCCCTTTCCAACGACCCGATCGCCGTGGTCGGAATGTCGTGCCGCCTTGCCGGTGCGGAGGACACGGGCCGTTTCTGGGAGTTGCTGGAGGTGGGCCGGGAGGCGGTGGGTGAGGTGCCGTCCGGGCGGGGTGATGTGGGGGTGTCCCGGGGTGGTTTCCTGCCGGTGGTGGATGCTTTCGACGCGTCGTTCTTCGGGGTCAGTCCGCGTGAGGCGGCGGCGATGGACCCGCAGCAGCGGTTGATGCTGGAGTTGGTGTGGGAGGCGTTGGAGGGTGCGGGTGTGGTGCCCGGGGCGCTGCGTGGTGAGCGGGTGGGTGTGTTCGCCGGCGTCATCCAGGACGATTATGCGGCGTTGACGCGGGCGGCGGGTGCGGGGCGTTTCGGGACGTTCACGTCGACGGGTCTGCACCGGTCGATCGTGGCGAACCGGGTGTCGTATTTTCTCGGTTTGACGGGTCCGAGTCTGGTGGTGGATTCGGGTCAGTCGTCGTCGTTGGTGGCGGTTCATCAGGCGTGTGAGTCGTTGCGTAAGGGTGAGTGCTCGGCGGCGATTGCGGGTGGGGTGAATTTGCTGCTGGCGCCGGAGACTTCGGTGGCGGTGGAGCGTTTCGGGGGGCTTTCCCCGGAGGGTCGTTCGTATGTTTTCGATGCGCGCGCCGATGGTTATGTGCGGGGTGAGGGCGGCGGTGTCGTCGTGCTGAAGCGGCTGGCGGACGCGGTCGCCGATGGTGACGACATCGTGTGTGTCATCCGTGGCGGTGCCGTCAACAACGACGGCGGCGGCACGGGCCTGACCGTGCCGTCACCGGACGGGCAGGCCCGGGTCCTGCGCTCGGCACTCGCGAACGCGGCCGTGGACCCGTCGGACGTGGCCTATGTGGAGCTGCACGGTACGGGCACGCCCGTGGGCGATCCGGTCGAGGCGCGGGCGCTGGGGGAGGCCTACGGCTCTGGTGGGCGTCCGGCGCCGCTGGTGGTGGGGTCGGCGAAGTCGAATGTGGGTCATCTGGAGGGTGCGGCGGGTGTCGTCGGGCTGATCAAGGCGGCTTTGTCGGTGCGGGCGGGGAAGGTTCCGGCGAGCCTGAACTTCGTCTCGCCGCATCCGGACATCGATCTGGAGGGCTGGGGTCTGCGGGTGCAGACCGGGCTGGGGGAGTGGCCGGTGGAGGGCGTGCGAAGGGCGGGCGTTTCGTCCTTCGGCATGGGCGGCACCAACGCCCACCTCATCCTCGAACAAGCCCCCGAGCAGACGGTTGCCGAGGCCGAGCCGGAGACGGGTGCGCCGCTGCCCTGGGTGCTGTCGGCTCGATCGGCGGAAGCGCTGCGCGAGCAGGCGGCTCGGCTGCGGGAGCTCGTGACCGCCGACTCCTCGGCAGGGGCGCGAGACGTGGCGTTCTCGCTGGCCACGACCCGGACGGCGTTCGAGCACCGGGCCGTGGTGCTGGGTAGCGGTCATGCCGAGCTGCTGAAGGGGCTGGGCCTGCTGGCCTCCGGGGAACCGGGGGCGAGCGTCGTGCGCGGGGTCGTGCGGGAGGGCGGTCGTACGGCGTTCTTGTTCACCGGGCAGGGTAGTCAGCGGGCCGGGATGGGGCGGGAGCTGTATGCCTCGCAGCCGGTGTTCGCGGAGGCTTTCGACGCGGTGTGCGCGGCGGTCGACCCGCATCTCGCACACCCGCTGAAGGAGGTGGTCTTCGGCGAGTCCGAGCTGCTGCACCAGACGCAGTACACGCAGGTGGCGCTGTTCGCGGTGGAGACCGCGTTGTTCCGGCTGGTGGAGTCCTTCGGGGTGCGCCCGGACGTCCTGATTGGGCACTCGGTCGGTGAGCTGAGCGCCGCGCATGTGGCCGGGGTGCTGTCCCTGGCCGACGCGGGGGCGCTGGTGGCGGCGCGGGGGCGGCTGATGCAGGCCGCGCGTGGGGGCGGGGCGATGCTCGCTGTCGCCGCCCCTGAAGCCCAGGTCGCGCCGGTGATAGCGGAGTTCGCGGGCAGGGTGGACCTGGCGGCCGTGAACGGGCCGGCTGCGACTGTCATCTCCGGGGACGCGGACGCGGTGGAGGAGATCGCCGAGCGGTTCACCGGTGAGGGCGTGAAGGTGAAGCGGCTGACGGTCAGTCACGCCTTCCACTCCCCGCACATGGACGAGGCGCTGGAGGAGTTCACACAGGTCGCCTCGACCCTGACCTTCAACCCGCCGACGACTCCGGTCGTCTCCAACGTGACCGGCCGGCTCGCCACAGCCGAGGAACTGACCGACCCCGCCTACTGGGCCCGCCACATCCGCGGCACGGTCCGCTTCCACGACGGCATCCAGACCCTCGCCGCCGACGGCGTCACCACCTACCTCGAACTCGGCCCGGACCCGGTCCTGACCGCGATGGTCCAAGGAGACCTAGAAGCTGGGGAGTTCACGGCAACGTCCGTACTCCAGAAAGCCAAGGACGAACAGCGTACGTTCCTGTCCGCGCTGGCCACCGCGTACACCGCCGGATCAGAGGTCGACTGGCGCACGGGCGGACGCCGTGTCCTGCTGCCCACGTACGCCTTCCAGCGCAGGCGCCACTGGATCGACGCGCCGGGTACTGGGGCCAGGGAGCCGGAGGAGGCCGCTGCTCCCAAGGGCTGGGCCGAGAAGCTCCAGGCGCTGACCAGCGAGCAGGGCGACCGGATCCGCATCACCATGATCGCCGCGCTGGTGCGCCGGCACACCGTGGAGATCCTCGGGTACGAGAGCGCGGACGAGGTCGACCCGGCGCTGTCCTTCAAGGAGCTCGGTTACAACTCCCTGACGGCGGTCGAACTGCGCAGCCGCCTGAACGCCGACCTCGACCTCTCCCTGCCCTCCTCGTTGATCTTCGACTATCCGACGCCCAACGCCCTGGCCGAACACATCGTGCGGGGGCTTCTGGAACTGCCGCACGTGACGGCACCCCCGGTAGAGGGCACGGACGAGCCGCTGGCTGTGGTGGGGATGGCGTGCCGGTATCCGGGTGGGGTGGCCTCGCCGGAGGAGCTGTGGCGGTTGGTGGCCGACGGGGTGGACGCGATCGGCGGCCTGCCCGAGGATCGTGGCTGGGACGTGGAGGGTATCTACGATCCCGAGCGGGGTGTGAGCGGCAAGACGTATGCCCGGCACGGTGGTTTCCTGTACGACGCGGGGGAGTTCGACGCCGAGTTCTTCGGGATCAGCCCGCGTGAGGCGGCCGCGATGGACCCGCAGCAGCGGCTGTTGCTGATGACCGCGTGGGAGGCGCTGGAGCGCGCCGGAATCGACCCGCACACTCTGCGCGGCAGTGACACCGGTGTCTTCGCGGGAGTCACCGCTCAGGACTACGGTCCCCGCCTGCACGAACCCGCCGACGGTTTCGAGGGCTATCTGCTCACGGGTGGGACGGCGAGTGTCGCCTCGGGGCGGATCTCGTACTCGCTGGGTCTGGAGGGTCCGGCGATCACGGTGGACACGGCGTGTTCGGCGTCGTTGGTGGCCCTGCATCTGGCGGTGCGGGCGCTGCGGGGCGGGGAGTGCTCGCTGGCGTTGGCGGGTGGTGCGGCGGTGATGGCGACGCCGGGGATGTTCGTGGAGTTCTCCCGGCAACAGGGGCTGGCTCCTGACGGCCGCTGCAAGGCCTTCTCGGACACGGCGGACGGCACCGCGTGGGCCGAGGGCGCGGGTCTGGTCGTTTTGGAGCGACTGTCGGACGCCCAGCGCAACGGACACAACATCCTGGCGGTGATCCGGGGCAGTGCGATCAACCAGGACGGTGCGTCCAACGGGCTGACCGCGCCCAATGGTCCCTCGCAGCAGCGGGTGATCCGGCAGGCGCTGGCCGACTCCGGTCTCACGGCCGCCGATGTGGACGCCGTCGAGGCGCACGGCACGGGGACGAGGCTGGGTGACCCGATCGAGGCGCAGGCCCTGATCGCCACCTACGGCCAGGACCACGGCCGCGAACGGCCGTTGTGGCTGGGCTCGTTGAAGTCCAACATCGGTCACTCGCAGGCGGCGGCCGGCGTCGGCGGTGTCATCAAGATGGTGATGGCGCTGCGCCACGGTGTGCTGCCGCGCACCCTGCACCTGGACGTGCCGACCACGCACGTCGACTGGACGGCCGGCGCGGTCTCTCTCCTCACCGATCAGCAGGAGTGGCCGGACCTCGACCGCCCGCGCCGCGCGGCGGTGTCCTCGTTCGGTATCAGCGGCACCAACGCCCACCTGATCCTGGAACAGGCCCCCGAGACCGCAACCCAGTCGCGGACCGCCGTCCCGGACATGGCCGTCCCGTGGGTGCTCTCCGCCCGCACGGAAGAGGCCCTGCGCGACCAGGCCGCCCGCCTGCACGCCCACGTCGAGGCCGATCCCGGCCTCGCCCCCGCCTCCGTGGCCCGGGCCCTGGCCACCACCCGCGCCACCTTCGAACACCGCGCCGTCACCATCGGCACCGACCGGGCGCAGCTGCTCGCCGGGCTGGCGGCGCTCGCGGCGGGGGAGGAGACGGCCAGTGCGGTCGTGGGCGAAGGGAGCGGAGGCGGTACCGCGTTCGTGTTCCCGGGCCGGGCCGGCGACGGGGGATGGGTCGCCGGCATGGCCCGACTCGCCGACGAGGTACCGGAGTTCGCCGCTCGGCTCGACGACTGCGCCGAGGCCCTCGCCGGACTGGTCGACTGGGATCCGCGCTCGGCGCTGCGCGGGGAGCACGTTCCGGAGCGCGAGGACGTCGCCCGGCCTCTGCTGTGGGCGCTCGGCGTGTCGCTGGCCGGGCTGTGGTGGTCCCTCGGCGTGGTGCCGGACGCGGTCGCCGGGCGTGGGGTGGGGCAGGTGGCCGCCGCCTGCGCGGCCGGTGCGCTGAGCCTGCGGGACGGGGCCCGGGTGGTCACCGTGCCGGACGGCGACGAGACGGTGGCCCTGGAACTGCTCGCGTCCCTGCGGCCCGGCACGGCCGCGATCCCCGTGCTCGGGGCGACGGGCGCACCGGTGGACCCGGCCGCCCTGACCCCCGCGTACTGGCTGGAGTGCCTGCGCGAGGCGCCGGGCGCCGGGGACGGACCGCTGGGGGCCGAAGCGGGCGACGGGATCACCGCCTCCGTCGCGTGCGGACCGGAAGCGGTGGCGCCCGGCGGCGAGCCGGGCGGCGCCCACCAGCTGCTGCTCACCGCGGCCCGCCTGCACGTACGCGGTGTCCTCATCGACTGGTCGCGGCTGCTTCCTCAGGCCCCGCCGGTAGCGCTGCCGACGTACCCGTTCCGGGGCCGGCACTTCTGGCTGGCGCCCGCGCGGTCCGCCGGGGACGTGACGGCGGCCGGGCTGGGTGCTGCCGGCCATCCGCTGCTCGGCGCGCTGGTGCCGGTGGCCGGTGGCGAGGGCCTGCTGTTCACCGGCCGGCTGTCGCTGCGCACCCACGGCTGGCTCGCCGACCACACCGTCGCCGACACCGTGCTGCTTCCCGGGACCGCGTTCGTCGAGATGGCGCTGCGCGCGGGCCGGGAGACGGGCTGCGACCGGCTGGCCGACCTGACGCTGGAGGCGCCGCTGCCGCTGGCCGCCGAGGGCGTGCAGGTGCAGGTCGCCGTGGACGCGCCGGACGCGGCGGGCCGCCGCGCGGTGAACGTCTACTCCCGGCCCGAGCAGGACGACGACGAGGACACCGGCGAGCGGATCTGGACCCGGCACGCCTCCGGTCTGCTCGAACCCGCCGACGAAGCCGCCGAACCCGAGGCCACCGCCTGGCTCCCCGAGGACGCCGAGCCCGTCGACACGGCCTTCCTGTACGAGGACCTGGCCGCCCAGGGCTACACCTACGGCCCCGGTTTCCAGGGCGTACGCGCCGCCTGGCGGCACGGTGGCGACAGCTTCGCCGAACTCGAACTGCCCGAGGAACTCACCGGCGACGCCACCTCGTTCGGCATCCACCCGGCGCTCCTGGACGCGGCCCTGCACGCCGGGCTGCTGTCGGACGGCGGTACGGACGGCGGGCCCGCCGAGCCCAGGCTGCCGTTCGTGTGGTCCGGGGTGCGGCTGTACGACGTCCCCGCGCCCCGCACGGTGCGGGTACGGCTGACCGCGACCGCACCGGACACCCTCGCCCTGGACGTCACCGACCCCACGGGCAGGCCGGTGGCCCGCGTCGAGTCGCTCGCGTTGCGCCGGGTCCCCGCGGGCACACTCACCCGGGTACAGGGCACGCGCGGGCTGTACGCCCTCGACTGGACGCCCGCTCCCGCCGAGGCGCCGGCGGCCGGCTCGTGGGCCCTCGTCGGCGCCGACACCCCGCTGGCCGCGCGCCTCACCGCGGCCGGCACCCCGGCCGCCCGGTACGCCGACACGGCCGCCCTGCTGACTGCCGTCACGGCGGGGGAGGCCCTCCCCGACCAGGTCCTCCTCGCCGTGGCGGCACGGGACGACGACGGCGACGACATCCCCGTACGCCTGCGCGACCGCACCCACCACATCCTCACCGAGCTGCAACACTGGCTGGCCGCACCGGAGTTCGCGCGGACCCGGCTCGCGGTGGTCACCACGGGAGCGGTGGCCGTGCGGGACGGCGACGACGTCACTGACCTGGCCGGAGCGGCCGTCTGGGGCCTGCTGCGCACCGCCCAGACCGAGCAGCCGGGGAGGTTCACCCTGGTCGACCTGGACGACCTGGACGACCCGGACGACTCAGCCTCCCTCGACGTCAGCCGCGTCCTCGGCTCGCAAGAGCCGCAACTCGCCCTCCGCAACGGCGAGATCCTCGTACCGCGCCTGGTACGGGTGGCCGAGACGGGAGCCGAACGGGAGGAGCCGCGGCTCGACCCCGAGGGCACCGTGCTGGTCACCGGCGCCTCCGGCACCCTGGGTGGGCTCTTCGCCCGGCACCTGGTCACCCGGTACGGGGCCCGCCGGCTGCTGCTGGCCAGCAGGCGCGGCGCGGACGCCCCCGGTGCCTCGGAACTGGCTCAGGACATGAGGGAGTCGGGCGCCGAGGTGACCTTCGCCGCCTGTGACGTCTCCGACCGGGCGTCGGTGGCATCGCTGCTGGACGGCATCCCGGCGGCGCACCCGCTGACCGCCGTCGTGCACACCGCGGGCGTGCTCGACGACGGCACCGTGACCTCGCTGACCCCGGACCGGTTCGACACCGTCCTCGCACCCAAGGCCGACGCGGCCTGGCACCTCCACGAGCTCACCCGGGACGCCGACCTCGCCGCGTTCGTGCTGTTCTCCTCCGTCACCGCCGTCCTCGGAAACCCGGGCCAGGCCAACTACACCGCCGCCAACGGCTTCCTGGACGGTCTCGCCCACCACCGGCACGCCTCCGGGCTGCCCGCGACCTCCCTCGGCTGGGGCCTGTGGGGCGAGGCGACCGGGCTCACCGGACACCTCGACCAGGCCGACCTCGCCCGGATGACCCGGGGCGGCATCGCCCCGATGGAGACCGCGCAGGGCCTCGCCCTGTTCGACGCCGCCCTCACCGCGGGCCGCCCGGTGCCGGTACCGGCCCGGATCGACCTCGCCGCGCTGCGGGCCGACGCGGGCACCGGGCAGCTGCCCGCTGTCCTGACCGGCCTGGTGCGCGTACCGGCCCGCCGGACCGGGCGCGGCGCGGGCGGCGCGGACGGGGAGTGGGCCCGTACGATCGCCGCACTGCCCGCTGCCGAGCGGCGCGCGGCCGTCGCCCCGGTGGTGTCCGCCCAGGTCGCCACCGTGCTCGGGCACGACACCCCGGCCCGCGTCGAGGAGGGCCGCCCGTTCCGTGAGGCCGGCTTCGACTCGCTCGCCTCGGTCGAACTGCGCAACCGGCTCGGCGCGGCCACCGGCCTGGCCCTCTCCCCGACCCTGGTCTTCGACTACCCGACGCCCGGCGCCGTCATCGACCACCTGACCGAACTGGTCGCCGGACCGGACACTGGCCCGGACCACGAGGTCACCGCCGCCGTACCGCACCGGGCGACCGACGCCGATCCGGTGGTCATCGTCGGCATGAGCTGCCGCTACCCGGGCGGCGTGGCCTCCCCGGAGGACCTGTGGCGGCTGGTGCGGCAGGGCGTCGACGCGGTCGGCGAGTTCCCCGCCACCCGGGGCTGGAAGGTCTCCGAACTGTACGACCCGGACCCGGACCGGATCGGCCGCAGCTACTCCAAGGAGGGCGGCTTCCTGTACGACGCGGACGCTTTCGACGCCGAGTTCTTCGGCATCAGCCCCCGTGAGGCGCTCGCCACCGACCCGCAGCAGCGGCTGCTGCTGGAGACCGCGTGGGAGGGCCTGGAGCGGGCCGGGATCCCGCCCGCGGCCCTGCGCGGCAGCCGGACCGGCGTGTTCGCGGGCGTCATGTACAACGACTACGCCTCCCGGCTGCACCCCGCGCCCGAGGGATACGAGGGCCACCTCGGCAACGGCAGCATGGGCAGCGTCGCCTCCGGCCGGGTCGCCTACACCCTCGGCCTGGAGGGCCCGGCGATCACCGTCGACACCGCCTGCTCCTCCTCCCTGGTGGCCCTGCACCTGGCGGTGCGGGCGCTGCGCGAGGGGGAGTGCACCCTGGCCCTGGCCGGCGGCGTCACCGTGATGTCCACGCCCACCACCTTCATCGAGTTCAGCCGGCAGCGCGCCCTGTCCTCCGACGGCCGCTGCAAGGCGTTCGCGGAGTCCGCCGACGGCACCGGCTGGGCCGAGGGCGTCGGCATGCTGGTCCTGGAGCGGCTGTCCGACGCCCGCCGCAACGGCCATGACGTCCTCGCCGTCGTCCGGGGCAGCGCGGTCAACCAGGACGGCGCCTCCAACGGCCTCACCGCACCGAACGGCCCGGCCCAGCAGCGGGTGATCCGCCAGGCCCTCGCCAACGCCCGGCTGACGGCGGCGGACGTCGACGCCGTCGAGGCCCACGGCACCGGAACCAAGCTCGGCGACCCGATCGAGGCACAGGCGCTGATCGCCACGTACGGGCAGGACCACGGCCCCGAACGGCCGCTCTGGCTGGGCTCGTTGAAGTCCAACATCGGTCACTCGCAGGCGGCGGCCGGCGTCGGCGGGGTCATCAAGATGGTGATGGCCATGCGGCACGGCCGGCTGCCGCGCACCCTGCACGTCGACGCCCCCAGCCCGCACGTCGACTGGTCGGCGGGATCGGTGTCCCTGTTGACCGAGGAGCGGGACTGGCCGGAGCTGGACCGTCCCCGCCGGGCCGCGGTGTCCTCCTTCGGCATCAGCGGCACCAACGCCCACGTCATCGTCGAGGAACCCGCCGCACCCCTGCCCGCCCCGGCGCCGTCCGCCGACCCGTACACCGGCCCCCTGCCCTGGGTGCTGAGCGCCCGCTCCGCCGACGCCCTGCGCCAACAGGCTGCCCGGCTGGCGGAGTTCGCCTCGGCCGAGCCGGCGCCCGCGGCGGCCGACATCGCGCTCTCCCTGGCCACCACCCGCACCGTCTTCGACCACACCGCGGTGGCCCTGGGCTCCTCCGCCGCCGAACTGCTCGCCGGGCTCGACGCGCTCGCCCGCGGCACCGACTCGCCCCACCTGCTGCGCGGCGGCTCGGCGCGCCGGGGCCGCACCGCGTTCCTGTTCACCGGGCAGGGCAGCCAGCGCCCGGGCATGGGACGGGAGCTGTACGAGACCGAGCCGGTGTTCGCGGAAGCCTTCGACGCCGTGTGCGCGCACCTGGACCCCCGGCTGGAACACCCGCTGAAGGACGTGGTGTTCGGCGAGTCCGAACTGCTGCACCAGACCCGCTACACCCAGACCGCCCTGTTCGCCCTGGAGACCGCCCTGTTCCGGCTCGCCGAGCACCGGGGCCTCGTCCCCGACCTGCTGATCGGGCACTCGGTGGGCGAGCTGACCGCCGCGCACGCGGCCGGGGTTCTGTCCCTGTCGGACGCCTGCGCGCTGGTCGCGGCCCGGGGCAGGCTGATGCAGGCCGCCCGCGACGGCGGCGCGATGCTCGCCGTGCGCGCCGCCGAACCGGACGTACGGCCGCTGCTCGCCGCGTATCCCGGCCGGGTGGACCTGGCCGCGGTGAATGGGCCCGCCGCCGTCGTGGTCTCCGGCGACGCCGACGCGGTCGCCGAACTCGCCGACCGGGCACGGCAGTCGGGCCTGAAGACCCACCGGCTCACGGTCAGCCACGCCTTCCACTCGGCGCACATGGACGAGGTGCTGGAGGAGTTCACCCGGATCGCCTCGACCCTGACCTTCAACCCGCCGGCGATCCCGGTCGTCTCCAACGTGACCGGCCGGCTCGCCACAGCCGAGGAGCTGACCGACCCCGCGTACTGGGCCCGCCACATCCGCGGCACGGTCCGCTTCCACGACGGCGTCCGCACCCTGCACGACCAGGGTGTGACGACCTACCTGGAACTCGGCCCCGACCCCGTGCTGACCGCCATGGTGGGCAACGCGCTCGAGGAGCGGACCGGCGAGGACGACGAGCCCGCCGTGACCGCCGCCGTCCTGCGCGCCGGACGCCCCGAACAGCGCACCGTCGCCGCCGCGTTCACCGCCGCGCACACCCAGGGGCCGGTGGCCCTCGCGGTCGCGGGTGGCGCGCCCGCCGACTGGCTGGACCGGCTCACCCGGCACGGCGCCCGCCGGGTCGACCTGCCCACCTACGCCTTCCAGCGCACCCGCTACTGGCTCCAGGCGCCCGCCGCCGCGGCCGACACCGCCGCGACCGGGCAGGACACCGCCGACCATCCGCTGCTCGGCGCCCGCGTGCCGCTCGCCGACGGCTCGGGGCTGCTGTTCACCGCCCGGCTGTCCCTCGCCGGCCACCCCTGGCTCGCCGACCACCTGGTGGCCGGACGCGTACTGCTGCCCGGCGCCGCCCTCGCCGACCTGGCCGTACACGCCGGCGACCAGCTCGGCTGTGACCGGGTCGAGGACCTCACCCTGCGGGCGCCGCTGGTGCTGCCCGAGGACGGCGCGCTGCGCCTCCAGGTGTCGGCCGGACCCGCCGACGCCTCGGGCCGGTACCCGTTCGCCGTCCACACCTGCCCCGACGACGGCTCCGGCGCCGCCGACTGGACCCGGCACGCCGACGGCACGCTGACCGCCACCGGCACCACCGCCCCGGCCCCCGAAGCATGGGCGCAGGCCTGGCCGCCGCCCGGCGCCGACCCGGTCGACACCGACGCACTGGACGAGCGGCTGGTCGACGCCGGACTCGGCTACGGGCCCGCGTTCCAGGGACTCACCGCCGCCTGGCGGCACGGCGACACGCTGTACGCCGAGGTACGGCTGCCCGCCGACGCCTCCCCGAACACCGGCCCCGACCGGTTCGGCATCCACCCCGCCCTGCTCGACTCCGCGCTGCGGCCCCTCGCGCTCGGACCCACGGGCGGCGCCTCCTCCGCCGACACCGGCCAGGCCCACATCCCCTTCGCCTGGAGCGGCCTGACCCTGCACGCGACCGGCGCGAGCGCCCTGCGCGTCCGCATCACCCCCGCCGCCGCCGAAGGCAGTGTGACCCTGGACCTCGCCGACCCCTCCGGCGCACCGGTCGCCCACGTGGACACCCTCGCCCTGCGCGCCCTGCCCGCCACAGGACAGACTCCTGCCGAGTCCGGCTCCGGGCTGCTCGCCGTGGACTGGACCCGGATGGAGCCCACCGCCGTCGACGCCGTCCCGGCCGCCCCGGCCGACTGGGCCGTGCTGGACGGCCCGTTCACGCACACCGTGCCCGACACCCTGCCCGGCGTACGGCTCACCGGCCTCGCCGCCGCGACCGCCCCCGGCGCGCTGCTCGCCCGAGTCACCCCCGACCCCGACCCCGACCGTGCCGACCCCGCGGACACCGCGCGCGCCGCGCTGACCTCCGTACTGGCACTGCTACAGGACTGGGCCGCACGGGAGGAGACGGCCGGCGTCCCGCTGGTGCTGCTCGCCCGGGGCACCGCCGCCGTGCTGCCCGGCGAGGTCCCCGACCCCGCCTGCGCCGCCGTCGCCGGACTGCTGCGCACCGCGCAGGCCGAACACCCCGGGCGGATCCTGGTCGTCGACACGGACGCCGACGACGCCTCCGCGCAGGCGCTGCCCGGAGCCGTGGCCCGCGCCCTGGCCGACGGCGAACCACACCTCGCGCTGCGCGCCGGACAGCCGTACGCGCCCCGGCTCGTCCCCGTCGCCCCCTCCGCCGAGCCCACCGCCGGGCCCCTCGACCCGGACGGCACCGTGCTGCTCACCGGTGCCACCGGCCTGCTGGGCGGACTGGTCGCCCACCACCTGGTCACCGCGCACGGCGCGCGACGTCTCCTGCTGGTCAGCCGGCGCGGGCCGGACGCGCCCGGAGCTGCCGAACTGGTCGCCTCGCTTGCCGAGTCGGGCGCCGAGGCGACCGTCGTGGCCTGCGACACCGCCGACCGGCGGGCGCTCGCCACGCTGCTCGACGCCATCCCCGCCGCACACCCGCTGACCGCCGTCGTGCACACCGCGGGCGTCCTGGACGACGGGGTGCTCACCTCGCTCACCCCCGCCCGTCTGGACGCCGTCCTGCGGCCCAAGGCGGACGCGGCCCGCAACCTGCACGAACTGACCCGGGAGCGCGAGCTGTCGGCGTTCGTCCTGTTCTCCTCGATCGCCGCCACGGTCGGCACCCCCGGCCAGGCCAACTACGCGGCCGCCAACGCCTTCCTGGACGCCCTCGCCCGGCAGCGGCATGCCGCCGGGCTGCCCGCCACCTCCATCGGCTGGGGCCTGTGGGGCGGCGGCGGGGGCATGGGCGAGGAGCTCAAGCAGAGCGACCTCGCCCGGCTGGCCCGCTCCGGCATCGCCCCCATGAGCCCCCAGGCCGCCCTGGACCTCCTGGACCGGGCGCTGGCCGGCACCCACCCGGCCCCGGTCGCCACCGCCCTGGACCGGGCGGCGCTGCGCGGCCGCGCGGCCGCGGGCGAGCTGCCCGCGCTGATGCGCTCGCTGGTCCGCGTCCCCGTCCGCCGCACGGCCGCGGCCGCCGCGGCCGACACCACCGGGCCGGCCGCCCTGGCCGCCCGGCTGGCCTCACTCACCGCCGACGAGCGGGCCGCGGCCGTACGGGAACTGGTGGTCACGGAGATCGCCCACGTGCTCGGACACCCCGACGCACGCGGCATCGGCGCCGAACGCGGCTTCACCGAGCTGGGCTTCGACTCGCTGACCGCGGTGGATCTGCGCAACCGGCTGATCGCCGCCACCGGCCTGCAACTGCCCGCCACGCTCGCCTTCGACCACCCGACCGCCGCCGCCCTGGCCACCGAACTCGCCGACCGGCTCGCCCCGGCCCAGGACACCCGGCCCTCCTCGCTCTCCGCCGAACTGGACCGCCTGGAGGCCCTGCTGGCCCGCACCGCCGGTACCGCCGAACACGCCGAGGCCGGCGAGCGGCTCGCCGGCCTGCTGCGGACCTGGCAGGCCGCGCAGGCCGGCGACGCGGACGAGGCGGACCTCGACTCGGTCACCGACGACGAACTGTTCGCCGCCCTGGACGGCGAACTCGGCCTGTAGGTCCGACCGGCAAAAGCCGCAACACTCGCAACACCGGCAACACCGCAATATCCGCAACACCCGCAATATCCGCAACACACCGGAGGTATCCCGGAGATGGAAGAGAGGCTCGCGTGAGCACTTGGCGCGGCAACCCCTGGGCGGTGCTGACCACACTCGCCCTCGGGTTCTACATGACCCTGCTGGACCTGACCATCGTGAACGTCGCGATGCCCGACATCATGTCCGACCTCGGGGCCTCGCTCGACCAGGTCCTGTGGGTGGTCAGCGCCTACGCCCTGGTCCTGGCGGTCCTGCTGATCACCGCCGGCCGGCTCGGCGACCTGTACGGGCCGAGGGCGCTCTTCCTGGCCGGCGTCGTGGTCTTCACGCTGGCCAGCGTGGCGTGCGGCCTGGCCCAGAACCCGGCCGAACTCATCGCCACCCGGGGGGTGCAGGGCCTCGGCGCGGCCCTCATGGGCCCGCAGACCATGACCATGATCGTGGCGGTGTTCCCGGCCGAACGGCGGGGCGCGGCCATGGGCGTGTGGGGCTCGGTCGCCGGCGTGGCCACGATCTCCGGGCCGACGCTGGGCGGGCTGCTGGTCAGCGCGGCCGGCTGGCGCTGGATCTTCTTCGTCAACCTGCCGGTCGGCCTCGCGGTCCTGGCCCTGACCCTGCTCGTGGTGCCCGACATCCGCACCGGCCGCGCACACCGCTTCGACGTCACCGGCGTGCTCCTGGCCAGCGCCGCCCTGCTCGCCCTGTGCTTCGGCCTCCAGGAGGGCCAGCGCTACGACTGGAACGGGGCCATCGTCGCCTGCATCGCGGCCGGCGTCGTCCTCATCGGCGTGTTCCTGCTGCACCAGCGGGCCCGGCAGGACCGCGAGCCGTTGCTGCCCTTCGCCGTCTTCCGCAACCGCAACTTCACCCTGATGTCCACGGTGACCGGCCTCGTGGCCCTGTCGATGCTGGGCCTGGTCCTGCCCTTCAACCTGTACCTTCAGTCCAACCTCGGCATGAGCCCGCTGCGGGCCGGCCTCACCCTGGCACCCTCCCCGCTGGTGTCCATGGCCGTCGCCCCGTTCGCCGGCCGCATGTCGGACCGGATCGGCGGCAAGTACGTCCTGATGTTCGGCCTCCTCGCCTACGGCACCGGAATCGCCCTGGTGAGCGGACTGGCCGGCGCCGACAGCCACTGGTACACCTTCACACCGGCCCTGCTCGTCACCGGCATGGGCACCGGCTGCCTCCTCGCACCGCTGGCCGCCGAGGCGATGCGCAGCGTCGAACCCCGGCTCGCCGGAGCCGCCTCCGGCGTCAACAACACCATCCGGCAACTCGGTTCGGTCATCGGCTCGGCGGTGGTCGGCGCGATCATGCAGCACCAGCTGATCAGCGAGATCCACTCCGGCGCCGACTCCCGCGCCGCCCGACTCCCGGCCGGCGTACGGGAGAAGTTCACCGGCGCCTTCGCCTCCGACGCCACCCGCGACGCCGGCGCACACCAGGTGGCGGCCGCCGTACCGCACGACCTGGCCGCCACGGCCGAGAAGCTCGCCCGCGAGGTGTACTCCGACGGCTACCTGTCGCTGCTGCACTCCACGCTGCTGCTCCCCGTCGGCGCCCTGAGCCTCGGCCTGATCGCCGCGCTGGCCGCCACCTCGCACGCCCGCCGCACCGCCCCCGCCCCCCAGCCGAAACCCACCGCTGCGGCGGACGCCACGACCACCTGACCCCACCGACCGGACGGCGACACGGGCCGCCGTCCGGTCGACGCGAAGAACAGGCCGCCCCGACACCGGTGTCGGGG